>CALZJG010000057.1 GCA_945787555.1 uncultured Chromatiaceae bacterium | reverse complement strand
TATTCCTTGCCGCTGCGCTTCGGTCACCACCACGGCGGTGGATGGTGCGGTAGTCTCGAAACCGAGGGCGAAGAACACCACTTGTTTGTGCGGCAGCGCACGCGCCAAGGCCAGTGCATCGGCACTGGAATACACCATGCGCACGTCGGCCCCGGCCGCACGCGCGCCGAGCAGCGTCTCGCCCGCGTTGGCCGGCACCCGCATCAGATCGCCGTAGCTGCACAACACCACCTCGGGACGCCGCGCCAGCGCGATGCCCGCCGCCAAACGTCCCGCTGGCAGCACACACACCGGACAACCGGGCCCGTGTATCAAGTGCACATTCGCCGGCAAGCGTTCGGTAATTGCGTAACGCGCAATGGTATGGGTGTGACCGCCGCAGAACTCCATCAGCCGATAATTGCGGCCCGCCACCACCTCGCGCCGAATCGCGCGATACAAGCCAGCAGCTAACTCGCTGTCGCGGAATTCACTGACGTAGCGCATCAGCGTCCTCCCCGGCCGCGGCGATGAGTTTCAGGGTATTGAGTGCCTCGGCCTCATCCAAACGATGCAAGGCATAACCGACATGCACGATTACCCATGCGCCCAGGCCAACCTCGTCGAGCAAAGCCAGCGAGATACGCTTGCGCACCCCCCCCATGTCCACCACGGCTTCACCGTCACCGAGCAGCTCAACGATGCGTGCGGGTATTGCCAGACACATTGATTAGCACCCAATTAGTTAACTGTAACCTTCCCCGGATAGGGGGAAGCGACTTGATTGCGCAGCGCTTGTTGGAAACTCTGCTACTAGCCCATATATGCATAACGCGCCACCCACGCCTGCCCCAGACTTAGGCCTCCGTCGTTGGGCGGCAGTCGTCGCGCCATGTGGACATCGTAGCCCGCCGCAACGAGACCGCTCATCACGGTCGCGCCTAAGAGCCGATTCATGAAGCAACCGCCATTTAACACGATGCGCCGCAAGCCCTGTGCCTCAGCAACTTGGCAAGCCCACGCAATGATGCCGGCACTCAGCGTGGCGTGAAATAACGCGGCGCCATAGCCTGCATCACGCTCAGCGGCGAGCCGCAGCAGCAGCGGCGAAAAATCGAGCACGCTGTCGCCGCTCAGCACATAACCCTCGCGCCAGCTATTCACCTCGCCATGTCGTTCCGCTTGCGCCTCCAACCACATCGCCGCCTGACCTTCATAACTGACATGGGTAACGACGCCTAATAGCGCAGCCGCAACGTCGAAGCAACGGCCAGCACTGGTGGTTAGCGGGTGGTTCGTCACGGCCGTGTACATCGACGCTGAAACAGCAGGAAATCTTTGTTCGATTTCCGCTGCCCGCCCCGCTCGCTGTAACAGCGCGGCGGCGATACGCCACGGTTCGCGCGTGGCGCGATCACCGCCTGGCAACGGCAGCGGCGAGAAATGACCGACACGGACGCAATCGGCGCCCTCGACACGCAATAATTCGCCACCCCAGGGGGTTAGGTCCCTGCCATAGCCCACGCCATCCAAGGCCACTCCCAGTACCGGCCCTGCGATACCCTGCTCGGCCAGCACGGCGGCAATATGGGCGTGATGATGTTGTACCGCAATACTAGGCACACCCCAGTGCGCTGCCAAGTGTTGCGCATATCGGGTCGTGTAAAAATCCGGATGCAGATCATGCGCCACCGCCTTGGGCTGCACACCCACCAATTCCTGCCACTGTTGTGCCATGTCGACCAAGGCCCGGCTCGCCGCCGCGCCATCGACGTCGCCGATATGCGGCGAGACATAAGCGTGCTGGTCACGCAGCATGCATACGGTCGTTTTGTATAAGCCGCCCAAAGCCAACACCGGCGGTCCGTCCTGGGCGAGGAGGATCGGGCGCGGCGCCGCACCGCGCGCGCGACGCACCCAGCGTATCTCATCGCCATGCTGGCGCAACACGCTGTCGTCGCAACGCCGCGCGATACCACGATCGTGCAACAGAAAGCCGTCGGCGATCCCGGCAAGCTTGCGCACGGCCACTTGGTCATCGATCAGCACCGGCTCGCCACCGCGATTGGCGGACGTGCACACCAACGTCCACGGTGACGCTTGGCGTCGCCAGGCCAAATCCGCCGGCCGGCCAGCCAATTCGTACCACAGCAAATAGTGCAGAGGCGAGCTGGGCAGCATCACACCAAAGTCGCTCATTGAAGTCGCGACATCGGCGACCTTAAGGTCGCCGCCAACCGCCTCATGCGCGCGCCCCCGTTTAGGGCATAACACGATGGGCCGCTCCGGAGAGGCGAGGCGGTCGGCGGCTTGCGCACTCATATTTACCCAAGTCGCAGCGGACACTTCGTTGAGCAGCATCACCGCGAATGGTTTATGCGGACGCCGCTTGCGCTCGCGCAAGCGATTCACGGCCGCTGCGTTGCGCGCGTCGCACAGCAGATGAAATCCCCCCACCCCTTTGACGGCCAAGATTCCGCCCGCGGCAATGAGTGCGGTGGCGGCGGCGATGGGATCCTCATACGCAGTGTTTTCGGAGTCGTGAAATCGCAGCCGTGGACCACACTCGGAACAGGCGTAGGCTTGAGCGTGAAATCGCCTGTCACGCGGATCGTAATATTCGCGTGCGCACGCTGGACACATCGAGAAATCGGCCAGGCTGGTATGCTCGCGATCATAAGGCAGGCGTCGCGTGATGGAGTAACGCGGCCCACACTGCGCGCAAGTAATAAAGGGATAGCGATAGCGTCGCCGCGTGGGATCAAACAACTCACGCAAGCAAGCCTCACACGGCGCCACGTCGGACTGCACGGCCACCGTCGTAGCGGAGGCGAGGCTAGTTCGTATCGCGAAGCCCTCCTCATCGGAGTGCGGCGTTAAATCGGCATGGGTCAGCCGGGTGACTTGCGCACCGGGCGGCGCATGGGGCAGCACTCGTTGCGAGAACTGTTCGATGTCGACCTGTGCGCCTTGTATTTCCACTTCCACGCCGGCGCCGGTGTTGCGCACCCAGCCGTCGAGGCCGAACTCCCTAGCTAGTTGGTAGATATAAGGACGCATACCTACCCCTTGCACCACTCCGTCGAGGAGCAAACGACGGCGGCCCACTATTGCGAGCTCGCTCGCGAGTGCAGGCAACGAGGAACTCTCCTCATTAGGTGCGGTAGACAAATCAGGCGCCACGGATGGCAACCAAACGCAACGCTTCCTGATCCTCGATATCTAAAGGCCAGGTACCGCATTGCGTGCAGGCCTGCACGCGACTGGTGACGGAGTCCGTGTAACCGCAGGCCGGACAATGCGCGAGGGCCGGACAGAGCGTGATAGCCAATTCCGCGGCCTCGGCCACAGTGCCGCGTGCCAGAGCATGAAAGCCGTGGCGCAAGGCTTCGGGCTCCATACCGGCCAACGCATTGAGTTCAATTTCCACCGCCTGCACCACCATGCAGCCATGAGTGCGGGCTTGTGCTTCGACCAGGCTCAACAAACGCTGGGTCATGCCGAGTTCGTGCATGCGCAGCTACCCCAAACGCGCCCAAATGCGTCGTTTCAACACATAGAGCAAGGCGGCGAATAAGACCAGATAGCCCAATACGAAATACCCCAGGCGCTCACGTTGCTCGACCTTGGGGTCCGCCGCCCAGCTGAGAAACGCTACCACATCCAGCGCCTGACGCTCCAACTCGGTACGCTCCCCAGGCGTCGCGGCGCTGCTATAGCCCAACACATCAGGCATGCGCACACCGGGAAGTAGATGATTATCGGTAACGCCGCTCTCATCCGTGTAATAACTCGTCAACAAGGTGTACACATGATGTGGACCGCCCTCGCGCGCCTTGGCCATCAAGCTCAGATCAGGCGGCACCACGCCGTATAAGTCACGCGCCACATCAGCAGGCGTATAGGAGTCCAATGCGGCATCCAAATCCTGACCGGCGCGCAGAGAATCAAACTGTTCGTCACTGAACCCCAACGCCTGCAAATTGCCAAAACGCAGGTATTTGAACCCGTGACAACCGAGGCACACACTTGTGGCTAGTTGCGCGCCCCTTTGGAGACTAGCCTCGTCACTGGGGATCTCAACATCGGCGAGCACTGCCGCCATGACAACTGGCATCATCGTCGTTGCGAGCAATACCCCTGACAGCACACGCAGCGATCTCATACTCCGCTCGCTTTCTGCCGCCGTTCAGAGGCCATCGTCGCTTGCAGCGCCGTCGGCAATCCACGTCGACGCAACCAGCGTTCCTCAATCTTCGAAACCCATGGCAACAATAAAAATATAGAGAAATATATAATCGTTGCGACGCGACCGACGACCACTACCCAGGCCTCCGGTGCTTGCGTACCGAGATAACCCAACACCAAGACATCCATGACGAACAAATAGAACATGGCACGGTACACCGGCCGATAACGAGCGCCGCCCGGCAACGACGAGCGATCCAGCAAGGGCATGGCGGCGAATATCAACACCGACACGGTCATGGCGGCGGCACCACCTAATGTATCGGGAATGGCGCGCAGAATGGCGTAGAAGGGCAAGAAATACCACTCGGGCACGATATGCGGCGGCGTCTGCAAAGGGTCGGCCGGCACGTTGTTGGCTTCCTCTATGAAAGTCTCGGGCGCAAAGAAAACCACCGCAAAAAACATCACCGCGAACACCACCATGCCGAACAAATCCTTGATTGTGAAATAAGGATGGAAGGGGATGTTGTCCTTGGCCGCCAAATCGATGCCCGAAGGGTTGCTACTCTTGACATGATGCAGCGCGACGAGATGGATCAATACCATCACACACAAGACAAACGGCACCAGATAGTGCAGCGCGAAGAAACGATTCAAGGTTGCATCACCCACCGCGTAGTCGCCGCGCAGCCACAGCACCAACTCCTCGCCGATCATGGGCGTGGCGCCGAACAGGCTGGTGATGACTTGCGCACCCCAGTACGACATCTGCCCCCACGGCAGCAAATATCCCATGAAGGCCGTCGCCATGATGAGCAACAGCAACACTTGCCCGCTCCACCACATCAACTCCCGCGGTGCTCGGTAGGAACCATAGTACAAGGTCCGGATCATGTGCAGGTAGATCACGGCGAAAAAGGCCGAGGCGCCGGTGGAATGCAAGTAGCGTATCAACCAGCCGTATTCAACTTCGCGCATGATGTGCTGCACGGAGTCGAATGCCAGGTTCACATCGGGCTTGTAATGCATCGCCAGAAACACGCCGCTGACAATTTGCAGCAGCAAAACAAACCCGGCCAAAAAACCGAAATTCCACCAAAAACTGAGGTTGCGCGGTACCGGATAATCAGTCAGCTCGTTGCGCACGAAGCTGGTGAAGGGGAACCGACGGTTGATCCAAGCAAGTAGTGTGCTCGCCATGGTTGCCCTCCCTTAGCCTATCATCAACGTGCCATCGGCACTGATGGTGTAAGGCGGTATATCCAAGTTACGCGGCGCGGGACCGCTCAGGATGCGGCCGCTATTGTCATACACACTGCCATGGCAAGGACACAACCAACCGTCAGCGGTTTTATTCGGCACGCAACCCAAGTGCGTACACAAACCCACCACCACTAACCACGCGGCATCTTGGACGCGCTCGGCATCGGGCTGCGGGTCCTTACCGCCCTGCGAGGAATCCGCTTTAGCGATCTGCTCGGGCACGCGATGGAACACGAACACCGGCTTGCCGCGCCAGGCCACGGTGCGTATCGCACCGGGAGGAATGCCATCCAAGGGGAGGCTCGCCGCCCCCTGGGCGCGCACCCCCGGCGTGGGGTTCATGCTGACCACGAACGGCCAGCAGGCGGCCGCCGCACCCGCAGCGCCGATTATCGTCGTCGTCGTGGTTAGAAAATCACGGCGGCCCGCATCCGCCTCGTCGGTGTCGGCCATGGCGAAACCTCCATTTCATCCAGCCAAATCCTAGCTACGCAAGCGCTGAGTTAGGCATCAGCGCGATAGAAATACGCAACACAATAGTGGCGATAATTGCGCCTGTCATGGTTGCAGTATGCCACAGCCACGTGGCCCTGGAACCATGCCTGTGATCTTCCATATATGATCGCGCCCGCCACTGCAAGCACTGTGCCTTTCGGCGGTAGCAGCGAAAAATGTCGCCGTCATATGCTGATTATTCGAGATGAGCAGAGTAGACTTTCAACATTTGTCTGCAGCCTCATCAGCCACGGAGCGTTTACATGCCAGGCATAGACAAATCCACGGGGGTAGGAATGAATGAAGCCCAGGAGCAATTCTTCACTCTATCCTTGGATATGCTGTGCATCGCCAACTTCAATGGTTATTTTATCAAGCTAAACCCCGCTTGGGAGACGACGCTAGGTTATACACGCGAGGAACTGCTCTCCCGTCCATACATTGAGTTCGTACACGAGGATGACCGCGCCGAGACGATCAAGGAAGCTGAGCGCGCTATGCAAGGCAATGCGAACGTACATTTCGAGAATCGCTACCGCACCAAACAGGGAAGCTATCGCTGGCTATCCTGGAGCGCCACTTTACAACAGGACAGGGAACTGATTTTCGCCGTAGCTCATGATGTCACCAACCGCAAACTCAACGATGAAGAGCTGTACCGGCAGCACCAGCTGTTAAATACCATTCGACGGGCCCAGTCACAGTTTATTAAAGACGCTGACCCCAAGAGACTTTTCGACGGCCTCCTTCAAGACATTCTTGAGTACACAGGCAGTGAATATGGATTCATAGGTGAGATACTGGAGCAACCCGACGGCACGCGTTATCTTAAGACTCAAGCAATTACCAATATCGCCTGGAATGATGAGACTCTGGATTTCTATGAGCAGAATGCGCCGCAGGGGCTGGAGTTCACTAACCTTAACACGCTGTTCGGAAGGGTTATCAGCAGCGGGCAGGCTATCATCTCCAATCAACCAGCCAGTGATCCTCGTTGCGGTGGCCTACCGGACGGACACCCAGCGCTACTCGCTTTCTTAGGCGCACCGATCTACGCAGGCGACAAACTGGTCGGCATGACCGGCATCGCCAATCGCCCGGGCGGCTATGACGAAGCCTTGCTGGATAACCTGCAACCGTTGCTAGCAACCTGCGGCAATCTCATCGAAGCTTATCGTAATGACCATCGGCGACAGCTGACCGAAAAGAAACTACGTCGCAGTGAGGTACGCTTGCGCTCCGTCCTCGAGAACGCCGTAGACGGCATTATCAACATCGACAATAAGGGCTGCATAGAAAGTTTCAATCCTGCCGCCGAGCGCATTTTTGGCTATACGGAAGCGGAAGTGCTCGGACACAACGTCAATATGCTGATGCCAGAGCCCTATCACAGCGAACATGACCGCTACATCAGCAACTACCTACATACCGGCGATGCCAAGATTATCGGTACTGGACGTGAGGTGGTCGGACTGCGTAAAGACGGCTCGACTTTTCCATTAGAACTGGCCGTGAGCGACATGGTCATCGGCAACCAGCGCAAGTTCACCGGCATCGTACGCGACATCACGGCGCGCCGCGCTGGCGAACAAAGATTGCTGGAGACCACCGCGGTGCAAGACGCCATCTTAAGCGGCGCCAATTACAGCATCATCTCCACGGATCCTGAAGGCACCATACGCACTTTCAATCGCGCGGCGCAACGCTGGCTCGGTTACACGGAAGAAGAGGTTGTCGGCAAAACAAGCCCGGCCATCATCCATGACTTGCAGGAAATCGTGCAACGTGCGCAAATATTGTCCCAGGAACTGGGGCACAATATCGAACCTGGCTTCGAGGTCTTCGTTGCCAAGGCCCGCCTCGGCATTCCCGACGAAAACGAATGGACCTACATCCGCAAGGACGGCAGTCGCTTTCCCGTCTTGTTGTCCATCACGGCGCTGCGCGGCGCGGAGGGAAAGATTATCGGCTTTCTCGGCGTCGCCAGCGACATCACCGAGCGCAAGAAGATAGACCGCATGAAGAACGAGTTCATCTCTACCGTGAGCCATGAATTACGCACGCCGCTCACCTCTATACGGGGCTCGCTGGGCTTGCTCACGGGCGGCATCGCTGGCGAAATGCCCCCCCAAGCCAAATCACTGATCGACATTGCCTGCAACAACAGCGACCGTTTGGTGCGGCTCATTAACGATATCCTGGACATTGAGAAAATCGAATCCGGCAAGATGGAGTTCAAGCTCAAGCCCATGCCCTTAATGCCGTTGGTGGAGCAAGCCATTCAGTCCAATCAAGCTTATGCGGCGCAACATGGCACCCATATTGAGTTAACAGCATCTCTGTGCGACGTGACGGTCAACGCCGACGCGGATAGATTGACTCAAGTCATCACCAACTTCCTTTCCAACGCCGCCAAGTATTCGCCCAATGGCGAACCCGTGGAAGTGAGCGTAACGCAACACCACGGTGCGGTACGTCTCGCCGTGCATGATCACGGCCCCGGCATACCGGAGGAGTTCAAAGCACGCATCTTTGAAAAGTTCGCTCAAGCCGACAGTTCTGACACACGCCAAAAAGGTGGCACGGGATTGGGGCTGAATATATGCAAAGCGATCGTGGAACGCCTGCACGGTAGCATCGGCTTCGAATCACAACCAGCTCTGGGTACCACTTTCTACTTCGATTTGCCGCCTATCTCTCCAACCTCTGTAACATCTTCTCGAGTCAACCACAGTGCAACGCAAGTGGCGAAGGTGTTAATTGTGGAAGACAATCCGGAAATCGCCCAGTTACTCAATCTCATGCTCGTGCAAGGCGGGTTCAGCACTGACATCGCCGGGGATGCCACGCAAGCCAAGCGCCTGCTGGAACAAGGCACCTATCGCGCGATGACCTTGGATTTGATGTTACCCGGCCAGGACGGTGTTTCTCTGATACGCGAACTGCGCAGCGAAGCGCGCGCCCGCGACCTCCCCATTGTGGTCGTCTCGGCCAAGGCCAAGGAGGGGCGCGAAGAATTAAATGGTGGCGCCATCGGCATTTTGGATTGGTTGGAAAAACCCATCGACCGCCACCGACTCCTGCAAGCGGTCCATGACGCCTCTCGAGGCGACCATCGGCCCCGCATACTGCACGTAGAAGACGATCCCGATGTCATACATGTCGTCTCCACGGTGCTGCAAAAAATCGCCGAACTTGAACACGCAACGACCTTGAGCGAAGCCCGCGCGCTCATCCAAACCAACAATTACAGCTTAGTGATTCTTGACCTATCATTACCCGATGGTCATGGCACGGAGCTACTCAATGAACTGCGCAATCACCAGCCCCCTACCCCTGTTGTGATATTCTCCGCCCATGAGGTGGATAGAGACACCGCCAGTGAAGTCGCATCCGTAATGATCAAGTCGCTCACCACTAATGAGCGACTATTGGGTACTATTCGTTCACTGGTCCACACGTCTGAACACAAAACGTCAGCAAAGGGAGGTCACACTGATGGCGAATGAAAGTTTGTCGCGCATACTCTATGTGGAAGACGAGCCAGATATTCAGGCCGTTGCCAAACTCGCCCTGGAAGCCGTAGGCGGCTACACACTCGAAACTGCCAACTCGGGCGCCGAGGCCGTCGCCAAAGCCCCCGGCTACCAGCCAGATTTGATATTGCTCGATGTAATGATGCCAGGCATGGATGGCCCCACTACGCTGGCCGAATTACGCAAGCTACCGGAAACGGCGCACACCCCGGTAATTTTCATGACCGCCAAGGTGCAACCGCAGGAAGTGGCGCATTACAAGAGTCTGGGCGCATTGGATGTCATCGCCAAGCCCTTCGACCCCATGAGTTTGGCGGACAACGTACGAACAATCTGGGAAACAAAGCGTTAAGCACCGCTCACAAGAGTGCTTACCATGCCTTAGCGCAACTCGCCCACGCAGAACCCTGAATTCGGCCCGAGGAATGCCTCATCGGCAAGCAGCTCAATTTGGCGCGCACCAACTACGAATGCAGACCGGGGAACAGAGTGGCTATCGTTACTAGCGAGAACCCACCCCCGTCAATCCCAACGCGGATCACGCACCTGGACCACACCATTGTCCACGCGCGTGGGAAATGTGGTTACTGCTTCATACGCGGGCGGCAGCGTGGCCTCGCCAGTGCGTATGCAAAAACGCGCGCCGTGGCGCGGACAGATCACTTCGTCGCCTTCGAGCTTGGCGTCGTCCAAGGGCGCATAGTCGTGGGTACAGACATCCTCGATAGCGTAATACTCGCCACTCAGATTGAACACCACCACCTGCACACCTTCCACATCCACGATGCGGCGCGCGCCGGGAGCCAATTCATCGACAAGAGCTACCTCAGTCCAGTCCGACACGCCATCGCTCTCACAGCAACCCTGATTGCAATCTGGCCGCTTCGGACATGCGGCTTTGATCCCAGGCCGGCTCGAACACCAGTTCCACGTTTACATCGGTGACGTTGGGCACAGTACGCACCTTCTCCGCCACTTCGCTCTGCAGAATGGGGCCCATGCCGCAACCAGGTGCGGTCAAGGTCATTTTGATATCGACACGATTTCCGCCCTCGGGTAGCGCCGTCGCTTGCATGCCGTAGATTAAACCCAACTCGACGATGTTGATGGCGATCTCCGGATCGTAGCAAGTCCGCAACTGCTCCCACACCAGGTTCTCGTCCACCGGGCCAGTCGCCTCGCTATTGTCTTGCTCGACGCGCTGCGCGCGCGTCTTACCCAACGCATCAGCGTTCGCGCCATCGACGCGCACCAGACTGCCTTCCACGTAGCAGGTAAAACTGCCGCCCAATGCTTGCGTGATGGTCACTTGCTGTCCGGCAGGCAAGGTGATCTTGTCGCCGAAGGGGATCAGCACCGCGTCACAATCACGGGTCAAGGTCACGATTTCATTGGTCCGCATGTCCATTACTCCGTGCTCGCCATCTCGCCCTGATTACCCAAAGCCGCGTGCAGCGTGTGCCAGGCGAGCGTGGCGCATTTGACCCGCGCCGGATACTCCTTCACACCCAGCAACACGCTGAGTTTGCCCAAGCTCGCGGCATCGACGGGTGCATCATCCTTGGTCAACACATCGTGAAAACTGTCGAACAGCGCCTCGGCATCGGCCACTTTCATGCCCTTCAAACGCTCGGTCATCAGCGAAGCCGACGCCGTGGAAATCGCGCAACCGTGACCGTCGAATTTTGCTTCGCTGATCACGTCATCTTCCACCTTGAGATACAGCGTGAGCTGATCGCCGCACAGCGGGTTGTGACCACGCGCCAAGCGATTGGCGCCTTGCAATGCGCCAAAATTACGCGGATTGCGGTTGTGATCGAAAATCACTTCTTGATAGAGATCGCGCAAATCGGACATCAGCCGAACACCTCGATAACTTTGTGCAGCGCGGCGATCAGACGATCCACATCGTCTTCGTTGTTGTACAAGGCGAAAGAAGCGCGCGCCGTCGCGGGAATATTGAAACGCTGCATCACCGGCATGGCGCAATGATGGCCAGTGCGAATGGCGATGCCCTCGTGATCAAGGATGGTGCCGATGTCATGCGGATGCACACGCCCCAACAAGAAGGACAAGATGCCCGCCTTGTCGCGCGCCGTGCCCACCAAGCGTATGCCGGGAATATCAGCAGCGGCTGCGGTGGCATAACGCAACAGGGCATCCTCATGGGTGGCGATGGCATCCATGCCGAGTTCAGAAACGTAATCGATGGCCGCTCCCAAACCGATGACACCAGCGATGTGCGGCGTGCCGGCCTCGAATTTATAGGGCAGTGAGTTATATTCGGTATGCTCGAAAGTCACCAGGCGAATCATGTCACCGCCGCCTTGGTAAGGTGGCATGGCTTCCAGTAATTCCGCTTTGCCATAGAGCGCACCGATGCCGGTGGGCGCATACAGCTTGTGACCGGAAAGCACATAGAATTCGCAATCCAACTCGCGCACATCCACCGCGGTGTGCGGTGCGGCTTGCGCGCCGTCGAGCAACACCGGGACACCGATGTCATGCGCGGCGCGTATCATGTCGCGCACCGGGTTGATGGTGCCCAGCGCGTTGGAGACATGCACCACCGACACCAGCTTGGTGCGCGGCCCCAGCAGCCGGCAAAACTCCTCCAGCTCCACTTCGCCGGCGTCGTTGATAGGCGCCACTTTCAAAACCGCGCCGGTCTGCTCGCACAGCATCTGCCAGGGTACGATGTTGGAGTGATGCTCCATCGCCGTGATGAGGATTTCATCACCCGCCGCCAAGCGCGGCCGCGCATAACTCTGCGCCACTAAATTGATCCCCTCGGTGGCACCGCGCACGAACACGATCTCACGCCGGTCGGCGGCATTCAGAAACCGCTGCACTTTATCGCGCGCGCCCTCGAAGGCCGCAGTGGCACGCTCGCTGAGTAAATGCACGCCGCGATGGATGTTGGAATTATCGTGGGTGTAATAATGCGTGAGCGCCTCGATGACTCGCTGCGGCTTCTGGCTGGTGGCGGCGTTGTCGAGATACACCAACGGCTTGCCGTGCACTTCCTGCTGCAGTATGGGAAAGTCGGCGCGCACCCGCGTCACATCCAGCGCCGGCGAACCTTGCTTGACGACCGCGAGTGGTTTTTGTGCTCCGCTACCAGACAGCGACCTTAGGTTCATACCAATTCCTTGATGTGCTCACCCTCGGGCAAGCGGGCCAGCACCACGGCGCGCAGATGCTCTCGCACCGCGTCCAATTTGATGGCGTTGATGATTTCGGCGGCGAAGGCATAGGTCAACAACCCCCGCGAGGCCGTCTCGTCCAAGCCGCGCGAACGCAGGTAGAACACCGCGTCGGCGTCGAGCTGACCGACGGTGGCACCGTGGGCGCACTTCACATCGTCATTGTAGATTTCCAACTCCGGCTTGGTGTCGGCTTCGGCGTCCAGCGACAACAGCAGATTTTGATTCTGCTGACGGGCGTCGGTCTTGATCGCGTGCGGATGCACCATCACCTTACCGTTGAACACGCCGCGCCCATGACCATCCAACACACCTTTATAGAACTCGCTGCTGGAGCAATGCGGCGCCATATGATCGATGCGGGTATGCGTATCCACATGCTGTCGGCCAGCGGCCATGTACAAGCCGTTCAAGCTGCATTGCGCGCCGCGCACGGCGAGACGCACGTCGATATCATGACGACTCAGCACCGCTCCGAGCGAGATGGCCGTGGAGACGAAACGGCTGTCCGCCTCTTGCGACACATGCACTGCGGAAATATGAAATGCTTTGACGCTCTCTTCCTGCAAGCGGTAATACTCCAGACCGGCGTTACGGCCCAGCGTGACTTCAGTGAGCAGATTAGTAAAGCTCACTGCCTCACCCAAGCCCACATGGGTTTCCACTAAGGTCGCCTCGCTGTTGTCACCTGCGCTCACCACCACACGAGGATGGGCGGCGTGGCCGTCTTGTGCGGCGGTGGTCACGAACAGTAGTTGGATGGGACGTTCCAACATCGTGTTGGCGGCCAAGGCGATGAACGCCCCCTCGCCGACGAATGCGGTATTGAGCGCCGCGAAGGGGTGCCTATCCTGATCGACATGGCGATTCAACAACCCTTCGAGCGTAGCAGGCGATGCCTGCAACACTGCCGCCAAACTGGAGAGCGTGACGCCCGCCGGCATGTCGCTCACATTGGACAACTCGGCGCGATACACACCGTTGACGAACACCAATTGATAGGCGTTCGGCAGCAGCACGTCTTGGATCTGATCCACACCCAGCGGCTCGCCGGCGGCCGAGCGGCATGTAAAATTGCGGCGCTCAATGGGCGCGGTGCGGGTGTACTTCCAATTCTCGTCGCGCGGACCGGGAAAACCATGCGCGGCGAACCGATCTATCGCCCCGCGGCGCAACTCGGCCAACCAATCCGCCCCGGCCCCCGGCAGCTCAGCGACGTTGCGCTCGAACTCGGCGGCATAGTGATGATGTGTTTGCAGTACTGCATTCATGACAAATCGCTTCCGCCTTATGCGCGTGCTGTCGCGCCTTCGATCCAACCGTACCCCTTCTTTTCCAACTCCAACGCCAGGCCGCGATCGCCGGATTTGACGATCTGGCCGTTGGCCAGCACATGCACGTAGTCGGGCACCACGTAGTTGAGCAGGCGCTGGTAATGGGTCACCAACACGAACGCGCGATCCTTGCCGCGCAGCGCGTTGACACCGTCGGAAACGATCTTCAGCGCATCGATGTCGAGCCCGGAGTCGGTTTCATCGAGAACACCCAGCGCCGGCTCCAACAAGGCCATTTGCAAAATCTCGTTGCGCTTCTTCTCGCCGCCCGAAAAGCCTTCGTTGACGGCGCGATACAGAAATTGCTCGTCCATCTTCACCAGCTGCATCTTCTCGCGCACCAGGGTGAGAAAATCCATGGCATCGAGTTCCGGCAAACCGCGATGCTTGCGCGCGGCGTTGACGGCCGCCTTGAGCAGATAGACGTTGCTCACGCCGGGAATTTCCACCGGATATTGGAAGGCCAGAAACACACCCGCACGGGCGCGCTCTTCCGGCTCCATCTCCAGCAGGTTTTTACCTTGGAAGGTCACCGTGCCGTCGGTGACATCGTAGCCTTCGCGCCCGGCCAGCACATTGGCCAGGGTGCTCTTGCCCGAGCCGTTGGGGCCCATGATGGCGTGCACTTCGCCCGCCTTGATCTCTAAGTTGATGCCCTTGAGGATGGGTTTGCCATCCACATTGGCGTGCAAATTCTTGATGCTCAGCATGTCACTCATTTTCTCTCTTAACCGTAGGTCAGGTTGGCGCAAAGCGGTTACCTGACGTTTACATAGATGTCAGGGAGCGCTACGCGCACCCTGACCTACCCGCTAATCCCTAACTCCCAACGACTATCCGACGCTGCCTTCCAGGCTCACACCGAGGAGGTTTTGTGCCTCCACCGCGAACTCCATGGGCAGTTCCTTGATGACTTCCTTGCAGAAGCCGTTGACGATCATGGACACTGCGTCCTCCGCCGACAGGCCGCGCTGACGACAATAGAACAACTGGTCGTCGCTGATCTTGGACGTGGTGGCTTCGTGCTCGACCTGCGCCGTCGGATTCTTGGTTTCGATATATGGGAAAGTGTGCGCCCCGCACTGCTCACCCAGCAGCAGCGAATCGCATTGGGTGTAGTTGCGCGCGCCTGCGGCACTCTTGAGGATCTTCACTAGCCCGCGATAGGCGTTCTGTCCATGACCGGCGGAAATGCCTTTGGAGATGATGGTCGAGCGCGTGTTCTTGCCGATGTGTATCATCTTGGTGCCGGTGTCGGCCTGCTGATAATTGTTGGCCAACGCCACCGAATAAAACTCGCCCACCGAGTTGTCCCCTTCCAACACGCAACTGGGATATTTCCAGGTGATGGCCGAGCCGGTTTCCACCTGGGTCCAAGAAATCTTGGAATTGGCGCCGCGGCAATGGCCGCGCTTGGTAACAAAGTTGTAAATGCCGCCGCGCCCCTGCTCGTCACCCGGATACCAGTTCTGCACCGTGGAATACTTGATCTGTGCGTCCTTGAGCGTCACCAGCTCCACCACCGCCGCGTGCAACTGATTCTCGTCGCGCTGGGGTGCGGTGCAGCCCTCGAGATAGCTCACGTAGGAACCTTCATCGGCGATGATCAGGGTGCGTTCGAACTGGCCGGTGTTGGCGGCGTTGATGCGGAAATAGGTGGACAACTCCATCGGGCAACGCACGCCTTTGGGTACGTACACGAAAGAACCGTCGGAGAATACCGCCGAGTTGAGCGCGGCGTAGAAGTTATCGCCGGTCGGCACCACCGTGCCTAGGTATTGCTCGATCAACTCGGGATGCTCGCGCACCGCCTCGGAAAAGGAACAGAAAATCACGCCCTTCTCGGCCAGCTTGTCCTTGAACGTGGTGGCCACCGACACGCTGTCGAAGACCGCGTCCACCGCCACGCCGGCGAGGCGCGCCCGCTCGTGCAGCGGAATGCCCAGCTTCTCGTAGGTCTTGAGCAACTCGGGGTCGACTTCATCGAGACTTTTCGGGCCGTCGGTCTTGGCCTTGGGCGCCGAGTAATAACTGATGGCCTGGAAATCGACCGGCGGATAATGGACATGTGCCCAGCGCGGCTCGCTCATGGTCAGCCAGTGACGAAAGGCTTCCAGGCGCCAATTCAACAAGAACTCTGGCTCCTGCTTCTTGGCCGAAATGGCGCGGACCACATCCTCGTTCAAACCCGGCGGCAGGCTGTCGGACTCAATATCGGTCACGAAACCGGCCGTATACTCGCGTTTCACCAAGGCGTCGATGGATTGCTTCGACATACTCTCTAACTCCAACTGCTGCCCTAACCGGGCAATTGTCCCGGCGCCACGTAGCGCAGGGGATGACTGGTGACCGGCTGTGCTAATTCGGCCAGGGACACGCTTTCCAAGGCCTCGCGTACCGCGCGATTGATGCGTTGCCAATCACCGCGCACCGAACAACCGGTTTCCTGATCGCAGGCGCCCTGCGTGTCGCTGCACTCGGTCAGCGCGATGGGCCCCTCGATGGCGGCGATGATCTGCGCGACGGAAATCTCCGCCGCCGGCACCGCCAGGGCGTAGCCGCCCTTCATGCCGCGATGCGAAGCCAGCAGTCCGTAGTGCACCAGCGCCTTCAAAATCTTGCTCACCGTGGGCAGGGCCAAACCCAGCTCGGCGGCGATGTCATTGGCGCTGCGCAGCGCCTCCGGCTCGCGGGCCAAATAGGTCATGACGACGGTGCCGTAATCGGTTAATTTGCCCACGCGCAGCACGCGATCCACCTCGAATCCAGAATGTGGACTATTTTGGTACTAATTATCGGCAGTGTCAAGTCCCTCATTAATATTGGGTTTTCTTGCGGGAACGCCCACGCACTGAATTAGCCAACACTCCTCGCTCCCGCGAAAAAAGGGAGAGAAGCTGCTAATAGTGTTAGCTTTATCGCAGCATCAGCCACCATCAGGAGTTCGTCATGCCGCTACCGCTGAGCGACCGCACCATCGCCATCCCCGAGACCCGCGAACTGGATCTGTTCGCGCAGATGCTGGAAAGCCGTGGCGCGACGACGCTGCGCTGCCCGCTGGTGGCGATACTGGACGCCCCGGACGCGGCACCGATAGAGGCGTGGCTGCATACGTTCAATAACGGCGGCATGGACGACTTGGTGTTACTCACCGGCGAGGGCTTGCGGCGGCTGCTGGGATTCGCCGAACGCGCCGGCCTGAAGGCCGCCTTCGTGGCACGTTTGGCCGCGGCCCGCAAACTCACCCGCGGACCCAAGCCGGCCCGCGCCTTGCGCGACATCGGCTTGAAGTCCGATCTGGCCGCCGCGGTGCCGACGACGGCGGGGGTAATCGACACGCTCAAGACGCTGGACCTGCACGGCCGCCGCGTGGGCGTGCAGCTCTACGGTACTGAGCCCAACCTCCCGTTGATGACCTTTCTCCAGGAGGCCGGCGCGACGGCGCTGCCGGTGGCGCCTTATGTCTACGTCTCCCAGGTGGACGATGCGCGCGTCACGGAACTGATCCAGCACTTGGCCGACGGCAAGATCGATGTCGCGGCTTTCACCAGTGCCTCACAAATCACGCGCCTGTGGGAAGTTGCGCAATCAGCGGGCTTGCTGGACACACTGCAACAAGGCCTAGCTCGGACCCGCGTGGCAGCGGTGGGGCCGGTGGTCGCCGAGGCGCTCAAGGCTAAGGGCGTGACGGTGGCGATGATGCCGCAGAGCAGTTTCTTCATGAAGCCGCTGACCAATGAAATCGTCGCGGCACTGGCGCGCGAGTGAACGCCCGTCATGGCTACCTGTTATCACAAGGCGGTGGATAAACTGGTCGCGGCGATGCAGCCCGCCTCGCTATTGCTGATCGGACCCGAAGCACGCGAGTTGTTCGCACCCTATATCATGCAGCATCCCGCTTGCACCATCACTCAGCTCTCCGCCGAGGAATGTTTCACCACACTGCCCGAGCTCGGACATTATGATTTCGCGTTCGTCTCGTGCACGGTGGAAAATCTCCCTAAGGCCGACGCCGAACATCTGCTCGCCGCTTTGCGCGATGTGCATGCCCAGCGCGTGGTAATCGCCCTCTCCATCGGCGCGGCACGGCCAGATCAGACCAGCGTCTGGCAGGCGCATGAGTTGTTGGCGCTGGGCTTGACTGAAGTTACTCACTGCGTGGAAGCGGATGCGACCGTGCATGTCTACGCCTTCGACATCAATACCTACAAAACCACACCCGATTGGTTGAGCCCGCGCTACTGGGCGCACCCGGAGCTGTTCGATAAATATTGGTGGTGAGTTGTCGGAATCCTGCCCGCTTCGCTTAGGGGGTAGCGAATAGGAAAGGCGGGTGCCCTGCGTTGCTGCTTAGCTGGCGAACAAGGCGCGCACTTCCTTGAGTTCATCGCGCGCCGCCTCGATGGTTTTCAGGGTCTCCTCAGGAGTGAGGCCCAGCTTCTCGAAGGCGGGTATATCTGCCCAGTCCAACTTAGTGTGAGGATGTTTGGTGCCGAGGTAACTATGCAGATTGGCCACGATCACCACGTCTACGTAGGTGGTTTTGTTGCCGTCATCCTTACGCCACATATCTTCGTGATGGGAAGTCACTGCGACCAGCTCGGGCGAAAACCCCCATTCATCGAGAATGATCGGCCCGATAACACTGTGCAAATGTTTGATGACCTCATCCAAGGCGGCAGGATGTTCAACCAATTGAGGATAAGCCTCGGCGCGCTGCAATATAGGCAATACGCCGATATCGTGAATCAATCCGGCCAACATGGCTTGATCCGCCGGCAAGCCGGTAAACCGTTTGGCGATGACAAAACTCAATGCCGCCACCTTGGCACTGTGCGACCACAACTCCTTGAGGCGCGCGCGGGTGTGCGTGGTGCCCTTGGCCTGATACAGCTGCTGCATCACCAAGGCGGTCAACAAGTTGCGCACCTGCTGGGCGCCCAGCCGCGCCACGGCGGTCTGCACGTTCTCGATTTTCTCCACGCCGCGATACATCGGGCTGTTCACCACTTTGAGCAAACGCGCGGTGAGGGCCGGATCGGTACTGACCAGCTTTGCCACTTGGCGTGCTGTGGCCTTCGGATCATTGACCACCTTACGCACCTGCATAGCCACTTCGGGCAAGGTGGGCAGCACCACGCGATTCTTCTTCAGATCTTCAAGAAACGTGGCGAGGAAATGTTTTTCGATTTTCACGACGGCGTCCGCTGCATACTGTCACCTGACATCTATCGGCCCCAGCGCTGAATCCTTCAGTTTGCGACTCATCGATGTAAGGCGCGCCCGTCGACAGCCAACGCCGCTTCGTGCATGGCTTCGGACAGCGTGGGATGGGCGTGCACGGTGCGGGCGATGTCTTCCGCGCTGCCGCCGAACTCCATCACCGTCACCGCCTCGGCGATCATTTCCGAGGCGGACGGCCCCAGGATGTGCGCGCCCAACACGCGATCGGTCTTGCCATCGCTCAGCACTTTCACCAAACCCACCGCGTCACCCATGGCATGGGCGCGGCCATTGCCGGAAAAAGGAAACACGCCGGCGCGAAAATCCCGATTGGCGGCCTTGAGTTCTTGCGTGGTCTTGCCTACCCATGCGATTTCCGGCCAGGTGTAAATTACCCAAGGAATGGTCGCGTAATTCACATGCCCGGCCTGTCCGGCAATTCGCTCGGCCACCATCACGCCTTCCTCGGACGCCTTGTGCGCCAACATCGCGCCGCGCACCACATCGCCGATGGCGTACACGCCGGGCAAGCTGGTCCGACAATGTTCATCGACGACGATGTAGCCCTTCTCGTCCAACGATAAGCCCACCCCGGTCGCATTGAGCCCCTCAGTGTTGGGGCGTCGGCCAGTGGCCACCAACAGACGATCCACTTTGAGGGTTTGCGTACCCTCAGACGTTTCGTATTCAACGCTGACCTGCCGCTTATTCGCCTTGGCGCCCTTGAATTTGGCGCCCACGCGGATATCCAGGCCTTGCTTGATGAGTTGGCGTTGGGCCTCCTGGCCGATTTCCTCATCGGCCTTGGACAGCAAGCTCGCACTGCGATTGAGCACTGTCACTTGGGCACCCAGACGATGCCACACGCTGCCCAGCTCCAAACCGACGACACCACCACCGATCACGCCCAAATGCCTGGGCACTTCGCTAAAAGCCAACGCACCACTGGAGTCGACGATACGATCAAAATCATACGGAGCGCTCTCGAGCGCCGCGGGCGTCGACCCGGTGGCAATAATTGTGCTCTTACTTTGCACGGTCGTCGTCTCACCGTCATGTGGCGCGATCTCGACTTGACTGCCTTCCAGTAAACGACCCCGCCCTTGCAGCCAAGTGATTTTGTGCTTCATGAACAGTGCTTCGATGCCGCCGGTGAGCGTGCGCACCACTTTTTCCTTGCGCGCCTGCATGTCAGCCACCTTCAAACTCACGCCCTTGACGTGGATTCCGTGTGCAGCGAACTCATGTTGTAAGCGATGATAATGATGCGATGAATCGAGCATGGCCTTGGATGGTATACAGCCGACGTTGAGGCAAGTGCCGCCCAACGCCGGCTTGCCTTCGCCAGTACGCCAATCGTCGACGCAAGCCACGCTCATACCCAGTTGCGCGCAGCGTATAGCGGCCACATAACCGCCCGGCCCACCTCCGATCACGACTACGTCGTAACTATCCATACATCATCCCCATACATCATCCTCGTTAGAAGAGTTAAACCACGGAGCACACGGAGGGAAGATAAAGTCAAAGGCGGCCGTACCCGCTGACCGCAAACATTCGAATCAACGGCCGGTTTCCCTGCTTTTTGATCTCCTTGAACTTTGCGCCCTCCGTGGCTGGCATTCATCACACCTGCAGCAACAAGCGCGCCGGATCTTCCAAGGCTTCTTTTATCGTCACCAAGAAACGTACCGCCTCGTGGCCGTCGATGATGCGATGGTCATATGAGAGTGCGAGATACATCATGGGCCGCGCGACGACCTGGCCATTTTCCACCATGGCCCGTTCGGCGATCTTGTGCATGCCGAGGATGGCGCTTTGCGGTGGATTCAAGATGGGCGTGGAAAGCAAAGAGCCGAATACGCCGCCGTTGGTGATGGTGAAAGTACCGCCGCTCAACTCCTCCATGCTTAGTTTGCCGTCGCGCGCGCGGGTGGCGCAATCGACCACCGCCTGCTCCAACTCCGCGTAGCTAGGCTGATCGGCATCGCGCAGGATGGGCACCACTAAGCCACGTGGCGTGCTTACCGCCACGCCGATGTCGAAGTAGTTGTGATAAAGAATATCTGCGCCGTCGATGGAGGCATTCACCGCCGGATATTGCTTCAGCGCCTCGACGGCGGCCTTAATAAAAAACGACATGAATCCCAGCTTGATGCCGTATTTCTTCTGGAACGCCTCCTGATAGCGGGCCCGCAAATCCATCACCGGCTGCATATTCACTTCGTTGAACGTGGTGAGCATGGCGGCGGTGTGCTGCGCTTCCACCAAACGCTCGGCGATCCGCGCCCGCAACCGCGTCATAGGGACCCGTTGCTCGCTACGCCCGCTGCTCACGGCCGCTGCCGGAGCGAGCGTACGTGGCGACGCGGCCGCACCACTATCACGCTGCTCAATATGGCGCAGCACGTCGCTTTTGGTGATCCGCCCGTCCTTGCCGCTGCCGGCGATTTGCGTTGCATCGAGATTATGCTCACTGACCAGCTTACGCACCGCCGGGCTCAAGTCCGATTCGACTTCATTGGCGGCGACTGGCCCCTGCGCCACGACCGCCGGTTTGTCCGGCGCCGCCGTGGTGGCTTTTTCGCTCACCGACGCGGTGGCCTGCGCCGTCGCGGCGGTATCAATCACCGCCACCACCGTGCCGCTCTTGACCACCGCCCCATCGGGTTGTTTGATTTCGGCGACCACGCCGTCTTGGGGCGCGGGCAATTCAAGCATGACCTTGTCGGTTTCCAAGTCCACCAGGTTTTCGTCGCGCTTGATGGCCTCCCCGACTTGCTTGTGCCATTTGGCGAGCGTGGCGTCCGCCACCGATTCCGGCAGCGCCGGCACCTTCACTTCGATTTTCATTCCTTATTGCTCCCTGTGTCCCTCACGCGATGCGCATACTGCCGCGTGCCGTCGCGTTTTCTCCCAGCGCCTCGGCCACTAAGGCGGCCTGCGCTTCCTGATGCTTGAGCAAAGACCCTTCCGCGGGCGCCGCATAGGCGGGACGACCGGCGTAATGCAGGGCTTGTCCCGTGCGCATCTGTGCCAGCAACTGCGGCTGCATGAAACGCCACGCTCCTTGGTTCTCGGGTTCTTCTTGGCACCAAATGATCTCCTTGGCCTTTTTGTAACGCGCCAGTTCACGCTGTAATGCTTCGCTCGGGTAGGGATTGAGCTGCTCAACGCGCACAATGGCGACATGCGTCACTTCTTGTGCGCGGCGCCGCTCGAGCAAGTCGTAATACACCTTGCCGCTACACAACACCACACGCTGCACCTGCGTTTCCTCGAGGGCATCGACCTCTGCCAAGACAGGCTCGAATTCCCCCTCGGTCAGATCTTCCAAACGAGAGACGGACAGCTTGTGGCGCAACAGGCTCTTGGGCGACATGACGATGAGGGGTCTGCGATAGGTGCGCAGCGCTTGGCGACGCAACATGTGGAACATCTGCGCGGGCGTGGTAGGCATGCACACTTGCATGTTGTCGCCAGCACATAACTGCAGATAACGCTCCAGGCGCGCTGAGGAATGTTCCGGGCCCTGGCCGTCATAGCCATGCGGCAACAGGCACACCAGGCCGGCGAGCCGACCCCACTTGGCTTCGCCGGAACTGATGAATTGATCGATGACAACTTGAGCGTTATTGGCAAAATCGCCGAACTGCGCCTCCCAAATTACCAAGCCTTCCGGCGCCGCTGTAGCATAACCGTATTCGAAACCGAGCACCGCCTCTTCCGAGAGCAAGGAATCGATCACCGTGAAACGTGCCTGTTCATTCGCCAATTTCTGCAGCGGGATGTAGCTGCCCACTGCTTTCTGGTCGTGCCAGACCGCATGACGGTGAAAGAATGTGCCGCGACCGGCATCTTGCCCCGACAAGCGTACCGGGTAGCCCTCACTCAGCAGCGTGGCGTAAGCCAAGGTTTCCGCACTACCCCAATCGAACGGCGCCTCACCCGCCGCCATGGCGCGGCGCGCTTCGATGATGCGCACCACTTGGGGATGCAACTCGAAACCCTCGGGAACTTGCGTCAAAGCTTCATTGTATTGGCGTATCACCTTGGGTGGGACGGCGGTATTTACCTGCTGTTTCCACTCGCCGGCGATATACGGCGCCCAGCCCTCGGCGTACTTGCCGTCCATTTCCTTGAGCACATTGGGGGCCACCGTCTCGCCGTGATCGAGCGCCGCGTGATAATGCTTGACCATGGCATCGTAGTCCTCGGGGCTGATTACACCAGCCTCGATCAAGCGATCGGCGTACAACTTGGGCACGCGGGTATGATTGCGGATCGCCTGATACATTTGCGGCTGCGTGACCGCCGGCTCGTCGGCCTCGCTGTGACCGTGGCGGCGATAACACACCAAATCGATCACCACGTCACGCTTAAACTGCATGCGGAAATCCAAGGCCAACTTCGTGACCCATACCACCGCCTCGGGGTCGTCGCCGTTGACGTGGAACACCGGCGCCTGCACCATGCGCGCGACTTCGGTGCAATACAGCGTCGAGCGGGCATCGAGCGGATTGCTGGTGGTAAAGCCGATTTGATTATTGATGACAATGTGCAGGGTTCCGTGGGTGCGATAGCCGCGCGCCTGCGACATATTAAAAGTTTCCATCACCACGCCTTGACCGGCGAAGGCGGCATCGCCGTGGATCAAAACCGGCAGCACCTGCCCGCCCAGTGCGTCGCCGCGCCGATCCTGACGGGCGCGCACCGAACCTTCCACCACCGGATTGATGATCTCCAAATGGGAGGGATTAAAACCCAGGGCCAAGTGCAGCGGTCCACCAGGGGTTTGCAGGTCGGAGGAAAATCCCATGTGATATTTCACGTCGCCCAGGCCGCGCGTGGCGAACTGATGCTTGCCCTCGAATTCCTGGAATAGTGCGCGCGGCGACTTGCCCAACACATTGATGAGCACATTAAGGCGCCCGCGATGGGCCATGCCCAGCACCACTTCCCGCACTTCTTGCGTGCCAGCACGACGGAGCAGCTCATCCAGTAGAGGAATGAGGCTCTCCCCGCCCTCCAGTGAAAATCGCTTCTGCCCCACATACTTGGTATGCAGATACTGCTCCAGGCCCTCAGCGGCGATGACGCGCTCGAGAATCTGACGGCGAAACTCGGGGGAGAAACTGGTGCGCGCCCGCACGTTTTCCATATGACGCTGCACCCAACGCTTTTGCGCCGTGTCGCTGATGTGCATGTATTCGGCGCCCACGGTGCCGCAATAGGCTTCGCCCAACATGGCGACGATCTCGCGCAGACTGGCCTGGGGCGGACCGCTGAACGAACCGGTGCTGAACACCATGTCCATATCGCTTTCGGTCAAGCAGTGGAAAGCCGGCTCCAATTCGGCGAGAGGGCGCTGCTCTTGCATGCCCAGGGGATCCAGTTGGGCCTGTTGGTGACCGCGAAAACGGTAGGCGTTAATGAGCTGCAACACCGCCACTTGCTTGCCGTCGGCCGCCGCGCCGGCGTCTGCGGCGACGCGATGCGGGTGCTCCGCCTCGCGCACCAAGGCCGCGCGGATGCCAGCGTGATCCCAGCCCGCCTCATCCGTGTCGCCCCGGAGTTGCTCGAAAAACCTACGCCATTGCTCGGAAATTGATTCGGGGTCGCGCAAATAGCGCTCGTAGAGTGCTTCGATGAAAGCGGCGTTGCCGCCGTTGAGTGCGCTGTCGCTGTGATCCGTCATGCTGGTTGCCCAACCGCCCTATTACGTGAATTCCTTAACCTATTTATTCGCCATAAATTGGTACAACTTTAGACCCTCTCAAGCGCCAATGACTCATCGACATTAGAATTCGGGAGCATTCTCGGACACATTACCATCCAAGTGAAAGCGAATCTGTGCGAAAATAGACATTGCCCTGATGCGATCCTAATGCAATCCTTGCGCAAACCGGTGCAATCCAAGCCAGTGTACAACCTGTAGCGTAACAAAAAGAACCGTCGCCCGAGCCCTCCCGGAACGACGGTGGTATTGAACTACCCATGACCCAACAGCCCTACATGCTCATTATCGAAGGCGTACGTGAAGACGGCAGCCGTTTCCGTCCCAGCGACTGGGTCGAACGCATTTCCACCACCATCGCCTCGTTCGGGCCCGATCATCGCCTGCGTTACGCCCCCGGTGCGCGCCCCAAGGTGATCAAGGGCCAGAAGTGCCTGGTCGTCGACTCCACCCTGCGTGACGAAAATCCCGCCGCCTTTGAATACGTGATGGCCTTCGCCAAGGCCAATCAGCTGCGCATGCACGAAGTGCCCTTCGACGCTGCCGAGTGACGCCGCGCCACCTCAACCGCAGGGCAGATACACAGGAGCCATGCGGCTATACCACGGCACACTGATCCATCGCTCCCGCGATGACTACGGATCCATCGAAATCGTGCAAGACGAGTGGGTGCGGGCGCTGCATTTCGGCAACGCTGTGCGCCAGAGCGCCATGTCGCTACACGACCCCTCGCAATTGGTACTGCCTTACACCCGCGCCATGATGGGGGGGTTGTTGTTCAACGCCGATCCACTCCGCGCCCTGCTCATCGGACTGGGGGGCGGGTCGCTGATACGCTTTCTGTCGCAGCATTTCCCCGCCTGCACGCTAGACGTGGTGGAAATACGCGAGTCCGTGACCAAGCTGGCGCGCGGTTATTTTCTGTTGCCGGACGACGAACGCCTGCATATCCACATCGCCGATGGCGCCGATTTCGTGCGGCGCACCAAATCCGCCCCTTACGATCTTATCTTGGTGGACGCCTACGATCATGCCGGCATCGCACCGGCCGTCGCGACGGCGGAATTTTACCGCGACTGCCGAGCCTGTTTGAGAGCGACCGGCATATTGGCTGTAAACTTGTGGGGTCGCGACCGCGCCGCCTATCGGGCGCTGTACACCGCACTCCAAGCCGCGTTCGGCAAGAAACTGTTGCAGCTGCCCGCCGAAGGCACCTCCAACATCATCACCCTGGCACCGGCCCGGCCCCTGGACAAGCGCGGTCTGCGCCACTTGCTCCAGGCCGCCCGCGCCCTGGAAAGTCATACCCATCTGGAGTTTGTGCGTCTGGCCCGCCGCCTGCACCATCACAATAGCCCGGGCCTGGCCCGCTGGTTGCCGCTAAGCAAGGCCGCTCCACGTTAAATTCTCCTGCCTCAGAGCCGATATGCTTCACGCCGCGGCGATAGATTCACTGAGATGGAAGAAGAAATCACAATCAGCCAGTTCATGAGCACTCAGGTGGCCTGTATCACCCCCGAGTCCTCACTCGCCGTAGCGGTGCGCACCATGCGCCAACACGGTTATTCCTGCGTGGTAGTGACGCGCGACGAGACGCCGCTGGGCCTACTCACGGAGCGCGATTTGGTACGTCTATTCTCGGACCATCTGGAGTCGGATGGCGGCTTACTCGAATGCACGGTCGAGGAGTGCATGTCCTGCCCACCCGTAACAGTCTGCGACTCGACTGGCCTGTTTGAGTCCCTGGTCATTGCCCGCGCCCGCCGTATCCGCCACTTGCCGGTCGTCAATCAGCAGGGCCGACTCGCAGGCATCGCCACCCAATCGGACATGGTGTCGGCCTATATCCACTTCATTGAGAAGCAGCGCGAAATCATCGAAAAATCGGTGACTGCGCGCACTCAGTCCTTGCTGCAAGCCAATGAACAGCTCAAGGCTTTGTCGTTGGAGGATGCCCTACTCGGCGTGGGCAACCGCCGCGCCATGGAAGTGGACCTGGAGCACACGCATGCGACAGCCCTGCGCTACCGCCGCCCCTACGCCGTAGTGCTGTTCGATATCGACCATTTCAAACAATACAACGATCACTACGGCCATCCGGCCGGCGATGCCGCGTTGATACGCGTCAGCGATTATCTCCAAGCGACGATACGCAAGGCGGATCGCCTCTACCGCTATGGCGGCGAAGAAATGTTGTTGCTTTTACCTGAAACGCCGCTGGAAGGCGCCCACATCATGGCCAGCCGCTTGATCGAGGGTCTCGCCAAATTGAAATTACCCCACATAAAAAGCGCGCATCAGGTCATCACCCTAAGCGGCGGCATCAATGTCCTGGGCGTGGGGGAAAACCGTGCGGCAAACTGGCAGGAGGTGGTGCAAGGCGCCGATGAGGACTTGTACCTCGCCAAACGCAGTGGTCGCAATCGCTTGGGAGCAGAGAAAAAATAAGCTAGGGCGACTCAACGCTCACTCGAAAATGCGTTCTTCCAAGCGCCATTCGTCCGGACTCGCCTCTAGTATCACCAGCGAAGGGCCGCCGTAGGTGCGGCTGCGCCCGGCGGCGCCGGGATTGACTACCCAGGGGGTGGTGGCAAGATCGAGGACGCGGCGATGACTGTGACCATAGAGGATTAATCGCGCCTCAGGAAAACGCTCGCGTAGGACATCATGACGCACCTCGGGATCCCCGGCCTGATGGCCGTGCACCACGACTAGATGGCCGCCGGGCAAATCCAGCGTCCCCTCAAAAGGTAGGGTTTTGAGCGTGCGAATCTCGGCTACCGGCCATTTGTCGACGGTGTCATTGTTGCCGCGCACGGCAATCATCACACGCTGCCGCGGGCGGATAGCCTTGAGCACCGTCGCCGATCCCACGTCTCCAGCATGTACGGCATAATCGCAATCCGCCACCACTTCGACGACACGCGGATCCACATGTCCGTGCGTGTCGGAAAGTAGCGCGACTCGAATCTTCCATGCCTCCTCGATCACTCTAGATTACCCTCTCGTCACTGCGGCTGCTGATTGCTCCTAGGACTGTATCGGCAGCAACACCAATCTCTTGGGCCCGGCCCATGGCGGCACATCATATTCGTTGATTCCACACGCTGATCGGCACTAACAGATCATCGGACATCGCTGCGCCTGCCTACATAGATCACAATATTTTCCCAACTTGTGGTCCACGGCGCAGTTCAGACGTGATCGCTGTCACATTCGCCTCTAAGGGACCGGTCCCAACTCTCCGACATAAAGACCAGAAGGCGCGCATCGAAGACATAAGACCGGCGCTGTAACACTGCGATGTAGACACACTCTCGCCAAACGCACCGAGGAACAGCCATGAGCCCACAACCGTCGATATTTGAAGATGGCAGCCTGAGCGGCTTGATCCCCTTGAACATGCTACCCCCCGCGCGGCTGCAAGCACTGGCAGGCAAGGCCCGGGAAGTGCGCCTCAACGCCGGCGACATCCTCTTCGAGCGCGGCGACCAGACGCCGCGCACGTATTATCTGCTCACCGGTGAAGTGAGCTTGAGTTCGCCGGTCTACCCGGCGGAAACCGTACAAGCGGGCAGCGAAACGGCTCGTTATCCGCTCGCCCATCATTTACCGCGCCACGTCACGGCATGCGCCCGCAACGAGGTGCGTCTGTTGTGCATAGAGCAAGACATACTTGAATTACTGCACCGCCCAGACGGCGCGCCACAAACCAAGGATGAGACCTGGAAATCGCGTTGGTTACGTTCTCCGCTATTCGAGCGCTTAGCCCAGGACAATATCGAAGCAATGTTGGAACGCATGCAGGAAATGCGCGTACCGGCTGGGCAAGTCATCCTCCATCAGGACGAGGCGGCCGAGCACTATTACGTGATCAAAACTGGCCGTTGCAGTGTCTCGCGGCGTCCCGCGCCGCGTGCGCACGACGTCAAGCTGGCTGAACTGGTGGCAGGCCAAGGTTTCGGCGAAGAGGCCTTGATCACCAATGCCACCCGCAATGCCTCAGTGAACATGCTGGAAGACGGCACTCTGATGCGGCTTACCAAGGAAGACTTCATTCAGTTCCTGGCCCAACCCTTGCTGAAACATGTCAACTTTGGCGAAGCCTTGCAAATGAGTGAAAAGGACGCAGTGCTTATCGACGTGCGCACGCCTGAGGAATTCGAGACCAATGGCTTGATCGGCAGTTTGTGTATGCCCATGCCGGTACTGCGCCTCAAAGCCAGCCGACTGGACCGCCAACGCAGCTACATCGTCTATTCCAACACCGGTCAATTCAGCTCGGCCGCCGCCTTCTTGCTATTGCAGCAAGGCGTGCGCGCCTACGTCCTCAAAGGCGGCTTGGATGCCGCCCCCAGCCACCGCATGAAGAAATCCGCAACCCGAGCCGAGTCGCCACAACCCGCGAGCGGCGATGTGGTGACACTGTATGACAAGCCGGCGAGGAATCAAGTGGACTATCACAACCTCTCCGACGATGCATTGTGGCGCAGCACCATCGGCATACGCGAGGACGCCGGGATCGAAGCACTCTGGTCAGGCGGCGTAGCGCCCAGCAACCCGCACGCCACCGACACCAGCAACCAAGGTTTCGGTGATATGTCGTTGTTCACCCGCATCGACACTCCCGCCTCGCAGTTGGCCTTATCCGACGATGAACAGCGATCCAACGCGACCATAGCCACTGACGACCATCACCACGACAATGCCCCAGCTCGCAGTGAGGCGCTTCAGCCACGCGCCCACGCCGGCAATAACAAGGATCATATTGAAAATAGCGTCGCGACGCGCCGGCCCCGACGACGCAAATCGCCATGGATGCTGATTTTCACGGCACTCGCCGTGAGCGCGTTGAGCGCCGGCTATTACCACAGCGATGAGGTGCGCAGCCGCATCCATGCCTTAACCGCATCTGGAGAAGAGATGCAAGACCTAAATGACAAAGTCGATCGCATGATCAAATTCCTCGAGCACCTGCCAAGTAATGCGCTACCTTCGTCGAGACCAACCACGATCGCACCCACAGCCACCGAGACCGCGGCGGAACACACTACGGAGCCTGGCGCCAGGGCGCCGGAACAGTCACCCTAAAGCACGCTAAACTGTCACATCGCAACCTTAGCGGGAAGGAGTACTATAGTTCTTCAGTAAGACCTTACGCCGCGCGCTGAGCAGCATAGAAACGTGTGGCATAACATGGAGTGACGTGGCACCGGCATGCATCCAATCACGCACACGCCCTATCAGCCCAGCACAGCGGTAACGTGGCTTGCACGCCGGCACATCACCCCCCCAATCCGCAAGCATTTCACGCTCTATTGGGCGATTTTTCTACTACTGTCGACCATCGCCTGGAGCACCATCACGCCCAGCGAGGCCGCTAGCCAAGTGGACATCGGCGTACTGGCCTACCGCGGCGATGCCGAGGCTCTCAATCGCTGGACGCAGACCGCCGATTATCTCAGCCAGCGGATCCCGCAATACCGCTTCGACATCATCCCCCTCGACCATGCGGCGATGCAGTTGGCGATGCAGCGCAGCAAAGTGGATTTCGTACTCACCAATCCCGGCCACTATGTCGAGCTCGAAGCACAATACGGCGCCAGCCGCATCGCCACGCTGATCAAACAAGAGCATGGCGCACCGATGACGCGCTACGGCGCGGTCATTTTCACGCGCGCGGATCGCACCGACCTCAAGACCCTACGCGACTTGAAAGGCAAGCGCTTCATGGCGGTCAGCCAGGATGCTTTCGGCGGCTACCAAATGGCATGGCGCGAATTGTTGCGTTCTGGGGTGGAACCGCAGCGCGACCTGGCGAAGCTGGAATTTTCCAGCCTGCCACAGGATGAGGTGGTCTATGCAGTACGCGATGGGCGCGTCGACGCGGGCACGGTGCGCACCGGTCTCTTGGAAACCATGACATTGGAAGGCGCCATCGATTTAGACCAATTTCGCATTCTCAGCACCTCCGACGGCGACAGCTTTCCTTTCTTGCATAGCACCCAACTCTATCCCGAGTGGCCCTTCGCCAAACTGGCCGCCACCTCCGATGAACTCGCACAGCAAGTGGCGGTGGCGCTGCTCACCATGCCCTCAGACGATGCCGCGGCCCTCAGCGGCCGCTACGCGGGCTGGACCATACCCCTCGACTATCAGTCCGTGCACGAACTGCTCAAGGAATTGAAAGTCGCGCCCTACGAATATTTGGGCCAAGTACGCTTGGGCGATGCTTTGCGGCAATACTGGCCATGGTTGCTGGGCGCCTTGGCGAGCTTTCTCATCATCGCCGCCATGTTGATCTACGCGCAAACGCTCAATCGGCGCTTGCACATTGCCAAGCTCCGACTGGAAAACGAGGTGGGGGAACATGAGCATGCCCGCGCCGCCTTGACCTCCGTCAACGCACGGCTACAACACCTGCTTACTGCTACGCCAGCTATGATTTACAGTTGCGCGCCGCAACGCGAGTGCCCCACTACGTTCATCAGCGACAACGTGCATGGCCAGCTCGGCTACGAAACCCGGGAATTTCTCAACGATCCCGCCTTTTGGATGAGCCGCATCCACCCCGACGACATCACGCACGT
>CALZJG010000056.1 GCA_945787555.1 uncultured Chromatiaceae bacterium | reverse complement strand
TACCAGGAGGCTTGCAAGGTGACGGCATCATCCCAGGTCGCGTTGGCGGTTAGCCCTTTCATGGTTTTGATGGTCATCCCGTTGAGATCCACCTGTCCGGCGAACAGATCGCCGCCCAGGCTCCAATCGCCTAAGTAGCGATTCCACAGCAAGTCGACCCCCGTATAGGCTTCACGGGTCGCCTGGGCGCCACTCTGCGATTCGCTATAGATCACCAACGGTGCTTCTATCCAGGGATAGGTCACCCCGACATCGACAAACTCATTGACCAGTCCGACCGGATATTTGATCTTACCCGCGCGTACCGCCAACTCATCGGTCAAGGCATAGCGCGCAAACGCCCAATCAAGATGGGTTGCGTAGCCCTCTTCTTCAATACTGGAAAACAATTGGCTGGCGACGGTGAGACGATCGGTGACCCGGGAAGTAATGTTCAGGCCCAGTTTGGTACCGTGAAAGCTCCCGTCTTCGTTGATACCGTTGTCGGTTCGTCCACCGTGAAAGAACAGCGGATCATCGCTAACACTGTAGCGGGCCGACATAAAACCGTTGATCTGCGTTCTGTCTGCCCAATTGGCCGCCTGAGTGGACCACGATAACGACATAGTGGTGATGGCGACGCCGCAGAGTGCAACGTATCGCTGGAACTTGACCTTCATCCTTTGACTCCCTGCCTCTATGGAAACCGCACGTAAAACGAGAAGGAGCGAATACACCTTGAATGCGCCCACTGGCCAAGTAACGGCAGGGATGGCATAAACTTTACCAATCTGTAATGCAATTAGCTTGCAAGGAAATATAACTCGCTGCCTATCCAGTCTTGAACACGCTGAGCGGCCATGCATACCGGCACACTCAAAGTAGTCTCACCCTGGCATACCGCCCCGATCTCTATGCCGTACACGATCAACCCAGGCAATGATCCGCGCAGGGCGGCCGCAAGGTTTACCAGGGTCGGCATAGTCGCCCCATGAGACGAAACCCAACGCGCCCCCGCCTGCGCGGCCGGTAGACCCCACCAGCGCGACACCACGCCCGGCACGCCGTGCGCCATGCAGGCGTCGACGAGGATGAGCGTCTCGGCGGAGAGCAGACAGGGCATCAAGTCGCTGCTGGGCTCACGACTGATCACCACCTCGATACGGCCGCCGGATGATGACACCCGCCGGGACGCCGCCAAGCGTTGCGCCACCCACCAGCCGACTTGATCATCGCCATGCGGGGAACCCAGTCCGGCGATCACGACCCGCGCCATAGGCTCAACGCCGCTGGACGCGCAGGTCGAGGAAATGCGTGGCGCAGGAAATACACGGGTCGTAGTTGCGGATGATCTGCTCGCTGCGCGCGCGCAACACCTCATCGCTGTGCGCAAAACCCCAGCTCATCAACGCGGCATGCAAATCCGCTTCGATGCGCGCTTGATTCTGACTGGTCGGTGGCACGATGCGCGCGCTCACCACCTGACCCGCCGGGTCCAATTCATAGCGGTGCCACAGCAGACCGCGCGGTGCCTCGCTGGCACCGACACCCACGCCGGCACGCGCTGTGGCTTCCACATAGGGTGCAGCGGGCAGTGAATAATTCTCCAATAAACGCACCGCCTCACCCAGCGCGTAGTAAATCTCCGCCGCACGCGCGACGATGCTGTGATACATATTGGCGCTGGGCCAGGTGATGCCGGTGGCGCGCAAGGCCGCTTGCACTTCTTTAGGCAAGCGCTCGAAATTCAAGTTGATGCGCGCCAGCGGCCCGACCAGATAGGGCGCCCCATCGAGCAGACTATGCAAGGCCGTGGAATGTGGCACTTGCTGTTCGACGAAATGTTGCTCGTATTCCTCGCTGGCAATATCCAAACCGCGGGACGAGACGATGCGGCCCTCGTTGAGGGGATATTCATCGGCATGGCGCAGTGCCACGCTGGTGAACGGTTGCTCGCTGGCGGGCAGGGACAACGACGCCGTCCATTGCAGCAACGCCAAGGCCTCGGGCAAGGCGGCACGCAACTTCTCACGCAATGTGACCACCTCATTCATCGAGGGGGCATGATAAAAACCGCCCACCCGCGCGCCCACCGGATGCACCGAGCGCGCGCCGAACAAACGGATGAGATCATTGCCCAGTGCCTGCAAACGCAGTCCGCGCCGCACCTCGTTCGGATACCGCTTGGCCAGTTCGGTGACGTTGTCGCAGCCGAAAAAATCCGGCGCCGCCAACAGATGAATGTGCAGGCTGTGGCTCTCGATCCATTCGCCGCAATAAAACACCCGCCGCATGGCGCGCACCCACGGTCCGGGGTCGAGACCCAATATGGCTTCGAGCGCCTGTACCGCACTCATTTGATAGGCCACGGGGCAGATCCCGCAGATGCGCGCCACCAAGTCGGCCACTTCGTGATAGCCGCGCCCTTCCAATAGTTTCTCGAACAAACGCGGCGGCTCGTAGATGCGCAGTTTCAACTCGGCGATACGGCCGTCCTCGATGACCAAGTTCAGCGCACCCTCACCCTCGACGCGCGCCAAGGCCGGCACATGGATCTCGATGCGGCGTTCCTCGCTCATGGCTGGACACTCCGTGCCGCGTCCACGAACGCCGGCGCCGCGTTGTTGATGGTGAGAAAGCGCCGCGCAATCTCCTCGGGCAGCAAACCCAAACCGGCGAAACGGTTCACCAGCGCGGGCGTGTTGATATTCTCCGCCGGGCCGTAACAAGCGTAACAATCACGCCCGAAATGCGGACACAAGGCACCGCAGCCGGTTTGCGTCACCGGCCCCATGCAGGGCTGCCCCTTGGCGACCAGCACGCACACATTGCCCTCACGTTTGCATTCCATACACACGCTGTCACGACGAATCTCCGGGACCACGCCGAACAACAAGGCCCGCACCGCCGCCATCACCTGGCGCGTATTCACCGGACAACCCCATAATTCGAGATCGACTTTGACATGCGCGGCGATGGGCGTGGAGGTCGCCAAGCTGGCAATGTACTGGGGCGAGGCATACACCGCGTTAATCCATTGCTGTCCATCGACCAGATTGCGCAAGGCCTGCACCCCACCCGCGGTGGCACAAGCACCGATGGTAATCAGGTAGTGACTCTGGCTACGTATGCGCTGGATACGCTCCACATCATGGGGCGTGGTGATGCTGCCCTCCACAAAGGCGATGTCGACTTGCTCATCCGGCGCCACCGGCCCGGCCTCGACGAAATGGACGATGTCCACCAGTTCGCTCAGGGTCAGCAATTGCTCGCCCGCGTTGAGAAAAGCCAGCTGACAACCGTCGCAACTGGAAAACTTATGGACGGCGATCTTGGGCTTCATAATCTTCGCTCTGTGACATCTTGATTTACCTTTCTTGTCATCTCGACTGCAAGGAGAGATCCTCACGCTGTGGGCATCGCACACAGTTGTCGACGCCCGATTGACTTCTAGAAAGACTTCTCCTTACAGTCGAAATGACAGATAAGATCTGTCGCGCCAACAGAATGCTACGCTCGCAATGAATTCATGATCTCGGCACGTTCAACTTCTTGAAACATCTTGCGGCCTGCGACCCTCAAAACCCCCTCACCCCAAACAACTCTTTCACTTGCGGATAGGCGAACACCGGCCCGTCCTTACACACGAACTTCCCGCCGTATTGGCAATGGCCGCAATGGCCTACCGCGCAGTGCATGTTGCGCTCCATGCTGAGATGGATGTCCGCCTCGTTCATGCCGCGCGCCAGCAATTGCTGCACAGCGACGCGCATCATCACTTCGGGACCGCACATCATGGCGCTAGTGCGCTCACTATCGAATGGCACTTGATCGAACAAATCGGTGACGCGTCCTATCCGCCACGGCCACAAGGGCGCGCCTTGATCGGCGGCGATGATGACTTCGACATTGGGCTGTCGCGCCCACTCGGCGTAGCGTTCACGCCACAATAGGTCGTTGGCGTGCTTGACGCCTTGCATGATGATCAAGCGTCCGTAGCGCTCGCGACGTTTGAGTATGTAATGGATGACCGACACCACCGGCGCGCAACCCAAGCCGCCGGTGACGATCAACACATCGCGGCCTTCGGCTTGCGGCAACGGCCAACCGCGACCGTACGGGCCGCGGATGCCGACATAATCCCCCGCGCGCAATGCCGCCATGCCGCGCGTGACACGACCAACGGCGCGGATGGTGTGATCGTAGAGTAGATCATCTTCCGGATCGGAGACGATGGAGATCGCGACCTCGCCCACGCCGTAGAGATACACCATATTGAATTGGCCGGGCTGAAAGGTATAGTCCCGCTGTCGCGCCGCAGCGCTGAAACGCAGCCGCAAGGTAAAGATGTCCGGTGCTTCCTGTACCCGCGTGACGATCTCCGCCTCGTGCAAGAGATAAGGATGGCTCACGTCCCCTCTCCGCATATCGCGCTCGCCTCTTCGGTGATGTCTATCCCCACCGGACACCAGGTCATACAGCGCCCGCAGCCCACACAGCCGCTGCGGCCGTATTGCTCATGCCAGCTGCCCAGTTTGTGGGTCAGCCACTGTCGATAACGCGTGCGCGTCTCGGCGCGGATGGTCAGGCCGTGGATATAGCTGTGTCCTTGCGTGAAACAGGAGTCCCACTCGCGCACATGCTCGCTGTGTGCGCCGTCCAATGCCGGTTGCTCGGATTCGGCATGACAGAAACAGGTGGGACACACCGAGGTGCAATTGCCGCACGACAAACAACGCGCCGCCACTTCGTCCCAGCGCGGATGTTCGAGATTGGCGAACAACACATCGCGCAAGTTGCGGCCCGGCAGGGCCCGGGTCTGCAGGCGCGCGGCGCGCTCGCTTTGTTGCCGTGCGGCGTCGCGTTGCGCTGCCGTGGCCGCCGCCAGTGGCAACGCTGCCAGCACGCTCGCGCCACGTTGACTGCCTGTCTCGACCACGTAGCCCGCGTTCAATTCCGAGAGAGCGAGATCGAAATCGCGCTCGGCGCGCGGCCCGTCACCGGTAGAGGCGCAAAAACAAGTGGCGGCGGTATGACTGCACTGCACCGCCACGATGAACAGCGACTCGCGCCGCGCCTGGTAGTAAGGATCGGGATGCGCGCCGTGCAGAAAGTGTTGATCCTGGAGGCGCAATGCGGCGAGATCGCAGGCGCGCGCGCCGATCACGGCCAGGGGGGTAACTTGCGGGGACGTCTCGCGAAAACGTAAGCGGCCGTGCTCATCGCGCGCGACCTGCCACAGTGATTCGCGCGGCGCGAACAGCCACGGCTTGATGGCCTGCGGGCCATTGGCCCAGGCGAAGTAACGCTCATCCTCACTGGCCTGGGTACGATATTCGCCGGGGGATTGCTGATCATGGACACCGCGTGGTAATTGCTCAACCGTATCGAGCTCAGCGTACACCACCGCGCCCTCCTTGAGTTGCGGGCCGATGCAACGATAGCCGGCGGCACGCAGGCTATCCAGCAATGCCGGCAAGGACGCACGCGCCAAGTAACGGAGTGGATAACGGGGCGGGTCTGTTTGTTTGTTCTTCGGCTTAGGCATTATCCGTCACACCGCGCCTTTCGACATCACCTCTCGCTACCTTATGCCGTTCCGTCCATCTCCTCAAGCGCGGCGAGTTCACTGGCGCTGAATCCGGCCTGCAAGCGCGCCTCACGGTGGAACGGGCCTTTGATGCGCCCTTGCAGATACTGCTTGATCAACGCGCGAAATGTGGCTTCCGGCGCCACGCCGCGTCGCTCGCAGGCCCAGCGGAACCAGCGGGTGCCGATTTCGACATGGCCGATCTCGTCGCGAAGAATAATTTCCAATAACGCCACGGTTTCCACATCGCCCGCCGCGCGCAAGCGCTCCATCATGCCCGGCGTGACATCCAAGCCGCGCGCCTCCAGTACGCGCGGCACCAGGGCCATACGCACTAGCAGGTCATGTGCCGTGTCTTGCGCCATTTCCCACAAGCCGTTGTGGGCGGGAAAGTCGCCGTAGTCGTAACCGAGTTGCTGCAAGCGTTCGCGCAACAAGGAAAAGTGATAGGCCTCCTCGTCGGCCACCCGTACCCAATCGTCGTAATAGCGCGGTGGTAGGCCGCGGAAACGATAGACCGCATCCCAGGCCAGATTGATGGCGTTGAATTCGATGTGCGTGATGGCATGTATGAGTGCCGCGCGACCCACCGGCGTAGTGAGTTTGCGCCGTGGCAAGTCGCGTGGCGAGACGAGCACGGGACGCGCCGGACGACCCGGCGCGGCGATGGGCGCGGGTGGTTGGTCAGCGCACACGGATAACTCACCGGCCCGCCATTGCGCCGCCGCCGTACGACTCAAGCGCGCTTTAGTCTTTGCATCACATTCGGCGATGCAAGCAGCCGCTACGGTGAACAGACCACGCTCTTCGCTACCCCCTCTCCGCTCTACAGAGAGGCGAGAGACGGGTTCATGATAGTTGGACTTGTCGTTCATTTACGCCTCACCGCTAACCCGTTAACCCGCGAACCCGTTAACCCTTCCAGCCTATTGCCAAATCCATGACATTGGTGCCGGTCGGCCCGGTACTGATCAGGTCACCGCTCGCTTCCAAAAAAGTGCCGGCGTCGGCGCGAGCCAAACACTCTTCTGCATTCAATTCATCGAGCGCGCCACGTGCCAGCGTGGCGCCATCGACCAGGGCGCCTGCATCCTCGCCCGGGCCGTCGCTGCCATCGGTGCCGGCCGCCAACAGGCAGATATCGTCATGCCCGGCCAGCCCCGTGGCGGCGGCCAAGGCCAAGTGTTGGTTGCGACCGCCGCGGCCGGACTGGGGCGGCAACACCAGCGTGGTCTCCCCGCCCCAAAGGTGCACGCCCGCCGGGCCTTGTATTAGTTCATCAGCGATACGGCGGCCTTGCAAGGCGGCATCGCCGTGTAATCGCGCCGCGTGCACCTGCACCGCGTATCCCCCCTCGCGCGCCGCCTGCGCCGCCGCCGCGAGGGCCTGGTCCAGGCTCGCGACGATGCGCGTCTCCACTCCTGCGTCAGCGGGCGCTTCCACAGGAAGCAACGGCGGTGCCTGGTCCAGCAACGCCTGCAACCAGTCAGGCAACGCCGGCACCGGCGCTAGACGCGCCGCCGGCACCAATAAGCCCGAGCCGATGTCAGCCGCTTCATCGCCGGGCACGTCGGAGATCAGTAATTGCACAGTGCGACGCTCGCCCAAATAAGCGACCAGGCGCCCCCCTTTGATGCACGATAGCCCTTTGCGTACCGCGTTCATGCGGTGGATGTCCCAGCCGGAGGCCAACAACCAGGCATTCACCCGCCGCAAGTCGGCAAGCATCACACCCGGCGGCAATACCTCTATCAGACTGGACGCGCCGCCGGAAATGAGAAATAAAAGCGTCGCCTCGCGCGACGTCTCGGCCAACAGCTTTAACATCGCCTCGCCGGCCTGCACACTGCGCGCATCGGGGAGGGGATGCCCTGCCTCCATGACGGTGAGTGCAGGCACCGAGCACTCCGCAGTGACATAGCCCTGCTTGGTAATCACCAAGCCGTCTTGAATCTGATCACCCCAGGCATCAGCGGCCCCTTGCGCCATGGCGCAAGCCGCTTTGCCGATGGCGCACACTCGTACCGGCCCTGTGACGCGCACGTCAACCAAGGTGCGACGCACGCAATCACGCCCGTGGACTGCACGCAATGCCGCTTGATAGATTTCAAGCACGCGCCGACGCATCGCTTCAATTATCTGTGTTTGATTGGACATGCCCTACCCGCTTGCGCCACCATCACTACCGACACACTCCAGCGACGAGCATTGTACCCATGGCCAAGTTCTACAAGAAACTCACCCCTGAGTTGCGCGAGTTCATCGCCCGCCAACACCTATTCTTTACCGCCACCGCCGCTGGCGAGGGCCGCATCAATCTCTCGCCCAAGGGAATGGATGCATTCCGTTGCCTCGATGATGACAGCGTCGCGTATCTCGACGTCACCGGCAGCGGCAACGAAACCGCGGCGCATTTGCGCGCTGATGGCCGCATCACCATCATGTTTTGCAGCTTCGAGACTCAACCGCTGATCCTGCGTCTCTACGGCCGTGGCCGCGTGGTGCGGACGCATGACCATGCCTGGGAGCACTCTGCGCCCCACTTCCCCGCCCTGGCAGGGGCGCGCCAGATCATGGTGGTCAATATTGAATCGTTGCAAACGTCCTGCGGATACGGCGTCCCACGGTACGATTACACCGGGGAGCGCGAGACGCTGTTGAGTTGGGCGGAGAACAAAGGCCCGCAAGGCATCAAGCAGTATTGGCGGGAGAAAAATCTAATTAGCATAGACGGCCTGCCCACCCACTTGCAGGACTAGACCGGCGCTGTCGTTCGAACTATCGCTTAGTCTCGCGCGATATCGTCTCTAATCGGCAAGTCACACTGCAGCATCAGCATCGCGCTCGGGACGGAAGTTGTGCGAGGAACTCGAAAGGGCGTTTTCGGGCCGCACAAACGGGGAATATTGTGCGCGAGAGTAGGGACCAACCCATGCTTGGCAAGGCGCCATCATGCCAAGACGACAAGAATCCGCCTACTGGGCACCCGATTCAGCTAGTCATTATCTAGACGTCGGAGCCCTGCATGAACCTGCCACTTTTCGCCGCGGGCCTGGCCGTGCTCATCATCGGTGCGCAAGCATTAGCGTGGCGCACCAAAACTTGCGCTATCTTTCGGCATCACGCCGTTGGTCGTCGGCCTGACTGTCGTCTGTTTCGGCACCAACGCGCCCGAGCTGACCGTTGCGGTGCAATCCTCCTGGCCGGCCAGGATGAGCTCGCACTGGGCAACGTGGTCGGCGCTTGGGCTAAGTATCGACGTCCCGCCAGAGCTTGAGTCCCAAGGGCTGAGCGGGTACCGCGAGAGTCCGGCTTGCGCCGCTGGCCAGGTCGATGATACGGATGCCGTCCCAGCCCCCGCTGTAGCTGTGGCCACCACTTAGATAGGCCGTCGCACCGTCGGCGCTGAGGACGATCTGCTCATGCTCGCCAGGCAGCGGAATCTGCCGCTCGCCACCGCTGACCAGATCGATCTGGCTGAGCCGTGGCGGGCTGGCGGCCCCGCCGGCGGGTCCGGTGCCAACCACGAACAGTGTTGCGCCATCGCTGCTCAGGGCTACGCCATGCTGGTGGGTATCGGCGCTGAGGCTACGCTGATGGTATTCGCCGCTGCGCGGATCGAGTACTACCAGCGTGCGTCCCTGGATGGGCAGCAGCAGCCGGCCGTGGGCGTCGAGGGCGGCATAGTGCGGCTTGTCGAAGGCGCCCAGCCCCAGCGCCGCCACGTCGTAACGCCGCCGCGCGTGCGTGGTCACATCGACGGCAGTGACGGAATAGGAGTCATGATCGATGGAGTAGACCTCGCCGCCGTCGTGACTGAACAACACCTGGAACGGGCGCACGCCCACCGCGACACTCGCGGTCACCTGCCGGGTCGTGGTGGAGATGAGTTCCAAGCGTCCGTCACGGCGACCGTGATGGACCCCCACCGCCACCCAAGCGCCGTCGGGCGACACCGCAATGCCCATGCCGCCGACGCGGTACTCGCCCCTGCGCGGGCCCTCGGGCACGTTCCGGTAGGGAATCATGGCGCTACGGCGGCGGGCGTGCAGATCCACCACCGCCACACCCTCGGCCGTGGCGACATAGGCCTGCGCATCCGGACCGATGGCCAAATCGTAGGGCGCGCGTCCGACCTCAACCCTGGCGACCAGCCCCGCGACGGGATCCACATAGGCGAGGTGCTGGCTCTGAAACTGAGTCACCAGCAGCATCTCGGAACCAGAGGCGGCGGACACACCGGCGGCGGCGCCGAAGAGCGACCAGGCCGCCACCAGCAACCCAGCCAGGGAGCCACCGCCGGGCCACCCCGTCTGCGCGCAGCGCGTCACGATGCCTGTATCCATTTACTCTGCACCGATCTGCTGCAGGCCGGCGGCGGCGCAGGCTTCGTCGAGGTGGCCGCCCGGCGCGCCGCCCACACCGATGCCGCCGACCCGCTGGCCGTCGATGACGATGGGCAGACCGCCGGCCAGGATTACCAGACGCTGATCCATGTCGCGCAGTCCCTCCAGGGCCGGATTACCGGCGATGGCCTCGGCCAGCCGCGCCGTCGGCTGTCCCATACTGGCCGACGTAAAGGCCTTACCCTGGCTGCTGCCCACGGTGTGCGGCCCGGCCTGAGGATCGCGCAGCTGCACGATCAGCGTGCCACCGCGATCCGCTACTGCGACGCTGACCGCATGGCCATCCTTGCGGCACCGCTGCAGCGTCGAAATCGCGGCCTGCTGGGCCAGTTCCAGGGTCAGGTGGGGCGCCGTCGGCAGTCCGGCGCGCTCCTGCGCCTGGCTGACCGGCGTGCCGACCAGCGCGCCGAATAAAACCCATGCGCTGGCGCGTAACAGGGCGGAGGGGAGGGATAGACGGGTGGTGGTTTGCATGGCGTGTTCTCCTGTGCTGGCGCTGGTGATGGTGATGGTGATGGCGCTGGTGATGGTGATGGTGATGGTGATGGTGATGGTGATGGTGATGGTGATGGAATTAGCATAGTCCGCCCGTTATCATTTGTTAAATGGATAGTATCAATGCTGGCATTCATGAAATGGATATCGAATCGGCGCTGCGCCGCGTCGACCTCAATCTCCTGCCGATCTTCGATGCCCTGCTGCGCGAGCGCAACGTGACGCGCGCGGCCGAGCGGGTGTTTCTCAGTCAGCCAGCCATGAGCAACGCTTTGAAGCGGCTGCGCGAGACGCTGGACGATCCTATCCTCGTGCGCGGCGCACGCGGCATGCAAGCCACTCCGCGCGCCCTGGCCCTGGAGGCGCCGGTGCGCGCCATCCTTGTACAAATCGCCCGCGCTGTGCGGCCTGCCCAACCCTTCGACCCCGCCACCTCCCGCATGCGCTTCGTGATCGCAATGAACGACTACGGCGAGAATGTCGTCATGCCCGCGCTGGCCGCCCGCCTGTGCCAGATCGCGCCCCACGTGGAACTCGCCGTGCATACTCTGGGCGCGGACAAGCTCGAACCGCTGTTGGAAAGCGGTGCGCTGACGCTGGTCATCGGGGTACAGGAATATACCGACCTGCCTGCGCGGCTCAACAGCGAGCCCTGGATCGAGGAACGTCTGGTGTGTCTGGTAAGCCGGGAACACGCCAGCAGTGAACGGCTGCGGCTCACCCTCAAGCGTTTTTTACAGCAGCGCCACGTTTACCCCTCGCCACTGGGGTTGACAAGCAATATCGTGGAAACCTGGCTGGAAAAGCAGAGCCTACGGCGTGAGATCGCCGTGACCACGCGCAGCTATTGGGCCGCGGCGAATGTGGTGGCACACACCGATTATGTGCTCAGCGCACCCCGCCGGATCGCGGCAAAGCTCGCCAGCCAGTTACCGCTGCGCATGCTCGAGCCGCCGGCCGGATTCCCCGGTTTTCGCTTGCTGCTGATCTGGCATCCACTCTACGAACGCGACCCGGCGACTGCATGGCTGCTGGAGCAGCTGCGTGCACTGCAGCTTTGAGGGCAGACGCCAGACATGGGAATGAACATATCACGCAGGCGCTCTTTACTCACCCGCATGACACAATGAACCAAGCGCAAAAATATAGGCGCCATCGATCAACGAACAGAAATCATTGTAGAGTGCTGCCGTATACGCCCAACGCCTGACGAAGCATCCTATGCACCCAACACCCGCGCCGCCGATGACGCGGCGGCGCCAGTTCGGTTCAATACTCAAAGTTTGCTCAGTCTTTCACATCCAACAACTCAACTTCAAAAATCAACGTGGCATTGGGGCCGATCTGGGCACCCGCGCCGCGGCTGCCATACGCCAAATCGGACGGAACGAAGATCTGCCACTTCGCCCCTTCCTGCATGGCTTGCAGTGCTTCCTGCCAACCCATGATCACGCCGTTGACCGGAAACGTCGCCGGCTGACCACGGCTGTGCGAACTATCGAACTCCGTACCATTGATCAAAGTGCCACGGTAGTGCACTTCAACGGTGTCGGTCGCGAGGGGCTTCGCGCCCGCGCCGGCTTTGATAACCTTGTACTGCAGCCCGCTGGGGAGTTCCTTTACGCCGCTCTTGCTCTTGTTGGCGGCGAGAAATTTCTCCCCCTCGAGACGGTTCTTCTCCCCCTGTTGTTGCGCGGCGTCCTCGCGCTGCTGCTGGATGCGCTCCATGGTCGCCTGCATTTCCTGCTGGCTGAGCTGCGGTTGCACACCGGCCGCCACATCCTTGATCGCCGCCATAAACGCCGCCTCGTCCAGATCAACATTGTCATTCTTAAACTGCTGACCGATCTGCATGCCGATGATGTAGCTGAAGCGCTTCTTGTCAGTATCAAGATCCAGCGCCATTGCCTGACCGGCCCAGAGCGTCAACATTGAAATAAGCGTCAGAGATTTCTTCATTTGTTCAGCATCCTTAGGTTTTGACCGTTGAGAAAGTCGGCATTGCAAGAAGATACATTTAAACGCGACTCAAGCCGCGCGCCAAATCCGCCTTGAGGTCGTCAACGTTTTCCAAGCCCACCGCCACCCGCACCAGGTTGTCTTTGATACCGGCGGCGGCCCGCGCCTCGGGTGTCAAACGGCCGTGAGTGGTGGTAGCGGGATGGGTGATGGTGCTCTTGGTGTCGCCGAGGTTGGCGGTGATGGAGATCAAACGTGTTTGATCGATGACCTTCCACGCCGCATCGCGGCCACCGCGCACCTCGAAGGACAACAGGCCGCCGTAGCCGCGTTGTTGACGCGTAGCCAACTCGTGTTGCGGGTGGGTAGTCAGTCCCGGATAGTAAACACGCTCCACCGCCGGCTGTTGTTCCAACCATTGGGCCAAACTCAGCGCGTTAACGCAATGCGCTTGCATGCGCACAGACAGCGTTTCCAAGCCTTTGAGGAATAGCCAGGCATGGAACGGGCTCAGACAGGGACCGGTGGTACGCAATGCGCCGTAGACATCCTCACCCACTTCTTTTTCACGACCGATCACCGCGCCGCCGATGGCGCGACCCTGGCCGTCGATGTATTTGGTGGCGGAAACCACCACCACATCGGCGCCCAGCTCCAAGGGCCGTTGCAGCGCCGCGGTGCACACGGTGTTGTCGGCCACCAGCAAGCAACCCTGCTCATGGGCCAGCGCGGCCAGCGCGGCGATGTCGGCCACCTCGGTGAGCGGATTGGCGGGTGTCTCCATGAATAATAGGCGCGTGTTGGGACGAATGGCCGAGCGCCAGGCGTCAACATCGGTGAGCGGGACATAGGACGTGTCGATGCCGAACTTGGCCAGGTAATTATTGAACAGGATGACGGTACTGCCGAAGACACCGTTGCTCGATACGATGTGATCACCGCTCTTCAATAAGCCCAGACAGGCGACGAGGATGGCCGACATGCCCGAACTGGTGGCCACCGCGCGTTCACCGCCTTCCAACGCCGCGATGCGTTGCTCGAAAACACGCACCGTGGGATTGGTGAAGCGCGAATAAATGTTGCCGGGCTGCTCGCCCGAGAAGCGCGCCGCGGCTTCGGCGGCGCTGCCGAACACGAAGCTGGTGGTGGCGAATATCGGTTCGCTCTGCTCACCCTCGTGGCTGCGCACCTGGCCGGCGCGCACCGCGAGGGTTTCCAAGGCGTATTGGTGGTCGTGTTCGGAATCAGACATCCCGCCGCTCCTCATCGAAACTCAGGGCTCAAAGGAGTCAGGCACGAGGGATACAGCGGAAAGAGAAAAGCCCATGCGCTTCACTATTCCGCCCTCTTCCTCATGGCTCACACCCCACCCCCAATAGGCGGGCATAAGAAAACCCGCCGTGGTCATTACACTAAAGCGGGTTGCCCTCGCTTTAGCTGCATTTATTATGCGCCCGCAAGCTGATATCAAATCGGCGCAATGTCATAGCCTAAATAATCGCTGCGCGTCTTGTCAAACTTCGCTCATGACGCGTTATGCATATCTATCGCAGACGCCGCCGAGCGCACCCGCTCTTCCTTGGCGGAATCGTTGCGCGCCTGCGCCAGCGAGCCGAGATAGGCCTCATCGACGTCACCGGTTACATACTCGCCGGTGAACACGGAAGCCTCGAAGCGACTCAGCTTACGATTGCCATGCTGCACCGCTTCCACCAAGTCGGCCAGATCCTGATAAATCAATTTGTCGGCGCCGATCTGCTGCGCCACTTCATCATTGCTGCGATCATGCGCCACCAGTTCCTGCGCGGCCGGCATATCGATACCGTAGACATTAGGATAACGCACCGCTGGGGCGGCGGAAGCGAAATAGACTCTATTCGCACCAGCTTCACGCGCCATCTGGATGATCTGTTGCGAGGTGGTGCCACGCACGATGGAGTCATCGACCAGCAGTACATTTTTGTCTTTGAATTCCAATTCGATGGCATTGAGTTTCTGGCGTACGGATTTCTTGCGCTGCATCTGCCCGGGCATGATGAAGGTGCGACCTATGTAGCGATTCTTGATGAATCCTTCGCGAAATTTCACGCCCAGCTTGTAGGACAGTTGCAAGGCGGCGGTGCGGCTGGTGTCGGGGATAGGCACCACCACGTCGATATCATGATCAGGCCATTCGCGCAGAATCTTATCCGCCAATTGCTCGCCCATGCGTAAACGCGCTTTGTACACCGAGACATTGTCGATGATGGAATCGGGGCGCGCCAAGTACACGAATTCGAAAATACACGGCGCATATACCGGATTGGCGGCGCATTGCCGCGTGTAGAGGCCGCCCTCCAAATCCACGAATACCGCCTCACCGGGTGCGACATCACGAATGAGCTCGAAGCCCAATACATCCAGCGCGACGCTTTCCGAAGCAAACATATATTCAGTGCCCTGATCGGTTTCACGTTTTCCGAACACGACGGGGCGAATACCGTGGGGATCGCGAAAAGCAACGATGCCATAGCCGGTGATCATCGCCACTACGGCGTAGGCGCCACGACAACGGCGATGCACGCCAGCCACCGCCTCGAAGATGTCGCGCTCGCTGATGCGCAATTTGCCTTGCGCCTGCAATTCATGAGCGAAGACGTTGAGTACGATTTCGGAATCGGAATCAGTGTTGATATGCCGCAAGTCTTCCAAGAACAAATCGCGCTTGAGTTCGTTGGCGTTGGTGAGGTTGCCGTTGTGCGCTAGTGCGATACCAAACGGCGAATTGACATAGAAGGGCTGCGCCTCGGCCGAGGTCTGGCAACCGGCGGTGGGATAGCGCACATGGCCGATGCCCATGCTGCCGCGCAAGCTGAGCATGTGGCCGGCTTGGAACACATCGCGTACCAAGCCGTTGTCCTTGCGTAAATGCAGCCGCCCGTCTTCGCAGGTCATGATGCCCGCCGCATCCTGGCCGCGATGCTGCAAAACCGTGAGGCCGTCATAGATGGCCTGATTGACGCTCTTTTTGCCTACGATGCCTACGATGCCGCACATTATCCGTCTCTCACTTTGCTGAAGCCGCGCTGTTGGTCAACGGCCCACGGCGGCCGAATCTTGAACCCGCTTAGCGCGTATCATCCCAGCCCTGGATTAAGCAGCGCGTATTCAATCAGTCTTCCGCTGACGGATCAAAGTTCCCCCACCGCTTGCGGCGGCGGAGGTACAACGGCCGCACCGCGCACATCCCGCGGCACCAGTTCGTGCAGTTTGTCGATCAAGGGTTGGAACAAAGCGATCAACGCCGAGTCTTGCCACCAGTCGTTCTGCGCCAACGGCGTGAGTGAAATCAGCGTGATGAGCACCGCCGCGACCACCACGCCGCGTATCAAGCCAAACACGACACCCAATGTGCGATCAGTGCCGCGCAGCACACTGCCGCGCATCAACATACCGATCACGTAATTGATCAACGCGCCGGCGAATAAGATCACCACGAACAAAACGACGAAGGCGGCCGCCACGCGCAGCGAGGGCGCCTCGATGACGCCGTCGAACCACGCCGCCGCCGCGGGGCTGTAACTGAAGCCGACCCAGAACGCGGCGATCCACACCGCCAGCGAAATCGCTTCGCGCACAAAGCCGCGGATCAGGCTCACCAACGCGGATACGACGATAATGCCGAGGATGGCGTAATCAACCCACACCATGTTAGCGGCGCTCCTATCCGTGCACACAAGCGCGCCGCAATCGGCACTGGGGATATCGAACGGTAAGGACCTCGCACTCTGCATGAGTGGCACCGTCAGCAATTGTGTTCACCTGGGCTCCGCGTGGGCTAGCGCCGGCCGACCCACCGAGCGCCTATTTGAGAAGGGAGTAATTTTAGCAAATAGCGACGAGTTACCGAAAGTTAAATACTCAGGGATAACGCAAAACGATGGCGTTGAGCCCGCTGGACTGGGCCACTCGCTCGCGCAGGACGTCGGCTCGCTCGCGCTGCGACTCCGGCCCGACACGCACCCGGAATGCCCTCTCACGCCCCTGTAGCGTCGGTTCGATGAAGGCCCGAAATCCTTGTTTCAGCAAACGATCACGCAATTCCTGGGCGTTTTTCTCGTTTGAAAAACTCCCCAGCTGCACCACCCAGCCGCCCTCCCCAGGCGCGGGCGCGGCGACGGACGGAATGGATGGTGATGACGAGGTGGGCGCAACCGTCGTTGCCGCCGGTGCCAGCGGCGTGCGCCTTGTCGCGGGTGCTGGCGGAGTGGAGCGAGCAGGTTGGACGGGCGGCGGCGTAATCTCGCTATCCAACTCACTCGTACCCGCGTTGAGACGGGTCTCGGCTTGTTGATCCCACTCATTGAGCGGCAACACGCGGGTCACAAAGCCGCGCTCGGGTTGCGCGGGGATATTCGTGCCGCCGCCCAAGAAGTCACCGTCACGCGGCATCTCGATGAGGAACGGTACGATGATCGCCGCCAGCGCCGCCAACACTAACGCGCCGATGATTCGCTGTTTGAGTGCGCTGGGTGGTGGGCTCACGTTGACCTTTGCTTCAACTCGGATGTCTGTCGGGGGTCACACTATGCCACAAATCGCGCTGACTCGGCGCCAGCACGGCGGCGGCAGTGTAAAAGGAACCGAACGCCACGACGCGGCCCGTATCCCCGGCCGCCGCCACGGCGCCGGCCAGGGTGGCGGATAGGTCGTCGTAACACCGCACGCGCCTCGCATCTAGCACCGTTACGAGACGCGCCGCCAGTTCCTCGACTGGCAAACCGCGCTCCGTATCCAAGCCGGCCACATGCCAGACATCAATGACATTACCCATAGCGCGCGCCACGCCGACGATGTCCTTGTCACTCAAGGCGGCGAACACCGCGTGGGTGAGCGCGGACGGCATGGCGCGCAAGGTTTCCGCCAGGGCGGCCGCGGCATGGGGATTGTGCGCCACGTCGACGATGCGCAGCCCCAGGCCATCAAGAATTTGAAAACGTCCCGGCGCGCTGGCGTGGCGCAAGCCGTCGCGTAGCGCCGCCGCACTGATGGGCAAACGCGCCACCAGCGACTCCAACACCATCAGACTTGCACAAGCATTATCGAGTTGAAAACGACCGCGCAAGTGCGGCATCGGTAGCCCATGGCGTCGCCGTCCCTGCGGCCCCCACCACGTCCAGGCACCGCCCTGCGGTGTGGCCCCGTAGTCGCGGCCCAACAGGAAGACGGGCGCACCACAGGCCTCGGCCTGCTGCAACACGCTCGCGGGCGGTGTGCGCTCGCCCACCACCGCGGCCCGACCGGCGCGAAAAATGCCGGCTTTTTCCTGACCGATGGCCTCGCGCGTCTCGCCCAGCCAGCCCTGATGATCCAGCGCTACGCTGGTCACCAGGGCGGCATCGGCATCCCACACATTCACCGCGTCCAAGCGCCCCCCCATCCCGACTTCGAGGATCGCCACTTCCAAGCCGGCACGCGCAAAAATATCCATCGCCGCCAAGGTGCCGAATTCGAAATAGGTCAGTGAAATTTCGCCGCGCGCCTGATCGACCCGCTCGAACGCGGCACAGAATTCTTCATCGCCGGCCGGCGCGCCGTTCACGCGCACCCGCTCGTTGTAGCGCAGCAGATGCGGCGATGTGTAGGCGCCGACGCGATAACCCGCTGCGCACAACACCGCCTCCAACATCGCCACGCAGGAGCCTTTACCGTTGGTGCCGGCCACGGTGATGATAGGGAAGGCGGGCTGCATCAATCCCATCGCCAGCGCCACACGGTGCACGCGTTCCAAGCCGAGTTCGATCTTGGCCGGGTGCAAGGTCTCTTGCCAGGCGAGCCAGTCGGAAAGATTCGAGAAAACCATGTTAGATGGTCTTTGGGTTTACGGGTTTAGGGTTGCTGGACCATAACGGGGCCCGCTGTCTAACCGGAACTCCCTCTTACGGCGTCGGCCGATGGGTGAGCGACGCCAGCAGGCGGGCGAGACGGTCGCGCATGTCACGACGATCGATGATGAGATCGACGGCGCCGTGCTGCACCAGAAATTCACTGCGTTGAAACCCTTCGGGCAACGTTTCACGCACAGTCTGCTCAATGACGCGCGGACCCGCGAAACCGATCAGAGCATTGGGCTCGGCGATATTGATATCACCCAGCATGGCCAAACTCGCCGACACACCGCCCATGGTGGGATCGGTCATCACCGAAAAATAGGGCAAGCCTTCCTCGCTGAGCTGGGCCAATGCCGCGCTGGTCTTGGCCATTTGCATCAGCGAAAACAGTGCTTCTTGCATACGCGCGCCGCCGCTGGCGGAGAAGCACACCAGCGGGATGCGCTCCGCCAAACACACATGCACCGCCTCGACGAAGCGCTCGCCCACCACTGCCCCCATGGAACCGCCCATGAAGTCGAACTCGAAGGCCGCCGCTACCACCGGCACGCCGCACACCTGCCCCCGCATCACCACCAGTGCGTCCTTCTCGCCGGTTTTCTTCTGCGCCTGGCTGATACGGTCCTTGTATTTCTTGCTGTCCTTGAACTTCAGCACATCGACGGGCTCAAGCTCGGCGGCAATTTCCTCGCGCGGCTCGGGATCGAGGAACACATCCAAACGCCGGCGTGCGCCAATACGCATATGATGATTGCACTTGGGACACACATCCACGCTGCGCTCCAGCTCGGCGCGGTACAGCACCGCCATGCACACATCGCACTTGGCCCATATCCCTTCCGGAATAGCCCGCTTGGTATTGCTATCGGTGCGGATGCGGGTGGGAAGTAGTTTTTCAAACCAGCTCATATCTATTCACTCTCTAATTTGACTCTCCCTCTCCCGAATGAGGGGAGAGCGCCGCGAGGGGGGCGTAGCCGATCGGGTAAGGGCAATGTAATCCACTCTTCTCCTTACTCCCCCTCTCCCTCGCCCGTAAGCGGGAGAGGGCCGGGGTGAGGGCGCTGAGGTCACTGCAACACGATAAATCAGCCTGCGCCGTGCCTCGTATCATGCCTGATGTCATACCTCGTCCATCGCCCGCCGCATGTCGCCGATCAAGGCGGCGGCAGCGGCATTGATATCCTGCCCTTGCGCGGCGCTGTCGGCGATGCGTTGCACCAGGGCGCTACCTACCACCACGGCGTCGGCCACTTGCGCCACGCGCGCGGCGGATGCGCCGTCGCGGATGCCGAAGCCGACCCCGATGGGAAGGTCGGTGTGAGCACGTATCATGCGGACTTTATCCGCTACCGCCGCCACGTCCAAGGTGGCGGCGCCAGTGACGCCCTTCAACGAAACGTAGTAAACGAAACCACTGGCGGCGGCGCAAATTGTCCGCACTCGCTCCGGCGTGCTAGTGGGCGCGAGCAGGAAGATGGGATCCAAGCCGTGGGCGCGCAATGCCGTCAACAAGTCGTGGCCTTCCTCCGGCGGCAAATCGACGCTGAGCACGCCGTCCACCCCGGCCGCGGCGGCCGCGGCGGCGAAACGCTCATAACCCATCACTTCCACGGGGTTGAGATAGCCCATCAACACCACCGGCGTGACGCTGTCTTGGGCGCGGAATTCGCGCACCATGTCCAGCACCTGCTGCAAGCTCACGTGATGTGCCAAGGCCCGCTCGCAGGCGGCTTGGATGACCGGCCCGTCGGCCATGGGATCGGAAAACGGCACCCCCAATTCGATGATATCCGCGCCGCCGTTGACCAAGGCATGCAGCAACGGCACGGTGGCGGCCGGGCTGGGATCACCGGCGGTGATATAGGGAATCAACGCCGTGCTACCGGCCTCGCGCAACTGGGCGCAACGCGCTTGGATACGGCTCATACCTCGATGCCCTCCAAGGCTGCCACGGTGTGGATGTCCTTATCGCCGCGCCCGGACAGATTCACAATGATGAGCCGATCCTCGCGTAGCGTCGGCGCCAGCTTTTTCGCATAGGCCAAGGCATGACTGGATTCCAAGGCCGGCATGATGCCTTCGATGCGCGTCAGCTCGTGAAACGCCGCCAGAGCCTCATCATCGGTGGCGTTCACATACTGCGCACGACCACTGTCCTTGAGCCACGCATGCTCGGGGCCGACGCCGGGATAATCGAGCCCGGCGGAAATGGAGTGGGTCTCGATGATCTGACCGTCGTCGTCTTCCATCAAATAGGTGCGATTGCCGTGCAACACGCCGGGCCGACCGGCGCACAAGGGGGCCGCGTGTCGGCCCGAGGCCACACCCTCACCGCCGCCTTCGACACCATACATGGCCACGCCCTCGTCATCGAGGAAGGGATAGAACAAGCCGATGGCGTTGGAGCCGCCGCCCACGCAGGCCACCAAGGCATCGGGCAAACGACCCTCAGCCTCGTGAATCTGGGCGCGCGCCTCGCGGCCGATCACGGCTTGAAAATCACGCACCATGGCCGGATAAGGATGCGGCCCCGCCACCGTCCCGATGATGTAGAAGGTGTTGTCGACATGCGTGACCCAGTCGCGCATGGCTTCGTTGAGCGCGTCCTTCAAGGTCTTGGAGCCGGACGTGACCGGTACCACGGTGGCACCCAGCAAACGCATGCGATAGACGTTGAGGGCCTGACGCTGGACATCCTCCGCCCCCATGTACACCACGCATTCCAGCCCCAAGCGCGCTGCCACGGTGGCGCTGGCCACGCCGTGCTGACCGGCGCCGGTCTCGGCGATGATGCGCGTCTTGCCCATGCGCTGGGCCAGCAAGGCCTGGCCGACGGTGTTGTTCACTTTGTGGGCGCCGGTGTGATTGAGGTCTTCGCGCTTGAGATAGATTTTGGCACCGCCCAGTTTCCGTGTCCAACGCGCGGCGAAATACAGCGGCGAAGGACGGCCCACGTAGTGCTTTAGGTCATAATCGAATTCAGCGAGAAACCTCGGGTCGGTGCGGCATTGTTCGTAGGCGACGCGCAACTCTTCCAACGGCTCCATCAGCGTCTCGGCGACGAAGCGCCCGCCGTAGGGACCGAAATGGCCGTCGGCGTCGGGATAGTGGTCAATCAATTTGGACACTGTGCACACCTCGTATAAACGCCGCCAGCTTGGCCGCGTCCTTGATACCCTTGTCCGCCTCGACACCGCCGCTCACGTCCACGGCATAGGGCCGCACTTGTTTGACGGCGGCGGCCACATTCTGCGGCGTCAGGCCACCGGCGAGGATGATGGGCTTATCCAAACCCGCCGGTACTCGCTGCCAATCGAAAGTCGCACCAGTACCCCCGGCCAGGCCGGGTTGATAGGTATCCAACAACAGCCCGACCGCCGCGTCGTAACGGGCCGCCGCGGCGGCCACATCCACGCCCTCTCGCATGCGCAACGCCTTGATGTACGGAAGCCCATAGACAGCGCACGTCGACGGCGTTTCTTGGCCGTGAAATTGCAGCAATCCCAAGGGCAGCTCATCCAGCACCGCGCGCACTGTCGCCGGCGCCGGATCGACGAATAAACCCACCGCCGTCACAAAAGGCGGCAAGGCCGCCACGATGGCGCACGCCTGGGCGATGCTCACCGCGCGTGGGCTGGGGTCGTAGAATACCAAGCCGACCGCGTCAGCCCCCAGCCGCGCCGCAGCCAGGGCGTCCTCCACCCGGGTGATACCACAGATCTTAACGCGAACACGCATGCTTACCGCCGGAACAGGCGAAAGGCGCACAGGTTACCAAACCGCGGAAGAGGGGGAAAGCGCCGGAACAGTGAAGTGCGGCGGATAGGTCACCCCCATCAAGTACAAACCGTGGGGCGGCGCGGTCACCCCTCCGCGCGCGCGCTCACGCGTTTCCAACACCTCCCGCGCCCATTCCGGCGCACGCCGGCCGGCGCCGATTTCGAGCAAGACCCCGGCGATGTTGCGCACCATGTGATGCAAAAAGGCATTGGCCTCGATGTCGAGTAGGAGGAGATCGTCGCGCCGGGTAAGCGTCAATTCATGCACGGTGCGCACCGGACTCTTGGCCTGGCACTGTTGAGCGCGGAAGGCGGAGAAATCCTGTTCGCCAACTAGATGCCGGGCGGCCGCTCGCATCCGCTCGACATCCAGCGGCCGATAATCCCAGGACACGCGCGCAGCCAGGAACGTCGGCCGCAGCGGGCGATTGAATATCACGTAACGATAACGCCGCCGCAGCGCGGAAAAGCGCGCATGAAAATCCTCAGACACCGGCTGCGCCCAGCGTAGGCACACCGCCTCGGGCAGGTTGGCATTAGCCCCGTAGACCCAGGAGCGCATGCTGCGCTCGGCCTCGGTATCGAAATGGATGACTTGCATGGTGGCATGGACGCCGGCGTCGGTGCGGCCGGCGCAAATCACCCGCAGCGGATGGTTCGCCACCTTGGAAAGTCCCGCTTCCACCGCGCCCTGCACGGTGGCAACGCCCGCTCGCTGCAACTGCCAACCGGCGAAACCGCTACCGTCGTATTCGACCCCCAAGGCGATGCGCATGACCTGGAACCCACGAAAAAGGGCTCATTGTACTGCACCCCGGCGGGAACGTTCTGGGTTAGGTGGGTGTCTCGGCGACGCGCAAGGCCTTGCGTTCGGCTTTCAGCAACCAATCGCGTATCCGACCGGAGTCGCCGTATTTGCTGAGTTTGCCCCAGGAGTTAAGCAACACGATGATCACCGGGCGTTCTCCGATCACCGTTTCCATCACCAGGCAATTGCCGGCGTCGGCGGTATAGCCGGTCTTGCTCAAATTCACGGCCCACTTCGCTGAGCGCACCAAACGGTTGGTATTGAAGAACTCGATGACCCGACCGTTGCGCTGATCGCGCACGCTGAACATGCCGTCGGTGGACAGTTCGCGGAGCAGCGGATACTTGCGCGCCGCCAACACCAAGGTGGCCATATCGCGCGCCGTAGAAACGTTGTCGCTGCTCAGTCCGGAAGAATCGGCGTAATGGGTATCATGCATGCCGAGGCGGCGCGCCTTGTCGTTCATGGCGCGCATCATCGCCGTGCGACCGCCAGCGTAAGTGCGCGCCAAGGCCGCCGCGGCGCGATTGTCGGAGCCCCCCAACGCGGCGAGCAACACATCGCGGCGCGTCAACTTCACGCCGTAGTCCAAGCGTGAACCGGTGCCGCGCAACCTGTCACGATCCTCGCGGCTGATGCGGATGGTGGCGTCCAAGGGCAACTTGGCGTCCAACACCACCATGGCAGTCATCAGCTTAGTCAGTGAGGCGATGGGACGCTGCTCCTCGACATTGCGCTCCATCAGCACCACGCCCTCGCGCGGGTCCATCACTACGGCCGAGGACGAGCGCAGCATCAAGGTATTGGGATTGGCGTGTCGGGCGATCTCAGCGGCGCTCACCTGTGCCTGGCTCACGGCAACGACTTGCCGTTCGGCCTGGACCGGCAGCGCGACCATGGCGCCCAACCACGCCAAGGCCATGAACACCACTCTCTTCCCTGAACTCACACTGCTCTGCATGTCATCCTCCCTTCGCCAGTGACACGATGATCATCATACCTGCCGCGCAGGCCGTCGCCAGCCCGCGATCACCGATATCTTCATCGGCCGATCGGCGCAACAATTAACTTTGGGTGTGGTGCGGTGGGAAATTAACGCTTGCTGATAAAATCTCGACGGGAGCCAAACTCGGCGTGAAATGGCGCATAGCGCCGTTTACAGTCCTCAACGCAGGTCGCCGTCAGCCGACGCCGCATGGCCCTATTCTACGAGATATTCAGCACGCTGATTGATGCATCAAGCCACTTGCACCGGAATGGCGTGGCTCTTGCGGGTAATGCGATTATCTGCATCGAGATACACCAACGTGGGCTGGTAATTGACCAACTCGTGCTGGTTATAAACGGCATAGCTGCAGATGATCACGCGGTTGCCCGGCTGGGCCTTATGCGCGGCCGCGCCGTTCACGGAAATGATGCCCGAGCCATCCTCGGCACGGATGGCATAGGTGGTGAAGCGCTCGCCGTTGGCGAGATTGTAGATTTGAATTTGCTCGTACTCGCGGATGCCCGCCTGGTCCAGCAACGCGCCATCAATGGCGCAGGAACCCTCGTACTCCAGCTCTGCGTGGGTCACGCGCGCGTGGTGCAGCTTGGCTTTGAGCATGGTCATCTGCATGATTACGGCTTCCTTCCAGCGCAAACAGGCCTACCCTGGCTTAGACGCCGGGCAAGCCCGATAAGTTTACTCACGGGGCTATTATGCGGGCTCGCGCCGATTACTTCAACGTAATCGGCAAGTTATCAATCAAACGCGCCTTGCCCAGCCAGGCCGCGGCGAGGATACGCAGCGCCGTATCCGTGGCCTGTGGTAGCCCCAAATCCTCGCTGCGGCGGATGCTGACATAGTCGGGTGTATAGCCGCCCTCGCCTAGCGCCGCGACACAATCGGCTTCCACCGCGGCAAAATCATGGTCACCGCCCACCAGTCGCTGGCAGGCGTGTTGCAGCGCGTTGTGCAACAACGGCGCGACGGCGCGTTGCTCCAGCGAAAGATAGCCGTTGCGCGAACTCAGGGCCAGGCCGTCGCTCTCACGCACCGTGGGGACACCCATGACTTCCACCGGCATGCATAGATCCTCCGCCAGACGCTGCACCACCAGTAACTGCTGATAGTCTTTCTCGCCGAAGAGGGCCACATGCGGGCGCACGGCGCTGAATAGCTTGGCCACCACAGTAGCCACACCGGTGAAATGCCCCGGCCGCTCCGCGCCACACAAAATATCGGACAAGCCCGGCACCTCGACGCGCGTGGTGGCCTCCACGCCGTTGGGATACAACTCCGCCATGTCGGGCACAAACAGCAAGTGTACGCCGTTCTCGGCCAGTTTGAGGCTGTCGGCCTTGAGCGTGCGGGGATAGGCTGCATAATCCTCGCTGGGGCCGAATTGCATGGGGTTGACGAATATGCTCACCACCACGCGATCACCGGCACCCGCGGCCTGCTTGACCAAGTGCATATGCCCCGCGTGCAAATTGCCCATGGTGGGCACGAAGGCCACGCGCTCGCGACGACTACGCCACTGATCCACCAAGGCGCGCAGGCCGGCGATGTTATGTACGGTTTGCATTAGTCAAAACAGTGCTCGGGAGCGGGAAAGGTGCCGCTTTTCACCGCCTCAACATAGGCGGCCATGGCCGCTTGCACATTATCGTGACCCGGCATGAAGTTGCGGGCGAATTTGGGCGTCTTACCCTGGGTGATGCCGAGCATGTCGTAAAGCACCAGCACTTGCCCATCACAGTCCGGGCCGGCGCCAATGCCGATGACCGGGATGGTCATTTGGGCCGTGATGCGAGCGGCCAACGCGCTAGGCACACTCTCCAGGATCAGCACATCGGCGCCGGCTTCCTGCAACGCCTGAGCATCTTGCAGCATCGCCTCGGCGGCGGCGGCCTCACGCCCTTGGACGCGATAGCCGCCCAGACGATGCACCGATTGCGGCTGCAGACCTAAGTGGGCGCACACCGGGATGCCGCGCGCGGTGAGATTGCTCACGGTGTCCACTTGGATGGCGCCGCCCTCCAGCTTCACCATGTGCGCGCCGCCTTCCTGCATCAGGCGCGCGGCGTTGAGCAGGGCTTGCGCGGGGGTGGCGTAACTCATGAAGGGCATGTCCACCATCAACAGTGCACGGCGCTGCCCGCGCGCCGCGGCGCGGCTGTGGTAGACCATGTCGTCCATACTCACCGGCACCGTGGTCTCACGACCCTGCACCACCATCCCCAATGAATCCCCCACCAACACCACCTCCACACCGGCGCCGTCCACCATGGCGGCGAAGCTGGCGTCATACGCGGTGAGGCAGGCAATCTTTTCGCCGTTGCGCTTCAGCTTGCGCAGTGTGGCTACGGTCACCGCCGCGGTGTGGGAGGAAGTTGTACTCATGGGCCTACAATCACACTAATAATCAAAAATTGAGTGGCAAGGGATTGAAAAAATGCCGGCCGCCGCGGGTGCGGCGGATGCGGTCCACCAGTTCATTATAATCGCGATCGTTGCCCACTAAGTCGATCTCTGCCGCATTGACGATCAGCAACGGGGCTTGATCGTAGTGATGGAAGAACTGCGCATAGACATCGGTGAGACGTTGCAAATAGGCCGATTCGATCAGCCGTTCATAGGCAATACCGCGTTTCTTGACGCGCTCGAGTAACACTTCCACCGGCGCTTGCAGATACACCACCAAGTCCGGGCGCGGCGCGTCCAAGGTCAAATGGCGATACACTTGTTCATAGAGCTGCAATTCGTCATGGTCCAGCGTCAACTGAGCGAATAAGCGATCCTTGTCGAGCAGAAAATCCGCCACCAAGGCGGTGGGGCGAAACAAATCACCCTGCCGTAACGCCTGCATTTGCTGGGCGCGTTGAAACAAAAACGACAACTGCGTCGCCAATGCCGCGGCGCGGGGATTTTGATAGTAGCGCTCGAGAAAAGGGTTGTCCTCGGCCCGCTCCAACAACACATCGCTGGCGAAGGTCTCGGCCAGGCGCCGCGCCAGGCTGGTTTTCCCTACTCCGATCGGCCCCTCGACGACAATGTAACCCGGCGCATCCAAATTCATATTAAACGGCGAGCGGCTGCAAGCCGACGTCGGGACAACCCCCCACCAAGGCCTCCAAACTTCCGAGCCCGGGAATGTGCAGCCAAGGCGCGATCTCCCGCAGCGGATACAAAACGAAATTGCGCTCGGGCAAGCCCGGATGCGGCACGGTCAATTTCTCGTCTTCATGGGTTTCATCACCATACAACAACAAATCCAGATCCAAGGTGCGTGGCCCCCAACGCTCACCGTGGCGCATGCGCCCGTGGCGCGTCTCCACGCGTTGCATTTCGACCAGCAGATCGTGCGCCGACAAGCGCGTGTCGATGGCTGCGACGGCATTGACATACTCGGCTTGATCCTGCGGTCCCAATGGCGCGCTGCGATACAAGGACGAAGCGGCCACGCAACACGTGCCGGGTAACTCATCCATGGCGGACACCGCGCGGCGTATCTGCTTGACCGGATCTTGGAGATTACTACCTAGGGCCACATAGGCTCGCACCAGCATGGAATTCATCGTCCCCTCCTTCGGCTGCCCTCGTCAATCGTCGGTCGCCGTGTTGTTGTTCTGCTTGGATTTGCGCTTGCCTCGACGACTGCGACGCTTCTTCCCCTGGCCGGGTTTGGCGGTCGTACGCAAACGCGCGAGCTGTGCATTCTCATCCAAGGTCTGGAACTCTGTCCACCACTCACAAAGTGTTTGAATTGGCTCGCCCGCCTCGGCGCGCAACAAGAGAAAGTCATAGGCGGCGCGAAAACGCGTATGGCTCAACAACTTGAGTGGTCGCATGCCGGTGATTCGAGTGAGTCTCGCCTGCAACATCCAGATTTCACGCATCGGCAAAGCGAAGCGCTTGGGCAGGGAGGTGTGATGCAGCTGCGCCTCCACCACCTCGCTGGCCGCCTCCTGCATCGCCGCCAGCTCGCTCGCTCCCTCCGCCTCGCGGGACGCGGCGGCATGGCGCATGGGTTCCCACAACAAAGCTGCGTATAAGAAGGCCGGCGTGACCGGCTTGGCTTCGGCCAGTCGCAGGTCGGTATTGGCCAATGCCCGCACCAACAAGGTCAGCGGAAAATTGTCTTCCTCGTGGGATAACCAAGCATCGGTTTGTGGAAACAGATATTTGAATAAACCGTAATGACGCAATAACTCGAAGGTCTGCACCGCACAACCGCCCAAAAACAACTTGAGTACTTCGTCGAATAAACGCGCGGGGGGAATGTCGGCCAACAAGGGTGCCAATGCCAACATCGCCGCCTCGGTTTTTGGATGGATACGAAAACCCAACTTGGCAGCGAAGCGCACCGCGCGCAACATGCGCACCGGATCCTCGCGATAACGGCGCTCGGGGTCGCCGACCAAACGCAGTAAGCCCGCCTTGAGGTCGTCCATGCCGTCGGTGAAATCGACCACCGAGAAGTCGGCGATGTTGTAATAGAGCGCATTGACGGTGAAATCACGCCGGAAGGCATCCTCCACCAAGGTGCCGTAGACATTGTCGCGCAAGATGCGGCCCGTTTCGCTGCGCGTGCCTTCCACTTCGTCACCTTCGCTCGGCCCGCGAAAAGTGGCCACCTCAATGACTTCCCTGCCATAGCGCACATGAGCGAGGCGAAAACGGCGCCCGATCAGCAGGCAATTTCCGAACAGCTTCTTCACCTCCTCCGGTAAGGCATTGGTGGCGACATCGAAGTCCTTGGGCTCCCTCCCAAGCAGCATGTCGCGCACGCCACCGCCAACCAGATAGGCGTCATACCCGGCGCCCTTGAGCCGGTACAACACCTTCAAGGCGTTGGGGCTGATGTTGGCGCGTGAGATCGCATGCTCCGGCCGGGGAACGATGCGCGGCTCGACGTGACTGTCTGTGTTGTTCTGCAACGTAAGTTCTAATCGCTTGTGAATGAATAACGGCCGCGTATAATACACGCTTTCCGCGCCAGAGGATAAAGCGCGGCATCCCGCCCACGCTCCCTTCGTCTAGCGGTCTAGGACGTCGCCCTCTCACGGCGAAAACAGGGGTTCGAGTCCCCTAGGGAGCGCCATTTCAACGACTACTCCTCCGCTTCCGGCGACGAGTCGCCACTTCCGGTTGGCTGGCGCCGACCTGCGGTTGATTGATGCGCAACACACCGCGCACTTCGTCCCAGGCGATCTCCGCATCGGGATCGATGGCCAAATCCCACAGTACCTTGTCACCGTCCATGACCTGCACCAGACGTTCTTCCTGCACCGCCTCCACCTCTTCCAACAGCGCCTGGGTCTTATTTAGTACGGCCTCGGCGTAATCGGCCTCCCAGCCACCGCCGCACACCCCGCAACCACGATCGTTGCTACGGGTAGTTTTGTATTTGTGTCCGACGCTGAAACCGATCAAAACGCCGTCTTGAAAGAAACGCTGGATGCTTTCGCAGAGGATGCGGGCCAAGTGCGTCTGCCCCGCCTCCGAACGCAACCATTCCGCATGCTGAGGATTGCTAGCGAACAGCGGCTCCAACAACAAAGCCGGCATGCGCGTGTAACGCAAATTGAAATCGCCGCGTCCATTGTAGCCCCCCACCATGATGCCTTGATCGCCGCCCACCGGCAGCGAGAACTCGCGCGCCATCGCGGACGCGTACCAACGCCCCCAATTGCGGCTGGTCTGTGAGGCATTGGCACCGGTGATGACCAGCGTGTAATTGACCGCCGGATCGCCGCAGCTATTGAAGTGCTGTTCGACATAGGCCACGCAACCGTCGGCGTTAGCGGCACGTTGGCGCTCCAAATAATCACCCTTGTAGAATTTGACCTGATACATGACCGCCCCCTTCCCTAGTCAGTGGCCCATCACCACTCTACGCCGCCTCCGGGCGCCGTCAAGCCGACCGGCGCGCGGCCGATACACTAGACAAGTGCGCCCATCCAACAACGGTGATCCATGAAAATCCATTCCGCCCTCAACAGCGCGATGGCGGGCATCCAGAAGGGAATCACCGGCCTGCAACGGAACGCCGCGACTATTGCCAGTGCTCAGTCAGTCAACAGCGCCGATCCCGCCGCCCACGTGCAACCGAAGGTCGCCGTCTGGCAACCGCTGGTGGAATTGCAGCAACAGCATTTGCAGGTGGAAGCCTCGGCCCAAGCCTTGGCAATCACCCACGAGACCTTAGGGACGCTCATCGATATCAAGGTTTGATGGCGACGTCCAAGACCCGGGCCATGCGGCGGCCTTCTTGCTCGTCGACGAAATACAACACCACCGCACCGATCACGAACAGCACCACCACCGCCGCCAACGACCAGCGGGTGCTGTCGGTGAGCACGCCCACCACGCCCATCAACAACGGCCCCAACACCGCCGCGAACTTACCCAGCATGTTATAGAAACCGAAGAACTCCGCCGCTTTGCCCGGCGGGATAAGACGCGCATACAGCGATCGACTCAAAGATTGCACGCCGCCCTGCACCAAGCCGATCACCGCCGCCAACACATAGAACTCCACCACCCTATCCATGGTCATGGCCCAAAGTGTCACACCGATGTACACGGCGATGGCGACATACAGCCCGCTCTTGGCCCCAAACCGCTCGCCAATCTTGCCGAATACCAGCGCGGCGGGAAAGCCGACGAATTGGGTGATGAGCAAGGCGACGATGAGATTGTTGACATCGAAGCCCAACGATAAGCCGTAATCGATCGCCATGCGGATGATCGTGTCCACCGCGTCGATGTAACACCAATAGGCGATGAGAAAGGTGAACACGACCTTGAGGCGGCGGATCTCGCGAAAAGTCGCGCGCAACTGCCGCAAGCCGCCCGTGATGGTGGTACCCAAACTCGGCGCCACTGTGGGTCGGGGTTCCGGAACGAACAACCACACCGGGATGGAAAACAGCGCCCACCAAATCGCCACCATCACGAATGACACTTGCACCGCCTCGGCGCCACCGGCCAAACCGAAACGCTCCGGCCACAAGGTCATGGCCACATTGACGGCGAACAGCACTCCCCCGCCAAGATAGCCCAACGCATAACCCAGCGCCGACACGACATCCATTTTCTCTTCGCGTGCCACCAACATGATCAACGCATCATAGAAAACGTTACCGCCGGAAAAGCCGATGGACGCCAACACATACAAAGCCACCGCCAACACCCAATCACCTTGCTGCACGAAATACAGCGCCCCGGTCATCACCACTCCCATGGCGGTGAAGAAGAATAGGAATTTCTTGCGCGCGCTGCCACGATCGGCGATAGCGCCGAGCAAGGGCGCCAAGGCCACGATCACCAAGCTGGCGATGGAGTTGGCCAATCCTAAACGAAAGGTGCTCTCAGTAGCCGCGACACCCGCGCTCCAATAATTCTTGAAGAACACGGGAAAGAAGCCGGCCATCACCGTGGTCGCGAAGGCCGAGTTGGCCCAATCGTACAAGGCCCAAGAAACGACTTTCTTTCTATCCATGCTGATACCTTGCCGTGAGTCCCGTTTGCATCATCCTTGATACTCCCTCGCGCCTGCAGGCTTAGGGTGGAAGGTAGCATGCCGAGGTTGCGCCGACATTGCCTCGCCACCCTAGCCTTCGAAAGTCAAAAAAAATTGTCGTAGAGTTTATTCGCCAATTCGTTCGAACACGCGCCTCGTTGCAAAAACTTCCTTGGCGAAACCGCGCCCGCCCGCACGCAAGGCGCGCTTCAATACAAAATCGAATAACAACGGATTATGCCGCCGCAACGCCGAACACACCTGTGCTTGCTCCTCACTGATGAACTCTTCGCGCGCCAAGGCGCGCAACGAGAACAACGGCATCACGCCGGGCAAGGGATAATCGGATCCGTTGAGCAGGCGCCCATGCCAATCGTCACGCTCCAGCAGCGTTTTAAGGTAGGGGCCGGCGCGATTGATTTGCGTCATGGCAGAGACATCGCCATACAGCCGCCCCACATAGTCAGCATCATCCATCAGGCGCGCAAACAAAGCGAAATTGTCCACGCGCGACGCAGCGGCGCCACGGTCCAAATCCACGCCTCGGCCTTGCGTCGCACAATGCGCCAAGATCACGCGCACGCCCTGCTCCAAGGCGCGACGCAGGCGTAGGGGATTGCCCAATGCCTGCGCCGCGCCGCCTTGCACGGCGTGTTCGTCGCCGACGTGACTGAGCAAGGGCAGGTCGTGACGCGCCAAGGCCGCATAGAAACGGTCACACAGAGGTGAGGCGGGATCCATGCCTTGCGCCGGCGGCAACCACTTCACCGCCCGCGCGCCGTGACTCACCGCCCATTCCAAGGCCTCCACGGCATCGTTGCGATAGGGATGTATGGAGGCGATCCATTCGTAACGCTCGGGCCGACTCGCCGCCACCCGCGCCGCATAATCATTGGGGGTGTGAAATGGACTCAAGGCCTCGACCCGCTCGCCACGCTCGTCATAGTGATAATCGAACGCCAATAACATGAATTTCACGCCGGGCGGAAACCCCTCGATGAGCGCGTCCAATCGCCGCACATAAGCGCGGTCCACATCGCCATTGTCGGCAGTGCAAGCGGCGTTGAGATAAAACTTGAACTGGGTGAATTCCAGAGGATGCCAGCCGCTGCGCATAGTGGGATTCAGCCAAATACCGCTGTCGCCATCGCCCACGCCGATCAAATGCACGTGCATGTCCCACACCGCCGCCATATCCAAACCCGCCCAGGCCGTCTGTAGCAGCGCATGTGCAGCCAACTCGGCGGGAAGAGCCGGGTCGACACACGGATTCCATACGCCTTCATCCGGCCACCAACGCCAACCGGCGGCGCTCGCCATACCCGCGCCTAGCAAGCCAAGCACGCCACGTCGCTTCACCCAGTCGCCTCCCAGCGCTCGCGCAAACTCGCCTCGATGCAACGCCGCGCCGCGCTGTAATCGACCTTGCCGCTGCCTGACAAGGGCAGCTCAGGCACGCTCACCACGCGCTGTGGCACATTGATTTCTGCGAGGCCCTCGGCCCGCGCTTGCTCATGTAGGCGCGCGCATTCAGCCTGTACTTCGGTGGTGAGCAATATGACTTGTTCGCCTGTATTGGCTATAGGAACCATCACGGCCGCATGGGTGGCGGCGGGCCAGATCCGCCCGGCCAAGGCCTCGACCTGCGCCAGCGACACCATTTCACCGCCGACCTCGGCGTAACGCTGGGCGCGACCCTTGATCCACACATAACCGTCAGTATCGATAGCCACGATATCGCCGGTGTCATACCAACCCGTCCCACGCAGGGCGGTGGCGGGCGCCAGCACACCGGGTTGCTCGGCATGAAGATAACCCAGCATCACATTGGGGCCGCGCACTTCCAAGCGCCCCCCCTCTTCAATACCGGGCACCGCGACCAAGTGATGCTCCACACCCGGCAGCAGGCGACCCACGCTGCCGGCGCGATAATCCATGGGTGTATTGACCGCCAGCACCGGCGCAGTCTCGGTGGCGCCGTAGCCCTCGAACAAACGCAACCCAAACTTCTCACTCCATACCCGACGCGTCTCCATGTGCAAACGTTCGGCGCCGGCAAACACATAGCGCAAGCTGTAGAAATCATAGGGATGGGCGTGACACGCATAAGCGGCGAGAAAGGTATTGGTGCCGAACAAAATCGTCGCATTCACATCGTATGCGATCTCGGGAATGATGCGATAGTGCAAAGGCGTGGGATAAAGAAATGTCTTCATGCCTGAGAACAAAGGAAGCAATGTGGCGGCACTGAGTCCGAAGGAATGAAACATGGGCAGCACATTGAGTATCACGTCCTGGGCGCTAAAGGCGAAGCGCGAAGCCAGCTGAGCGTGATTGGCGAGTAGATTTGCATGCGACAACACCACGCCTTTGGGGGCACCTTCGGAACCAGACGTGAACAACACTACCGCCGGGTCGTCGGGCTGGATATGCCTGCAAGGGTGCTGCAAGGCGGTATGCGCAAAACGCGCCGCAACCCAGCTGCGCACGCGCTGCGGCAGTGTGACGCCGGCCAGCACGTCCTCAAGGTAGATAATACGCACGCGCTGGGCCAAGCGCGTCATGGCACGCTCCAACTTGGCCGCAGCCACAAATTGACGCGAGGTGTAGATGACGCGCAAGTCCGCCGCCCGCAGCGCCGCCAGCAGGCCGCGCGCGCCCGCGCTGTAATTCAGCATGGCGGGGATGCGTCCTTGGGCATGCAGCGCCAGGAAGATCGCCACTGTGCCGACAGCATTGGGCAGCAAGACGCCGACGCGCGCGCCCGCGCGCGTGTCGCGGGCGACCCCCTCACCCAACACGAACATCCGCGTCAACAACTGATTGTAGGTCAGCGGTCGCCGTTCGATGTCTTCCACCACCACATGCGCGCCGCCGTGGATGCGGCGCGCATCGAGCAAGGCATGCAACAGAGTATCGCGATAGCCCGTGGTCTCGAACATCATTTCCGTCATGATGTCGGACAGCATCTGTCCGGCCGCATCGCGGCGCGCGCGTCCACGTAGAGAAGCAGGCACCGCCAACGCCCGCGGCGGCAGGATATTGAGCGTGATCTTGGGAAACCAACGAATACGCACCCTCCCCCGCAAATGCGAGAACGGCGTGTATTGCGCCCCGTCGATACGCACCGGCAACATGGCCGCCCCGGATCGCTCCGCCACCATACCCGGACCTTGATAGACCTTCATCAAGGCGCCGGTTACGGTCATGCGCCCTTCGGGAAAGATCACCGCCTTGTGTCCCGCGCGCAATTGACGAACCATTTTTTTCAACGACAGCGGATTGGCGGGATCCATGGCGACGAAATTCACAAAGGCCAAACCGAGCCGCACCCACCAGGCCTGGGCCATACGGGAATTGACTGCGAAGGTGAGCTTGTCGGGAAAGAAAGCGAACAACAAAACCGGGTCGAGATACGAACTGTGATTGGCAATGATAAGCACCCGCTCGCCTGCCTGGCGGTAATGCTCCAACCCCTTGATCTCGACAGCGTACAAGCGCGTCAGCAACCAGCGCACCATCTCCTTGATGGTATTCATTATAATCTCCCGCATGATGCGCGCCAGCCGCGTAGATAATTATCGACCAAGGATTCCACCAACGCCTCTACGGTCTGTCGACCGCCCAAGGCGAGTTTGCCGGTGTGCGCCAAGGTACACACACCGTGCACCCCGCCCCACAAAGCGCGCGCAGCGATCGTCACATCGGCGTTGGATTTATGCGGCGCACACCGCCGTAGCGCATGTTCCACCAATGCGAAGATGCGCTGGATCTTTTCCTCATACCACACCGGAAACACCTCGCCTGCAGGCAAGCGCAACTGAAACACCGCGTCCCACAAACCAGGCTGCGAACGCGCATATCGAACATAAGCATTTGCGAGCGCGACAATGGCCCTCTCACCCGGTTCGCACGCCGCCACTGATCGGCTCAGAGCCTCATGTAAAGCATCCAAGGTGCGGCCGTTGACCTGCAGCAGCAACTCATCGAGATTGCGGAACACCAGATACAGGCTCCCCACCGTGTAACCGATTTCGGCGGCCACCTTACGCGCGCTCATACCCGGCAATCCCTCGACACTCACCAACTCGGCGGCGGCCTGCACTGCCAACGCCCGCAGCTCTGCGCGACTATGTTCGTTGCGACGCCCCATGAATCGGTATTGAACACCGTTCAGAATAATCCTTAGCAGCTTAGACAAGCTGTATTCATAGGTCAACGGTGTCCATACGAACCTGGCAACAAAGCAACTCGGGCCCTTGCAGTCATGAGGAGGGACATTGCGCCTTGCGAGCCGGAATAGGTACAAGAGGACCTGTTCTCAGCCGGAGCCTGGTAGGCTCGAGGGATAGGTGTGGTCGACATGTCCGGCTCAGCGATGGCGCCGCCAATATCCCCAGAGTGGGGAAGCTGGAAGGTCCAGTCGGGCTCGGTCTAGTTGACTCGCTGCAACAAGGCGCGGGGAACAAAACCTAGCGCCTGTGATACCATATTCTATTGTGTGGGTACGCTTCTTCGTTTCTACGGATTCCAACCTGCCTAGCCGTTATAATCACTATGAGCAAGCAATCTATTCATGATAGGCGCGCCCTCAACAGGCTGGTAGCCTGCGCCCTTTCCCTGACGTTGGCCGGCTGCCTCAGCGACGGCACCGAACTGATCCCACCCGAGTCGATCGGCAATACCGCGCCACAGGTGGAGGTAGGAACCGGCGTCGACCCCATTTTTTCCTGGAATGTGGGGCCGATCGCGGTATTGACGGTGATGCGCCGCAGCGACCAAACCACGCCGGTATGGGGTGTCCAGACTTTCAGCGATGCCATCAGCCCACCCGTCACTCATGGGCAAGTCCCCTCTGGCGCACAGGAGGTGGCGCGAGTCGAACCGATACTGACCGCCGGCGTGGAATATGTCGTGCGCATCGAGCGCCGTAGCGAAGGCTTGATTTTCACTTCTTTCTTCACGCCGCCGGACGGAACTGTGAGCATCCCGCCCGCCTCCCTGTCGGCAAGTGCGGGCGACGCTCTATCACTGCGCGTAGCGGAAGATGGCACCGTGTCGGCCTGGGGCAGCGGACCCAGCGCACCTCAGAGCGTCACTGGCTTAGAGGATGTTGTCGCGGTTGCCAGCGGCAACGCGCACAACTTGGCCGCAACCGCCGACGGCAAGGTGTGGGCTTGGGGCGCAAATTATGCCGGCCAATTGGGCGATGGCAGCTTGAATGACAGCGCCACCCCGGTGCAGGTGCTGGGCATCGACAACGTCGTGGCGGTGGCCGCCGGCAAGGCGCATTCCCTGGCGCTGACGGCTGATGGGATGGTGTGGGCCTGGGGCGAAAACAACCATGGCCAATTGGGCGACGGCACCACGCTCGATCGTCTATCGCCGGTGCAGGTGCCGTGGCTGAGCGACATCGCTGCCATCGCCGCCGGTGAGTCGCATACACTCGCGGTGACCAAGGACGGCGGGGTTTGGAGTTGGGGCGC
>CALZJG010000055.1 GCA_945787555.1 uncultured Chromatiaceae bacterium | reverse complement strand
GTCTGGGCGTTGCCCGCCGCACTCTCTATCCGAGCCTGGGTGATGAGGTAAGGGATGTTGTCAGGAGACTCGGTGAGCAGCGCGCTGATGACGTTGCGGGCGGCGTCATACTCGCTATGTGAGAGCAAGGCCAGGGCCAGGCCGTAGCGCGCGGCGTCTTGCGAGGCGGCTGTATCGGCGGGAAGTTTATCCTTGAAATAGTCGACTGTTTGGCCGCTGTCCTCGGCCGCCATGACGCGCAGCTTGGCTTGAACGAGCGCGAAACCGAAACTGTTGTCCTTTTTGGTGATTGGAAATTGTTCGGCGCGAGCGCGAGTGTCGGCGATACGCGAGCTGGTCATGGGGTGCGTGCGCAAGAACTCCGGTACGCCGCCTTCGTAGAAACGATTGGCCAATTGCAATTGCTCGAAGAAGGCCGGCATGCTGCGCGGATCGTAGCCGGCACTTGCGAGGATTTGCAGTCCCATGCGATCTGCTTCGAGTTCATGCGCGCGTGTGAAGTTGAGCTGCATTTGTTCTGCCGTTGCGAGTGTGGTGGCCAAAGCCGCTTGAGCCAGCTGGGGGTTCTGTCCGCTGAGTATGATAGCGGCGATTAATGCTGCGGTGGCGGGAATGTTCATGCGATTGGCTTTTTCGAAGGCGCGTAGCAGATGGCGTTGCGTAATATGGGCAATTTCATGGGCCAGTACCGAGGCCACCTCACTCTCAGTTTCCGCCGCCAACAACAAGCCGCTATGTACGCCGATATAACCCCCAGGGCCTGCGAAGGCGTTGATGTTGGGGTCGAGCACCACGAAGAAATGAAAACGCGGTGTGCTCGGATCGGCGCCCGCCACCAGACGATAACCGAGTGACTGGATGTATTCATCCACTTCCGGGTCGTCGACGATGGTCACACTGCGACGTACCGAGCGCATAAAGGCTTCCCCCAGGCGCTGCTCTTCGACCGGTGACATAATGCCGGCGGAGGTGTCGCCCATGTCGGGTAAATGTATGCTGGGCGTCGTATCCGCCAGTGCGCGCGGCCAGTACGCTATCAGTGTCAGGATTATGGCCGCCAGCATGTATGCAATCACGTTACGCAATAGGGGTGACTGATGGCGTGTAGAGGCGTTACTCACGCTGTTACCTTACTGTATTGTCGTTGGGTTAACCATCGTGCAATCGGTATTTAACTTGATGGGTGGAGGAGCCGAAATTCATAAGACCATGGTTAAGGCGATGTGTTCAGCTGAAAATCGGGAGCGCGGCTATGTCGGAAAAACGCATGGCGATTATCGCCAGCAAAGGAACCCTGGATTGGGCGTATCCGCCTTTGGTGTTGGCATCGACAGCGGCGGCGCTGGGCTATGAGACGAAGATCTTCTGCACCTTTTACGGTCTGGAACTGTTACGCAAGAAGTTGCGTCTCAAGGTCAGCCCGGTGGGGAATCCGGCCCTGCCTATGCCTTTCCCGATGCCGACCTTGCTGCAGAGCTTGCCTGGCATGCAGGCTCTGATGACCGCCGCAATGAAACGCAAAATCCGCAACAAGGGAGTGGCATCCATAGAGGAACTGCGTAGCCTGTGTCTGGAGTCCGGGGTAGAACTCATCGGTTGTCAAATGACCATCGATTTGTTCGACTACCGACGTAACGACTTAATCGAAGGCATCACCTACGCGGGCGCGGCCAGCTTTCTGGAGTTCGCCGGCGCGGCGCAAATTCAGCTGTCTTTCTAGCGGACTAGAAAGACCCGGCGTCGCGAGGAAGGGGGTAACTGATTGAGTATTATGTATTATATAACTAGCATGACAAGCGCCTTGAAAGATTAATAGATGATGATATTCTAATACGCATATTTATCTCAGGAGACACTCCATCATGAGAACGGACGGCTCGCAGGGAATCGTGTTGGGGGTGGCGCTTTGGTCTCTTACGGCTGCTCCGCTGGCAGCCTTGCAGACCACTACCGTGGAACGCACCGAGGTGGTGTTGGAGCAGGTCCTGGACGGCGTGGTTGAGCCGGTGCACCAAGCCACGGTGGCCGCGGAAATGATGGGCCGGGTGCAGGCAGTCAATTTCGACGTCGACGACGTCGTGCCCAAGGGCAGTGTGCTGATCCGCTTTCGCGACACGGAGCAACGGGCGCGTTTGGCACAGGAGAAGGCGGCCCGGGAAGAGGCCAAGGCGAGGCTCAACGAGGTCCAGTTGGAATTCAACCGGGCCAATAATCTTTACGCCAAGAAGTTGGTGGCCAAGTCCGATTTGGACCGTGCCGAGGCGGCCCTGGAATCGGCCAAGGCGCGCGTGAAAGCGGCGCAGGCTGGGGTGCAGGCGGCACAAGAACAGTTCGATCGCACCGTCATCAAAGCCCCCTACAGCGGCATCGTGGTGGCGCGGCATGTGGAAGTGGGCGAGACCACCCAGGTTGGCCAAGCGTTGATGACCGGCCTTTCATTGGAAACCTTGCGCGTCAATGTGCAAGTGCCGCAGAGTTTGATCGACACTGTGCGACTACGTCAGCGCGCGCGTGTCCGATGGCCTGATGGGCGTGCCGTGGACGTAGAAGGCCTCACGGTTTTTCCCTATGCCGATGAGCGTAGTCACAGTTTTAGAGTGCGGCTCGCCCTGCCGGAGAATACCAAGAACGTCTATCCTGGTACTTTCGTGAAAGTGGCTTTCGATGCCGGCGTCGCCCAACGCGTGCTCGTGCCGCACGCCGCCGTGGCGCATCGCAGCGAGGTGACGGCAGTGTATGTCGTGGGCGAGGAGGGTCGGGTGAGCATGCGCCAAGTGCGGCTCGGGCGCAGCCACGGCGAGCGCATCGAAATCCTAAGTGGCCTGTCTCCCGGCGAGCAAGTCGCGCTGGACCCAGTGCAAGCGGTGGGCGAATTGAAACAGCAATGGGTCAGCCGTCATGAGTGAGCGACTCGGCCTGTCCGGCACCATTGCTAAGCAATTCCAATACACGCAAATAACCCCCCTGTTGGCCTTGGTGGGCGTGCTCATGGGTTTGTTCGCCGTGTTAGTCACGCCGCGCGAGGAAGAACCGCAAATCGATGTGACTTTCGCCAATATCTATATCCCCTTCCCCGGCGCGGCGGCCGCGGAAGTCGAACAATTGGTGAGCACGCCAGCAGAGCAGGTGTTCTCGGAAATCGAAGGCGTCAAGCATGTCTATTCCATGTCGCGACCGGGCTTGGCGGTGCTCACCGTGCAATTCGAAGTAGGGGAGCCGCGCACTGAGGCCATAGTGCGCTTGCACAACCAGGTATTCTCCAATCAGGATTGGTTGCCCGCGAATCTGGGAGTTGTCCAGCCCATCGTCAAGCCCATGGGTATCGACGACGTTCCCATCGTCACGCTCACCCTGTGGACCGAGGATGAAGCGCGCGGCGCTTATGACTTGCAGCAAGTCGCGCATGCCATCGAAGTGGAATTGAAACGCGTACCCGGCACGCGCGATGTTTACACCGTGGGCGGTGCCGATCAAGTGGTGCATGTGTTGCTGGATGCGCAACGCCTGGCCGGTTACGGCATCACATTGGAGGATTTACGCGCCGCCTTGCTCAGCGCCAATACCGCTCACGATGCCGGCGCCTTGGTCGCTGATGATCAGGAAATCCTGATACGCGCCGGCACTCTGCTGGGCAGCGTCGCGGACGTGGCCGGACTGGTCGTGGGCATGCACGAGCAGGCGCCGGTGTATTTGCGCGACGTCGCCGATGTGCGGCGCGGCCCGGATCAGAGCGAGCAATATGTATGGTTCGGGACCGGCCCGGCGGCGGCGCAGAAAAACATCCCGGCGCGCGGTGAGTTTCCTGCCGTGACCGTGGCGGTGGCGAAGAAACCCGGCACCAATGCGGTGGTGATCGCCGATGACATTGTCGAGCGCGTGGAGCAACTCAAGGGAACCTTCGTACCCGACGGCGTCGAGCTCACGGTGACGCGCAATTACGGCGAAACCGCTAACGACAAGGCCATGACGCTGATCACCAAGCTGGTGTTCGCCACGCTGTCGGTGGTCGTGTTGGTCGGTTTCGCTTTAGGGTGGCGCGAAGCCTTGATCGTCGGCACGGCGGTGGTCATCACCTTGCTCGTCACCTTGTTCGCTTCGTGGGCGTGGGGCTTCACGGTCAACCGCGTATCGCTATTCGCATTGATATTCTCCATCGGGATCCTGGTCGATGACGCCATCGTGGTGGTGGAAAATATCCATCGTCATCGCCGACTGGGCGGTAAAACGCTGGCAGAGGCGATCCCCGTCGCGGTAGACGAGGTGGGCGGCCCCACCATACTGGCGACGTTCACGGTGATCGCTGCCCTATTGCCGATGGCGTTCGTGAGCGGACTAATGGGGCCGTATATGAGCCCGATTCCCATCAATGCCAGTACCGGTATGTTCATCTCGTTGCTGGTCGCTTTCATCATCACGCCATGGTTGACACAGCGTGTGCTCAAAAACGCCGAGCCGCATGCCGCGACTGAAGCGCACGAGGATGGACGCATGTTTCGTCTCTTCGAGCGCGGGGTGGGGCCCTTTCTCGATGCGCATCACGGCCGGCGCCGGCGCTGGTTGCTGTTCGTCGGCGTGCTGGTATTGATTCTGCTGTCAATTAGTTTGGCCGGCTTCAAACTGGTGGTGATGAAAATGCTGCCCTTCGATAACAAGTCGGAATTTCAAGTCGTGGTGGACATGCCCGAGGGGACCAGTGTGGAGCGCAGCGCACGCGTGCTCAATGAATTGGGCGATTACCTGGCGAGTGTGCCCGAAGTGACGGACTATCAGGCTTACGCCGGCACGGCCTCGCCGATCAATTTCAACGGTCTGGTGCGTCAATATTATTTGCGCGAGGGCGCTTACGTCGGTGATATCCAAGTCAATCTCGTCAATAGGCACGCACGGGAGCGCAAGAGCCATGACATTGCGGTGGCGGTGCGGGGTCCCTTGCAGGAGATCGGCGCGCGTTACGCCGCCAACGTAAAAATCGTCGAAGTGCCGCCGGGCCCGCCGGTGCAAGCGCCGTTGGTCGCGGAGGTGTACGGTTTCGATTACGCCGGGCAGATCGCGACGGCCAAGCGGATCCGCGCGGTGTTCAATGAAACGAATGAAGTGGTGGACGTGGATGACAGCGTGGAGGATCAATCGCCGCGTTGGACTTTGCGTATCGATAGGCAAAAAGCCGCCATGTTGGGGGTGACGCAGCAAAAGGTCGCCGGCGCCATCGCCACCGTATTGCGTGGCGAGGACATGAGTTACTTGCATGGCGCGCAAGTAAAATATCCCGTGCCGATCCGTGTCGAATTGCCAGTGGCGGAAAAGTCCGATCCGCGCTTTTTACTCGATTTAAAAGTGCGCAGCCGCGCTGGTGACATGGTGCCGCTCTCCGAATTGGTGAGCATCGAGGAGGGCGTTCGCGAACACACGATTTATCACAAGGATTTGTTGCCGGTGGTGTTCGTGACGGGTGATGTGGCTGGGCCCCTGGACAGCCCGCTATACGCTATGTTCGATATCTACGCGCGCTTGGGCGACATGAGTATCGAGCAGTTTTTGTTGAGTCAACCGGACGACCCCTACCGCGACAGCGTGAAATGGGACGGTGAGTGGCAAATCACTTATGACACTTTTCGCGACATGGGTGCGGCCTACGCCGTGGGTTTGGTGCTGATATATCTGTTGGTGGTGGCCCAGTTTCGTTCTTATCTGGTGCCGCTCATCATCATGGCACCGATACCGCTCACTATCATCGGTGTGTTGCCGGGGCATGCATTGCTGGGCGCGCAATTCACCGCCACCTCAATGATAGGCATGATCGCCTTGGCGGGGATCATCGTGCGTAACTCCATATTGTTAGTGGATTTCATCAACGCGGAGCGCCAACGAGGCGTATCTTTCGAAGAGGCGGTCATCCGCGCCGGTGCGGTGCGCGCCCAGCCCATTGTGCTGACTGCGTTGGCGGCCATGCTGGGCGCCTTTTTCATCGTCGACGATCCTATTTTTAATGGCCTGGCAGTGGCGTTGATTTTCGGTGTGTTGGTCTCCACCTTATTGACCCTGCTGATTATCCCCGTGATGTACTACGCCTTCATGCGTAGGCGTAGCGCCACTGTGGCGTGACTCTGCGCAAGGCGGGGTCAGCGCCTATACTTGTCACAGTGGCATGTGCGGTGCGCGGGAGATGATGCAAGGCCGTGTTTACGACACTCATAGACTGCGAGCAACTGGCGGCCCATTTGGACGATCCGGAGTGGGTGGTGGTGGATTGTCGTTTCGACCTCTTACGTCCGGAGGCGGGGCGCGCCGCCTATGCTGAGGCGCATATTGCAGGTGCCCAATACGCACACCTAGAGGAGGACTTGTCCAGTCCAATCACGCCGCAAAGCGGCCGTCATCCCTTGCCTGTCGCGCAGGAGTTGGCGAGTAAATTGGAGCAATGGGGCGTGGGACATGGCTCCCAAGTCGTCGTTTACGACGCGGCGGGCGGCGCGATCGCGGCACGTTTGTGGTGGTTGTTGCGGTGGATGGGCCATGCGGCGGTGGCGGTGCTGGACGGCGGTTTTCCGGCCTGGAGCCGTGGTTCTTATCCCATTGCCAACCTCGCCAGCCCGCGCGCACCGGCCATGTTCATGGCGAGTGCGGAAGCGGGCTTATGGGTGGATACGGCCTATGTCGAACGCGAAATCGTCTACGGCCGACGCATGCTGCTCATCGACGCGCGTGCGGCGGTGCGTTTTCGCGGTGAGCACGAGCCAGTCGATGTAATTGCGGGGCATGTGCCGGGGGCGGTCAATATGCCCTATGCCGCGAACATGGACGAACAGGGCCATTTTTTGTCCGCTGATCGCTTACGCGACCGCTTTGCTACGGTGTTGTTGCGTATGCCGCCCAGCCGAGTGGTATGCATGTGTGGTTCGGGGGTGACGGCTTGTCATACCTTGCTGGCCATGGAAGTGGCGGGCTTACCCGGCGCGAAACTGTATCCCGGTTCGTGGAGCGAATGGATACGGGATGAGTTACGTCCAGCGGAGCGAACGTGAAAGGCTCAATCCTGTGGTGAGTTGTTGGCAGAGGCATCGAACAGATGGGCGATATCTGCCAGCTGCGTGCGTATCTTGCGCGGCAATAGCAGTGAGTAGGTATCCAGCTTGGTGAGGGCATTGAGGGCCGAATCTTGTTTGCTTACGCTGCGCAGGCGTTTGGCGACATACAGGTTCACGGTATGGATGTTTTTGTAATGTTCTTCCAGTTGCTGCAAATCCATATCCATTTCGACACCGTCTTGATGCGAAAAATATTGCCCTAGTAAATACATGGATACGACGCGATAAACTGTTTCCAGGTTATCCGCGAAGGGCAAATGAAAGCGGGCCATGGGGCGCAGAAAGCGGGTGTTGGGACAGCCGCTGGTGGCGGTGATGAGTCCCATCAAGGAGCTTAGCGCCTGTTGTGCGGTGGCCTCCTTGGCGGTGGTCCGTTGGGCAGTGGTGACTTCGGCGTGCAAGACTTCGTGTGAGGAAAGTTGCGCCCCATATTCCACCAAATCAACGAGCTGTGCGGCCAACGGGCAGTGCGAGTGGGTCTGGCGATTGAGCGGACAATTGGGGCATTGATGAAACCCCAGTGCCGTCCACTGGGGCAAAGGTTCAGCGGGCGTAGCGACGAGATCCAGGCTGGTGGGGTGCAGCGTCAAGGTAAAGACGCGCGTTTCTCCGGCGCTGTCGCGTAAGCGGTAGCTTATCTCCATGCCCAATCGATCGGCCCAGACCGCGACGAGTTTAGTCGTGGGGTGTGCGCGTGTCGTTCGAGGTGGCGCTCGAGGTGCCCGGCGTGATGGCGCGACGCTCGAGAATCTGAGCCGTATTCTTGTCAAGTATGCGCCAGGGTAACGGGAATAGAGCCGGCACGGCGCCTTGATAGCGACGGTAGGCCTCGCCGTAGGCTGCAATCAACTTGCGCTCCTCTAGCCGTGAACCCAATACAAAATATAGGGAAATCAAGCAGGCGCTGACCAACCAGGCGGCTGTCATGTCGCGGGTCCAGATAATGATCAGCGCGAAGAAATACCATGGATGACGCACATAGCGATGGAGTGGTGAGATGCGTAAATGCTCACGGGTGTCCGAAGAGGGGCGTAATCCGAGAAAATTCGCGCCGCTGTAATAACGCAGCGACCATATGAAGCCAGCGATCGCAGCGGCGGCCAAGCCATCGGCCCACCCGGCCGCCGCGCCCTGCCATTTCCACAGCCAGGGGCCGTTCAGTGCGTGCAGCAGCCACAATGGCGGCACCAGCAATACTGAGGCAAAGAGGTTGTAGTACAGGCGATAATAGCGTGCGATGCTCGTCCAGCGGCGCGCGACATAGCGCTTGACGCGCTCGGACGCGAGCCCGGAGTGAACGCTAAAATACCCCAACCAAATCAGCGCGAGCTGAAATAAGGCCGGCCAATCAATAGCATGCGTCATGGTGGAGGAGGCTTTACATTTCGTCCTGAGGTGTCGATAAACTTTACAAGCAGCAAGCTGCGCTTGTACAGTGTGGCATAGGGTCTGTTAAAATATCCCATCACGAGCACGGTCCCGCCAGTACGGGGGAGCTAAATATCGCGGCGCATTGCGCCATCCGCCCGGGAAGGGCGAGAGACTCGTGACTTCACGGACTAGCCGCGCATTGGATGACGATGCGGCTGGGACGGCGGTTCGGTCATTGCCTTGCTGGTCTTCGGCATGAACACCGTTTCGCCCACAGCCTAAAACGCTGCAAGAAATTGGTTTGATGCCTGGAGGAAGACGTGACGGCGTGCAACGCACGGCAAGGTGACCTTGGCTTGCCACCCACAACTTGGTTTACTCGCTCGCTGATGTTCATGGCGCCGGTGGCGGTCGCCTTATCGTTGGTTGTTACCCAGCTAACACCGTTGCAGGCGCGACCCGCGATAGAACTGAATGTGCAAATTTGCGCGAATGAGTCGACAGGCTTCTATCCATCGCTGATCGGCATGGCCTCATTATTCGATACCTCCACTTGGGTGCGTGCCCAACAGGCATCCGCTCCCCAAGCGGAACAAGGTTTCTGGAATCCTTTAGGTAAAGCTTGGTTGACCCACGGGCAACATGATCTGTTGCAGCTGGCCTACGAGATCGGTTATGCCGATGGCGGTGATGTTCATGCCAAGCTGTTACAGGCCGTATTGATGCAGGAGACCATCGCCGGTCATCTGGGTCGTATCGGTCACTTATGGGCGCCTATCGGCAAGCGTTCTTATGGCGTGATGCAAGTCAAGGTCAGTGCCGCGCGCGACGTATTGCGCAGCCAGCCCGACTGGGGGCATTTCAGCACCGACGATCAATTGATCGGCAAATTGATGGCCGACGACGAATTCAATATGCGCGTGGCCTCAGCGTTCTTACTTTATTTGCGTGAAAAGACCCGCAGTGATCACAGTGCCTTGGTGGCCTATAATATTGGTTTGCGGGCGTCGCGCAGGGTCGCGAATCCGGCCGCATTCAGATACGTCAAAAGGGTTAAGCGATATATCACTAAGGTGGTGGAACCTTATAACGCCCAATACTTGCCGCTCTACGCGCAATTCGCCGCCAACGCTGCGGGCCGGGTAGGCGCGAATAGCCGTCTCTAAGGAATCTCCGGGTAATCTGCCTACGCGGCCTTTACGGGCCGATGACTGACGCGCGCCATCTATTCGTATGCCGCCAGGGCGCAAGGGGTGCCCGGCGCCTGGTGAGAGAGTCTTAGGAATAATCCGGTTCGTTGCCGGGTTTCCATTTTATATTGCAGCCCAAGCTGGGCTTTTGCTCATCGCCCACCGCCCTATCTGCCAACACCGCATCCGCCGCAGCACGCAAGTCTTGCCCGCTCACGGGAATTTCACTGCCGGGTCGGCTATCGTCGAATTGGCCGCGATAGACCAATTTGCGTTCCTTGTCGAAGAGAAAGAAATCGGGGGTGCAGGCGGCATGATACGCCTTGGCTACTTGCTGCGTCTCATCGAAAAGATAGGGGAAGGTGTAGCCGGCTAGGCTCACTTCATCGACCATTTTCTCCTGGCTATCATCAGGATAGCGGGTCGCGTCGTTGGCATTGATGCCCACGACGGCGAGCCCTTTCGCTTGATAGCCCTCGGCGAAGGCGGCCAGTGCCGCACGCAGGTGTATCACGTAGGGACAGTGGTTGCACATGAACACCAGCAGTAACGCCGGCGCGTCTTTGAAGTCGTCGAGACTGCGCAAGCGGCCCTGAGTGTCAGGGAGGCGGAAATCCGGGGCGGGTGTGCCGAGCGCGAGCATGGTAGAAGGGGTGCGTGCCATCGCGTCTATCTCCGTCGTAGTTGGATTGATCAGAATCCACAGTCTATGTGTCGCCGAGAATTGTCACAAGAGGCAGGTTGCTCGTGTTATAAATTGAGCTGACAGGGACAAGGTGGCGTGCACCGACTCATGAGCGACTCTTTTGCCTCTTCAGCGGCGAGGAAAGTGCGTTTTTCCCTGCACATCCCCGGCGATGTCTATTTGGCCTATTATCAAGGGGCGGCCCGGGCGGTGGTGGTGCGGACTGCCGATGGCCGCACCGTGCAGTTTCCCGCCGAGGCCTTGCGTCCCTTCGTCACCCGCGACGGTATCCACGGTGCATTCGAGATGGAGTTCGACGCCCATAACAAACTGCTGGACCTGCGTCGGGTGGACGAGTAGCGGGTGATGAGCGTGCGCTCAGAGGTGCCTGTCCACATCGGCACTTCCGGCTGGTCCTACCCGCATTGGCGTGGCGCGTTCTATCCCGACGATCTGCCCGCCGGGCGTTTTCTCGCTTACTACGCCGCGCGGTTGCGCAGCGTCGAAATTAACAACACTTTTTATCGCCTTCCCAATGTGCAAGTTTGCGCTGAATGGCGTGAGGAGACGCCGCCCGATTTCCTTTTCGCGGCCAAGGCCAGCCGCTACATCACACATATGAAGAAACTCCGTGATCCTCAGTCTGGCCTAGGACGCTTTCTGCAGCGGATGGAGGTGCTGGAAGACAAACTGGGGCCGGTGTTGTTTCAATTGCCGCCCCATTGGCGCTTGAATCTTGACCGGCTAGCGGCCTTTCTCGAGGCGCTGCCGCCGGGTTTTCGTTACGCCATGGAGTTTCGTGATCCGAGCTGGTTCGATCCGCAGGTTTATGCCTTGTTGACCGAGCATGGTGTCGCGTTTTGTAACTACGATTTGGACGGCAGGGTGTCGCCGCTGATCGTGAGCGCGGACTTCGTGTATGTGCGCTTGCATGGGCCGCGGGAGGCCTATCGCGGCAACTATGACGGCCGCGCTCTCGCGGCCTGGGCACGCCGCATCCAAGCCTGGCGCGCGCAGGGGAAGGCGGTCCACTGCTACTTCGACAACGACGAGTCCGCCTACGCGGTGCACAACGCCTTGCGCTTGCAGGCGCGGTTAAATTCGCGTCACGCCGTGCCGACGTTGGTTCCGTAGGGAGAATGGTAGTACTCGCTCTCCTCGGCACAGAGGCGCGCCTCCTCAAGTAATTGTCGTAGACGCTGTTCTGTGGTGGCGATTTGCTCGCAGCTCTCACAGTGCGGATTGCCGCAGGGTTGGCGCGCGTAGAGCCAAAAGTGGATGGCGCCGGCCAATAAACCCGAGGCGATTTCCCCGGCCTCGTCCTCGCTGCGCTCGTCCAGCAATCGATTGCCCAGGGACACGGCTTGGTCGGCCACTGAGTCGAACAAAGCAGGGTCGCGTTGCTGTGGCATGGTTTGATTAAAACCTCCGCAGATAGGTCGTTAGAAGATTCAATATGGCCGGCAGATTGGCTATCACGCCTCGAATAAGGTTGCCTCATCCAAATAATAGCGCTGTTGTGGCGTTGTGGTCGGCCATTAAGTGCCGGAAACAGGCCATCACTTGGCGTATTTTTTCTCCATCGTAACGCCGCTGTCGTGCAGCACGGAGTGCAGAAACCGCCCGGTGTAGGAGCTGGGATGACAGGCGATATCCTCTGGTGTGCCTGTGGCGAGGATCTGGCCGCCCTTATCGCCGCCCTCGGGGCCGAGGTCGATGACCCAGTCGGCGGTTTTGATGACGTCGAGATTGTGCTCGATGACCACGATGGTGTTGCCTTGGTTGCGCAGGCGGTGCAGCACATTGAGTAGTTGCTCGATGTCGTGAAAGTGCAGGCCGGTGGTGGGTTCGTCGAGGATGTAAAGCGTGCGTCCGGTGCTGCGCTTGGAGAGTTCGCGCGACAGTTTCACCCGTTGCGCCTCGCCGCCCGAGAGGGTGGTGGCGTTCTGCCCGAGCTTGATATAGGACAAGCCCACGTCCATCAGCGTTTGCAGTTTAGAGCGGATGCTGGGCACGGCATCGAAGTAGGCGAGCGCATCTTCCACCGTCATCTCCAGCACTTCGTAAACGCTCTTGCCTTTGTAGCGGATCTCCAACGTTTCGCGATTGTAGCGTTTGCCCTTGCACACATCGCAAGCGACGTATACATCGGGTAGAAAGTGCATTTCCACTTTGATGACGCCGTCACCCTGGCAGGCCTCGCAGCGTCCGCCCTTGACGTTAAAGCTGAAACGTCCCGGACCATAGCCGCGCGCACGCGCTTCTTGTGTGCCGGCGAACAAATCGCGGATCGGAGTGAACAGCCCGGTGTAGGTCGCGGGGTTGGAGCGCGGAGTACGACCGATGGGGCTCTGGTCGATGTTGATGACTTTGTCGAATTGTTCTAGGCCGACGATTTCCTTGCAGGCGGCCGGTTCGTCGCTGCCGCCGTATAAGGTGCGCGCGGCGTGTTTGTACAGCGTGTCGTTCACCAGCGTTGATTTGCCCGAGCCGGACACGCCGGTGACGCACGTCATCAAACCCAAGGGTATCGAGACGCCGACCTGCTTGAGGTTGTTGCCGCTGGCGCCCTGTATCGTCAATTGATAGTCGGGATCGTTGGGCGTGCGTTGCACCGGCAGCGGAATGGTGAGCGCGCCGGATAAATACTTGCCGGTGAGTGAGGCCGGATTGTTTATCACCGCCTGGGGCGTGCCTTGCGCGACGATGCGGCCGCCGTGCACACCGGCGCCGGGGCCCATGTCCACCACGTAATCGGCGGCGCGGATAGCGTCCTCGTCGTGCTCGACGACGATGACGGTGTTGCCGAGATTGCGCAAATGATCGAGCGTGGCGAGTAGGCGCTCATTGTCGCGCTGATGCAAACCGATCGAAGGCTCGTCCAACACATACATCACGCCGACCAGTCCCGCACCGATTTGGCTGGCGAGACGGATGCGTTGTGCCTCACCGCCGGAGAGGGTGTCGGCACTGCGGTCCAAGCTCAGGTAATCAAGCCCGACATTGACGAGAAAAGTGAGGCGCTCACACACTTCCTTGAGTATTTTTGCCGCGATCTCGCCGCGCCGGCCCGGTAGCATCAGGTCGTGAAAGAATCGATGGGCGTTCTCGATCGACATATGTGTGACATCGGGCATGGCGCGACCGGCGATGTAGATATGGCGTGCCTCGCGTCGCAAGCGTGTGCCCAGACAGTCACTACAAGGCGCGGTGTTGAGATATTTGGCCAGTTCCTCGCGCACCACATTGGATTCGGTTTCGCGATAGCGCCGTTCCATATTGGGAATGATGCCTTCGAAGGCGTGGGCGCGATGCAGTGAGCGGCCGCGTTCGTTCAAATAGTGAAATTGGATTTCTTCCTCGCCGCTGCCGTGGAGTATTACTTGTTGGATGTGCTCCGGTAGGGCGTCGAAGCAGGCTTCCACATCGAAGTCGTAATGTTGTGCCAGCGATTGCAGCAGCTGGAAGTAATACACATTGCGTCGGTCCCAACCGCGCACCGCGCCACCGGCCAGGCTGAGATGCGGGAGAGGTACGACGCGGGCGGGATCGAAAAACTGGCGCACGCCCAGGCCATCGCAGCTGGGGCAGGCGCCGGCGGGATTGTTGAACGAAAACAGGCGCGGCTCTAACTCCGGGAGACTGTAACCGCACTGCGCGCAGGCGAACTTGGCGGAGAAAATCAGCGGTGCCCGATTCTCATCATCGAGGAACGCGATCTTGGCTACGCCTTCGCCGAGCTGCAGTGCGGTCTCGAAGGAATCGGCGAGGCGGGTCTGCAAATCCGCGCGTACTTTGAAGCGGTCCACGACCGCTTCGATGCTGTGTTTTTTCTTAGCGTCCAAGGGCGGCGGTGCGTCCAATTCATACACCGTTCCGTCGATGCGCGCACGCACATAGCCTTGCGCACGCAGCTCATCGATCAATTTGGCGTGTTCCCCCTTGCGCGCTTGCACCAGTGGCGCGAGCAACATGGCGCGCGTGCCCTCGGGCAGCGCCAACACCTGATCGACCATTTGGCTCACGGTCTGTGCTTCGAGGACGGTTTGGTGCTCGGGACACCGCGGCTCGCCGGCACGGGCGTAGAGTAGGCGCAGATAATCGTAGATTTCCGTGACCGTGCCCACGGTGGAACGGGGATTGTGGGAGGTGGACTTCTGTTCGATGGAAATCGCTGGCGACAGACCTTCGATGTGGTCTACGTCCGGTTTTTCCATGATGGCGAGGAACTGGCGCGCGTAGCTCGACAGCGATTCCACATAACGACGTTGACCTTCGGCGTAGATCGTGTCGAAGGCCAGCGACGATTTACCTGAACCGGACAAGCCGGTGATGACGATGAGTTTGTCACGCGGCAAATCCAGGTCGATATTCTGCAAATTGTGCGTGCGCGCACCGCGTATTCTGATGAACTCCATACTTCGTTTCCTGCTGGCGAGGCAACCTGCTAATATACGCGCCTTTCGCATTTCGTGGCAAAACGGTATAGCTAGTGAAAAGAAGAGCGTCTTCAGACGATCCGCAGAACATGACCCCGACCGAGAAGCGTGCCGCGCTGTCCCTCGCCGCGATTTTTTCCACCCGCATGCTGGGATTATTCATGATCCTGCCGGTATTCGCCTTGTACGCGGAGCACTTGGCTGACGTGACACCCGCCTTGGTCGGCATGGCGATCGGCATTTACGGGCTCAGTCAAGCCGTGTTGGGCATCCCGTTCGGAGTATTATCCGACCGCTATGGCCGCAAGCGCATGATTACCATCGGCTTGCTGATCTTCGCGGCGGGCAGCGTAGTGGCCGCTATGGCGGAATCGATTTATGGCGTTATCCTCGGCCGCGCCTTACAAGGCTGCGGTGCGATCGCGGCGGTGGTGATGGCCCTCGCCGCCGATCTGACCCGCGAAGAGCATCGCCTCAAGGCCATGGCCACCATTGGCGCCAGCATCGGCCTGTCGTTCACCGTGGCGCTGGTTCTCGGCCCGGTGTTGAATCATTGGATCGGTGTGCCGGGTATCTTCTGGCTGACGGCGGTGTTGGGCTTGGCCGCCATTGCGGTCGTGCATCTGTGGGTGCCCACCCCGGCGCACAGCAGCGTTCATCGCGACGCCGAGCCGGTGCCCAGTCAGTTTCGCAGCGTCCTGAAAAACCGCGAATTGATCCGCTTGGATGTGGGCGTGTTCGCCTTGCACCTGCTGCTCACCGCCAGTTTCGTGGTGTTGCCTTTGGCCTTGCGCGACGAAGCCGGTCTGGCGACCTCACAGCATTGGTTGGTGTATTTGGGCGTCATGCTGGTGGCGCTGGCGGTGATGGTGCCGTTCGTCATCATTGCCGAGAAGCGGCGCAAGATGAAGCAAGTGTTCGTCGGCGCGGTGGGTTTGCTGGTGGTGGCGGAGCTGGTGTTGATGAGCGCGTGGGATAGTCTGGCCGGCATCGTCACCGGTCTGCTGCTGTTCTTCATCGCCTTTAATGTCCTGGAAGCCTCCTTGCCATCGCTGGTGGCCAAGACCACGCCGCCGGACAAGAAGGGCACCGCTATGGGAAT
>CALZJG010000054.1 GCA_945787555.1 uncultured Chromatiaceae bacterium | reverse complement strand
TGAGGCTGTACGGCACGCTGATCGCTTGCGCGGCGGCGTTGCTCAAGCTCACGGTGACGCTCGCCGTGCCGGCCGCCTCGCCCGCACTTTGCGTCGCCGGACTGAAGTTGACCACCGGGGCAACGGTCGCACGACTAAGCACATTGGACAAGGCGCTGGTATTCGGCACCTCGTCCGTAGTCTTGATGGCGAAGTAATACGTTTGGCCGGCAGCTAGACCGGTGACGGTGTAGTTTTGTGCCGTGCCCGCCGCTTGCGGTGTCGGCTCGCCAGTGACTTGGGTGGCGCTGGCCCAGTTGGCATTGGTGATAAGAGCGGTGGAATAGCGTATATCGTAGCTGCTTGCCGTTCCGCTGTTACCGTCATCCCCGGGGGCGGTCCAAGTCAAGGGTATGCTGATTTGGGTAGGCGTTCCCGCGCTGAGGTCAGTAATGGCCGCTGGCGGCGTGGCATCCGTATACACAACTTGGGCATAAAGCTCGGTGACGCGCTGCTTGCTCTTATCGTTCACATTCTCAACCAAAGCAATCAAATCAACAATTTGCTGCCAGGTCCAGGCACCCCCAACTACCGGGTTCGAAGCATAGAGGGATCCGTTATAGAGAGTGTAGTTACGGCTGACGTTATTGATAACTGAACCCCAGCGGTCCGAGCCGTTGGTTCGTAATCCAATGCGGACGCGATCATCATCCTTATCATCCTCGTCTCTAATCACTGCAAAAATCTGCACCGAATTGATGGTGCTGGAGAGCACAGCGGAATCAAGGTCGGAGACGCTAAGAGGATCAAGTTGCAAGCGCGCCTGCTCGCGATCTTTATCATCCAGCTCACCAAAAGAAGTATTACCGTCATTACTATCGAGGGCGGTAGCGGCACTGCCGCCACTATAGGACAAGTCATCGCCAAGGGCAGGACCGGAGGGATGCAGAATGAGGGTATCCGCCGCCGCCTGTCCCGATACTACGGCTAAACAAGCAAACAGGAATACAGCGAAAACGCGTTGAACCAGGGAATTCCGAGAGGGGACAGGGACGTTAGTGCGGACGAGAGTAGAAATTGAATCGCGAGCTTTACTATACTTCATGCGGAGCACCGTCACCACGTTGTAGGTTAGGTTAGCCGACCCTTGGCCCCAATCGATGGATAAAAACTCTCACACTAGCCCTGTATGAGGGGCTACCGCCGTGAAGAAACGGGGGCGTTACTGCGAGGTATTGCTTGCCTTACTACCCATCTAAATAATTGTGCAAACAGGTCGTCGACCTGCCTCATCATTACCAGCGTCCGGCAACTTCCGTTGTCTTATTGTTAAACAGGCATCCTTGGCTTGGATAGGCAGCAAAATCTGCCTTGATAGAGGGCTGGCAATGTCTAGGGATCGTAGCACGTTGCCGACCGCATTGCCATGGATTTGTGTAACACTAAGTGCAGCCCTGTGTAGAACATAGGCGCCCAATTGGTTGGTCCGTCAAAATAATGGCAGTCTACTTGAACTCGTAAATCACGCTCAATGAGATAAAGTCGATGTCAAATCCACCGGCATTGGCCATGTCGACGCTGGTGCGCTCCCACTCCGCACGCATATTCCAGTTGCGGAAAACAGAGACCTCGACACCCAACCCGTAAATAAAGTCGATGCCGTCGTTGTTGACCCGTTGCCGACCCGAGATGGTAGGGTCCCGAATGACGGTGGTGTCCCACATGAACAATCCCGCCTTGATCAAGGGCGCCACTCGATCACGCAAAGGCCACGCTCCCACCACGGCCACCGACATGCCCTCGGCGCTGGTATCACCACGCACCGGGCCGGTGGCCCATAAGGCCGGCAAGGGCCCCGAGGACTGCCCCTCGAAGGTGGTGTTGCCCAGCAAGAGATAACTGATATCCAACCACACATGCTTATTGAAACGAAAACCGGCGTAGGCTTTGGCTCCAAAATCCGCATCATCCGCGCTACCGGCGCTAAGCGAACCATCATCCCAATCCGCACTGGTAATGTTCATACTGCTCGCACCCAAGCCCAAGCCGCCGTACCAACCTCGTTCGAAGGCCTGACTGGTGTTTGCGACACCGAATCCCAGCATGCAGCCCAGCAACCCAACTAACCGCGCCGCCCATACCCGTCCCTGCCGGCTATGGCTGCGTCCGCCTCGCTGCGCTCTCCCTGCCTGCCGAAGAGAACGTGTCAATGTGGCCTGTGGTCGCGGCCTTGATTTCGGACGAAGTTGCCCAGTAGTAGATAACAGTACGTCAATCATGATCACTCGCCCCTAGGTTGCATCACGGTAGGCATGGCACTCGGCAAACGCGGCATAACTTGGGGCGGAAACTCGCCGGTCAGGCTTTCCAGAAACGCCACGATGTCACGCACTTCTGCATCGCCCAATTCTATCTTGAGCTGCGTGAGCGCCATCACCCGCACCGCCACATCGAGACGTGCGACAGACCCGTTATGGAAATACGGTCCGGTCACGGCGATGTTGCGCAACAAAGGCACCCGCCACATGCGCCGGTCGCGGGGATTCTTGGTCAGGTAATAGACCCCTAAGTCGTCGCTCAATTGATATGTAGTTTCGTAGTCGCTGCCGACGTGATTCGGAAACAATTCATAGAAACCCTGCCCCATGCCCAAGGCCGGCCCCGGCGCGGGACCGGCCAGGTTCACCCCGAAATGGCAAGACATGCAGCCGAACTCATTAAACATCTCCAAACCGCGTCGCGCGCCGGGCGACATGGCCTCCTCCTCGCCGCGCAGGTAGCGGTCATAGGCGCTGTTGGGCGTGAGCAAGGTGCGGATATAACTGGCCAGGGACTTGGCGATACTGCCGGCAGTGATGGGTGCATCCCCACCGAACAGCGCGCTGAATTGCGTGCGGTAACCGGGTATCGCATGCAAGCGTTGCGACAGCGCTGCGGCATCGGGCAGAGCCATGACGGTGGCAGCGAACAAATGCTCGCTGATTTGTTCTTCGAGACTGAGGGCGCGTCCATCCCAGTTAAGCACGGTTTGAAACGCCACGTTCCACAAGGTCGGCGCGTTGCGCTTGCCCGCCTTGCCCAAGGCGCCTGGGGACACGGCGCGTTCGTCCTGGCCGCCGGCCATCACGTTGTGACAGGAGTTACACGTGATCGAGCCATTCACCGACAGGCGGGGATCGAAGAACAGCTGCTTACCCAATTCGATCTTGGCGGCTGTCAGCGGATTGTCGGCCGGTATCGGCGGCGCAGCAGGCAAAGGCTGCATGATGTCGAAAGCCAGCGCCGTTGACATCGTCAAGCAAGCGCTGACGAGTCCACTCAATATCCACCCCTGCCACTTGCGAGGCATGCAGTTCCTCCGTTGGTAATTCGCTGCTGCTATTGCGGGCGCCTACTATACCAAATCCGGTTCCGACGGCCGCGCGTAATCGGCCAGCGCCTGTAAGGCTTCATGCCAGATGGGCTCCAAGCGCAAATGAGCGCGCTCGATGCGACCGCGTCCATGCATGCGCGCCAGACGCAGTTGTCCGGCTGGATTGCTCTGGTTACCCATAGCATCGATCACCGCCGGGATTTCCGCCAATTCATTACACAGCAACACCAAGTCACAGCCGGCCTCCAGCGCGGCATGCGCACGCTCCACCAAACCACCGACGCCGGCCGCTCCGACCATGCCGATGTCGTCGCTGATGATGGCGCCTTGAAAGCCGAGCCGCTGACGCAACACCTCATGTATCCAGTAGCGCGAAAAACCGGCCGGCTTGGTGTCCACGCGCGGATAAATGATATGCGCCACCATGATGGCCGCGATACCGAAATTGACCATGCGCTCGAAGGGGAGCATGTCTTCGCTGACGATATCTTCCCACGGCCGATGATCGGTGACCACTGCCTGGTGCGAATCGGCCGCCGCCGTACCGTGACCCGGGAAGTGCTTGGCAGTGGCGGCCATGCCGGCCATGTCCATGCCGATCATGTAAGCATGGGCGAGATCGGCCACCGCTTCCGGATCGGTGTGAAAGGCGCGGTCGCCGATCACCACGCTGGTACCGCGATCCAAATCCAGCACCGGGGCGAAACTCATGTCGATACCTACCGCACGCAGTTCGGCCGCCATCAACCAGCCGCTCAGTTGGGCGTAATGTTTGGCGCGGCGCGTGTCGCGATCGTAGAGATGTCCCAAATGACGCAGCGCCGGCAGACGCGTAAACCCGGTTTGAAAACGCTGCACCCTCCCCCCTTCGTGATCAACAGCCACCAACAAAGGCGGCTGGCGCAAGCTACGAATATCCGCCACCAGCGCCTGCAATTGCTCGAGGTCGGCGTAATTGCGCGTGAACAAAATCACGCCACCGATCACCGGATGACGCAGCAGCTCGCGCTCCTCATCGCTCAACGCCAATCCGGCGACGCCCACCATCAAGGGTCCCAATGCCATATTCCAACCCTATCAATGCCCACATGAGGCTCTGACTTTATCTGGCGCAAATGCCCCCTCATCCGCAAAGCCCCTCACCCCGACCCTCTCCCGCCTGCGGGAGAGGGGAATTGGCAATGAGTGGATTGATTTGGGTGAGGGTACCGATACTGGCACCTCAAGCAAATTCACACTTTGTCTATGATCCGCTCAACGCCGCTCACGACCACGCACATCCAATTTATCTCGCAATCGATCCCCCAACAGATTCACCGCCAATACCACCAACATCAACACCACACCCGGCGCTAATACCATATGCGGCGCCACCAGCATATAACGGGCGCCGTCGCGGATCATGCTGCCCCATGACGCGGCCGGCGGCTGCACGCCCAAACCGAGGAAAGACAAGCCTGCCTCGGCGATGACCGCACCGGCCACTGCGAAAGTCCCCTCGACGATCAAGGGCGCGAGGATCAACGGTATCAAATGGCGCCACACAATGCGCGCGCGACCCACGCCCAAGGCGGTCGCCGCCTGTACATGGTCGCGGTGTTTGAGCGACAACACTTGCGCGCGCGCCAAGCGCGCGAAACCTACCCAGCCTACCACGCTCAGCGCGATCACCACATTGTTCAAACCCGGCCCCAACACACCAGCCAGCGCAATGGCCAGCAATAAACCGGGAAAGGCCAAAAAAATATCGATGACCCGCACCACGGCATGATCGATCCAGCCGCCGAGATAGCCGCTCACCGTGCCAATCAAGGTGCCCAGCAACGCCGTAACGGCCACCACCGCGACCGCCACCACGAAGGAAGTCTGCGCACCGATGACTAAGCGATCCCAGATCGGTCGACCCAAGTCGTCGTAACCCAACCACGCCGCCCCGCCCGGTGGCGTCAGGATCTGATCCAACTCGATATGATTAGGCGCCAAGCCCAACATCGACCCAAACAGCGCAAACACCGCCCACAGCCCCAACACCGTTGTCGGCAACCACCAACGCATCAACCGCCCTCCCCGAGCCGCACACGCGGATCCAGCCAGGCATACACCAGGTCGGTCAGGGTGTTGACCAGCACATAGCCGACGCTGATCAGCAGCACGCAGGCCTGCACGACCGGATAGTCGCGGGTCTGTATTGCCTCGATGGTGAGTTGGCCGAGGCCGGGCCACGAGAATACGATTTCGGTAATGACCGCGCCGCCCAACAACACGCCCAATTGCAGTCCAAGAATAGTCACCACCGGCAACAGCGCGTTGCGCAAAGCATGACGCCAAATCACCCGTCGCTCGGACAAACCTTTGGCGCGCGCCGTGCGCACGAAATCCTCACCCAGCACTTCCAACAAGGCGGCGCGCACCATGCGCGACAATACCGCTGCCAGTGCTGTCCCTAACGTGATCGCCGGTAGAATGATCGAAGTCGGCTCATCGCGCCCGCTCACCGGCAACCAACCTAGCCACACCGAGAAAATCAATATCAGCACCGGTCCCAACCAGAAATTCGGCATGGACACGCCGAACAAAGACACGCTCATGGCGCTGTAATCCCACGGCGTGTCTTTGCGCACCGCCGCCAGCACGCCCAACGGGAACGCGATGACCACGGCCACCACCAGCGCCGCCAGCGCCAATTCCAAGGTGGCGGGAAAACGTTCGAGGATAAGATCGACGATGGGACGCTGGGAATGCAGCGACACACCCAGATCACCGCGTAGCAAACGCTCGAAGTAATCAAGAAACTGCACCAGCAGCGGCCGATCCAAACCCAAAGCCTGGCGCAAGGCCTCGCGATCCGCGGGTTGTGCCGACTCGCCCAACATGACTTCGACCGGATCGCCCGGCACCAGATGCAACAATAAGAACACCAGACAGGTGACGCCGAACAGGACGAACAGCGCACTCAATAAACGAGAGAGAAAAAAGGTCGGCATGGTTAATCAACAAACCCTAGTCATGAATATCCACCGGCGTGCCCGCCGCCACGCGTTCGAACAACTCCAGCAACTCGGCGTTGCGCATGCGCACACAACCGCGCGAACCGGGCGCGCCCATCGCCACATGGTCAGGACTGCCGTGGATGTAGATATAGCGACGCATGGTATCAACCCGACCAAAACGATTGCGGCCGGGCTCCATCCCGCATAGCCAGAGTATCCGCGTAAGTATCCAATCACGCCCCGGATGACGCGCGCCCAGTTCGGGCGTGTAAATCTCGCCGGTAGGACGCCGCGCCACGAACACGCTATTGACCGGACAGCCCGCGCCGATCTTGGCGCGGATAATATGCCGACCCCGCGGCGTGCGTTCGCTGTTCGTCTCCTCACCGGGGCCGTTCTTGGCGGTGGACACCGCCACGTCCATCAGCAACTGACCGCCTTGCCACAAGCGCAGACGCTGTTTGCCAATGGAAATTTCGATATTTACACCGCGCCGGCTAGCGCCGCCTTTCAGCTCGCTCATGGTGTGTTGGCCATCGTTTCGTAGCGCACTGTGTTCAGTCCATCATAATTGCCGTCCGGCGCCAAGACATAACCGCTCACCCCGCGCCGGGTAACAGCCACATGGTCTTCGTACCACAACGGCACATAGGGCAGCGCCTCTAATAGGTAGGCTTGTAACTCATGGTAGTACTCAGCTTGCTCAGCCAGGGTCGGCGCCGCATCCGCGGCTTCGATGAGACTATCCGCCGTGGCGCTCACATAGCGGCCGCGATTCGCACCGGCCGGCGGCAAGGAGCTGCTGTGAAAGACGTATTTGAAAATATCCGGCGTCTTGATGCCCACCCATGACAGACTATACATCTGAAAGCGTCCCGCCTTGATATCGCCGTAAAACGTACCCCAATCATATGTGCGCAATTCCACGTCGATGCCGACTTCCGCCAACTGTTGTTGAATGATGGTGGCCAAACGAATGCGAAATGGATCGCTGGAGGTTTTGTAAACGATGTGCGGATGGTGAGTCTCATCGTAACCGACTTCGCGCAACAAGGCGCGCGCTCGCGCCGGGTCATGCTGATAACCGTCCGGCAGCGCGCCAGCCCAATGATCGGGCGGCAGCAAGGCGCTGGCCGGGCGCGCCGCGCCGCCCAGCACGTAGCGAATGATGGCCTCGCGGTCCAAGGCGTGCGCGATGGCGCGCCGCAGGGCGAGGTCACCCACCACCACGTCCTCCATATTGAAGCCCAGATAAGTAAAATTGGAGCCCTTGCCGGTCTGCACTTGCAAGTCGGGTTGCACGGCGGCGTAACGGATCAGCTCCGGGGGCAAATCATTCTGCGTCAAGTCCAACTCACCACGCAGCAATTTCAATATCCGCACGGTCGGATCCTTGACCAAGAGAAACTCAACCTCCTGCCCATCACTGAGTCGACGTATTTGCAGGCGCCCCGACTCCGGCCAAGCCATGAAGGCGAACGCGCCGCTGCCTAGCGGGTGTTGATTGAATGGATGCGCCTTGGCGATGAGCGTGGCGGGCAAAATACCAATCACCAGCTTGCCGGGGAACAAGGCATCGGCGACACGCAAATGAAAATCCACGGTCGCCGCATCGATGACTTCGATGCGCTCGATAAGGGTCAGCGAGCCGCGATGCGGCGATGCGTTGCTCGGCTCGAGTATGAATTCATAGGTCGCCAGCACGTCGTGCGCCGTGAGCGGCGTGCCGTCGTGAAAACGCGCCGGGCGCAAAAGAAAACGATAGTGCGTGGGCGTGATGAGGCGCCACTCCGCCAACGCCGGCGCGGGTTGCACGGCCGCGTCGAAATCGACCAACTGATCGTAAAGCAGTCGATTGATGCGCGCCGAGGTAGCATCGGTGGCGTAACGCGGGTCCAAGGTCACCGGCGCGCTGGACAGACCGAAGCGGAGCACATCCGTTGCCGGTTGGCTGCAGGCGGCCAAGAGGCAACATAATACTAGCGCGATTAAATACCGCAAACCCTCACGCTCCTCTCGCTGCGTTGCGTCCAATAGCGCAGTAGCCGCACTCGGCCCCTTGCCTCGCCATTCCCCTTCCAGGGAAAGGCTTGAGGTGAGCGTACAAATTCCTACGAATCTCGCTCAACGCGCCCGCCAATCCTTGTAAGGATGTTTAACCAGGGACACATTGTAATAGCGCGGATCATGCGATACCTCCTCCCCCACCCAGGCGGGACGCTCAAAGACCTCATCCTCGCTATCCAGCTCTAGCTCCGCCACGATCAACCCGTGGTTATCGCCCTCGAACACGTCCACTTCCCAGACATGACCGGCATGTTCGATCTCATAGCGCGTTTTGGCTATCAACGGCCCCGCGCACAAATAATCGAGCATTTCCTCACCATCGGCCAGCGGAATGGGGTAATCATATTCACGCCGCCACACCCCCAAGGTCGCGCTCTTGATATTGAGAAAAGCAACATCGCCCTGCACCCGCACGCGGACCGAGGACTGCTTACCGCCGCTCAAATAGCCTTGCCGCATGCGCACCCCCGCATCAGCCGCGGCACGCCAAGCGTCGCCTATCACCAAGAACTTACGTTCGATTTCCGTCGCCATGGATTCACTCTATCAGACAAGTGCGCACATGGTATGACAGCCCAGGCCGATTGTGTATGCTGTGACACCGATTAGTGCCATAGGGAGCATGCCATGCGAGCGGTGTTGATGACAGCCACCGGTGCGCCCGACGTGCTGCAACAACATGACGTCGCCACGCCCAACGCCGGCGACCATGAACTCTTGGTGCGCCTCAAGGCGGCGGGCGTCAATCCGCTGGACACCAAACTCAGAGCACGCGGCACGTATTTTCCCCAGCGCATGCCTGCCATCCTCGGCTGCGACGGTGCCGGCGTCGTCGAGGCCGTCGGACCAGCCGTCAGCCGTTACCAACCAGGCGATGCGGTGTATTTCTGCAACGGCGGCGTCGGCGGACATCCCGGCAACTATGCCGAATACGCCGTGGTGGATGAGCGCTACGCCGCCGCCAAGCCGCGCACTGTATCCTTTGTCGAAGCGGCCGCCGCACCCTTGGTGCTGATCACCGCCTGGGAAGCGTTGTTCGATCGCGGACGCTTGCAAGCCAGTCAATCCGTATTGGTTCACGCCGGTGCCGGCGGCGTGGGTCATGTCGCCATCCAATTGGCGCGGCTGCACGGTGCGCGCGTCGCCACCACGGTGACGGGCGCGGACAAGATCGAGATGGCGCGTAATCTCGGTGCAGAATTGGTGATCGACTATCGCACCGCGGATTTCGTCACGGCGGTACAAGAGTGGAACCCAGGCGGCGCTCATCTCGCGCTGGATACCGTGGGCGGCGAGACTTTCATCAACACCATCGACGCCCTGCGTCATTGCGGCGATTTGGTCACCTTGCTGCAACCGGGCGGCGATGTCGACTGGAAATCAGCACGCCTGAAAAATCTGCGCATCGGCTTCGAGCTGATGCTCACGCCCATGATCGAAGGGCTGATTGAGGCACAAAGACATCACGCCGACATTCTGACGCGCTGCGCCGAGTATTTCGATGCCGGGAAATTACGCATCCATGTCGCTCGCACTTTCCCCTTGGCACAGGCCGCCGAGGCGCACCGACTGCTCGAGGCCGGCGGCATAATGGGCAAGCTAGTCCTCAACATCGATGCTGGCGAGGAGGTTTGACAGGGTAATCGCGGCAATCCCCACTCCGTCGTAGGGAGAGGATTAGACTGGGCTTGCAACGCTGGTGATTAACCATTTCACCTCTGTATTTGTAATCAATCGAACCTGCTCGTAGGTCAGGGAGCGCTTTTGCGCACCCTGACCTCCTGGGGTGAAGATCGCCAGGTAGCCACTGGTGCGCCAACCTGACCTACGATAAGAGTCGCGCCAAGAATCTAATCCTGTGAGAAAGCACATTATCGTGACCGACTGCCAATTACTTTTCCTCTACGGCTCGCTGCTGACCGGCACCGGCCTACGCGGACTGGACGCTAAAGTCCGGCATGCGTGCAGGCCTTTAGGCACGGCTCACATTCGGGGGCGCCTCTATGATCTCGGCCGCTATCCCGGCGCGGTTGCTTCAGAAAGTGACAAAGAGCATGTCTATGGGACGTTGGTGCGGGTAAGTAATCTAGCCTTATGGAAAGCACTGGACCATTACGAAGCCTATGACCCTATCCGGCCGGCACGCAGTGAATTCATACGTGCACTCACCACCGCTACGCTGATGGACACGAAGGAGCAGATGACATGCTGGGTGTACTACTATAACGGTCGGGTAGTCCATCGGCCGCGCATTCGTTCGGGAAAGTATAAGGAGCACTTGCAGCGAATTGAAGCGTAACACTCCACACGCTCATTGCGTATCCAGCATCGAAATCAGCCAAACCGAGCAGAGCATTAGAACAAGTGCCGCACATCATATTCTCTCTCCCACTGGGACCTCGGTGCCCGGCATGGGTAGAGGGCTGGGATGAACGAGAAAAGCGATTTCTACTCTGTAACGGGAACGCCTAACCACAACCCCCCTCACCCGCTCGGCTGCGTCCCGCCTCGCTGCACTCTCCCCGCTCGCGGAGGAGAGAACGTATGCACGAACAAATTCGCGTCACCGATGTGCATCATGGTTAGATGCTTCAACCCTATCGGCCATCTTACTTCCGCTCGAACAACGCCAGACACTCGACATGCGTGGTATGGGGAAACATATCCATGACTCCAGCCTTGAGCAAACGATAGCGATGATTGTGCACCAACTCACCGGCGTCGCGGGCGAAGGTTGCGGGGTTACAGGACACATACACGATGCGTTTGGCGCCCAACTCGGCGATGCGTTTCACGACTTCCAAAGCACCGGTGCGCGGGGGATCGATGAGGATCTTATCAAAGCCACCACGCACCCACGGCCACTCGGCCGCAAGATCGCTCAAGTCCACAGCGTGAAATTCCGTGTTGGTCAAGCCATTGTGCACTGCATTGTCCCGCGCGCGTTGCACCAAACCCGCATCGCCCTCCACGCCGACCACGGCGGCGACGCGCCGCGCGATGGGTAAGCTGAAGTTTCCCAGGCCACAGAACATATCCAACACACGATCAGCGGGTTGCGGATCGAGCAATTCCAATGCACGACTCACCATGCTGCGGTTGATGTCGCCGTTCACTTGGGTGAAATCCGTGGGGAAAAATAACACCTCGACATCGAACTCGGGTAGGCGGTAACTCAAGCGTGCATCACTGGGCCATAGCGCCGTCACGCTACTCGGTCCGGCGGGCTGTAGATAGATATAGAAATCGTGTTGTTCACCGAAGGCGCACAATAGCTCGATATCACCTTGCGACAAAGGATTGAGGTGACGAAACACCAATCCGACCACCTCGTCTCCCACCGCTACTTCGATTTGCGGAATGCTCTGATAGGCCTCCATTCCACGCAACAGCTCGCGCAAAGCCATGAGGTTTTCGCCCACACGCGGATGCAAGACCACACAACGCTCCAATTCCGCGAGATAGCCGCTACGTTTTTCACGAAAGCCCACCAATTGGGCGGCTTTCTTAATGACAAATTTGGCACCGAGGCGGGCGCGACGGCGATACCCCCACACCGGCCCGATGAGTGGCGCCATGACCTCCTCGGGCGACACATTGCCGATACGACGCAGATTTTCCAGCAGGATAGTCTGCTTGGCGCTGATCTGCGCCGCGGAGGACATGTGCTGTAAGCTGCAGCCACCACACACGCCGAAATGGGCGCAACGCGGCGTCACGCGCTCCGAGGAAGCGCGCAACACCTGCACGGCCTCGCCTTCATCATAATGTCTGCGCTGCTTGCGATAGCGGAACAACACCTCTTCGCCGGGCAAGGCGCCGTCGATAAAAGTCGCCTTACCATCGACATGGGCGGCGCCCCGACCGTCATGATCGAGATTCTCGATCAGCGCCTGGACGGGCTCGGGAGGTAAGCGCTTGTGATTGCGGCGACCCATGGAGTTAGTACACGGCGGTTAGAAAAAATTGCTTATAACGGCTGCCAGGCCGTCAGAAACTCTTGCAGATGCGACTTGCTGTCGCCGGTCAATATGTCCCGCACGCGCTGGCATTCCGACTCATGTCGCTCGGGACTAAGATTGCCACGCATGAGTTCAAAACGCAGAAAAACCAGGTAGGTGTTGAGCACATCGGTTTCGCAATAATTGCGAATGCCGTCAATATCGCCGCCGAGATAATTCTCCCAGACCTTGGCGCCACTCATACCCATCTTGCCGGGAAACCCTAACAGGGTCGCGATCTGATCCAGCGGTGCGTTGGCACGCGGCTGAAAACCCGCCAACACATCCATCAAATCGATGTGTCGCCAGTGATAACGGCTGAGATAATTGCTCCATTTGAAATCACGGTCGTGCTCACCCACGTCCCAGTAGCGGGACGCGGTGATCCCATGACGCAGGGCGCGGTAATGTAACACCGGCAGATCGAACCCACCCCCGTTCCACGACACCAAAGTCGGCACGTACTTATCCAAGCCATCATAGAAACGTTGAATCAACTCGCGCTCCGTCGAGTCGGGCTCGCCCAATGACCACACCTTAAGCGTGTCACTGCTGCGCAACACCGCCGAGATCGCCACGATGCGATGCAAATGCAAACGCAGGAAATCGGAATCCCCTGTCTCCTGACGACGCATGTGATGCATGACATCGGCCACTTCCTTGTCGGAAAGGCCGTCGAGGTCATACAAACGCCGTCCCGCTTCCACATCGGGCACGGTTTCAATGTCGAAAACGAGTACATTCATGCTGGAAAGACCCCTGTCGAAAGATACCGGTCGCCCCGGTCGCAGATGATCACCACGATGACCGCGTGCCGCACCTCGTGCGATAAATGCAACGCCGCATGCACTGCGCCACCAGAGGAAATCCCACCGAAGATACCTTCGCGCGCCGCCAATAAACGCGTGGTTTCCTCCGCTTCCGTCTGGGTGACATACAACATGCGATCCACCCGTGCCGCCTCGTAGATGTCCGGTAGATACTCATCGGGCCATTTGCGGATGCCGGGAATTTGCGCGCCCTCGGCGGGATGCACACCGACGATCTGAATATCGCCGTTCTGTTCCTTGAGATAACGCGAGGTGCCCATGATGGTGCCGGTGGTGCCCATGGCGCTGACGAAGTGCGTCACTTTGCCCTGAGTGTCGCGCCAAATCTCCGGACCGGTGCCTTCGTAATGCGCACGCGGATTATCGGCATTGCCAAATTGATTGAGCACCTTGCCTTCGTCCGCTTCCACCATCTTGCGCGCTAGATCGATGGCGCCTTCCATGCCGCCATCCTTGGGCGTGAGGACGATCTCGGCGCCATAGGCTTTCATCACTTGGCGGCGCTCGATGCTCATGTGCTCGGGCATGACGAGCACCATGCGGTAACCCTTGATGGCAGCGGCCATTGCTAGCGCGATACCGGTGTTACCGGACGTCGGTTCAATCAAGGTATCACCGGGATGAATTTCACCACGCTCTTCAGCGCCGCGAATCATGCTCAGCGCCGGGCGATCCTTCACCGAACCGGCAGGATTATTACCCTCGAGTTTCGCGAGAATCACATTGGTCGTGTCGCCGGGCAAGCGTTGCAGCCTCGCCAGTGGTGTGTTGCCGACGAAGTGTTCGATGGTTGGGAAGTTCATTGCTCTATCGTGGCGGAAGGATACATTCAATATTACCCGCGCATTATCCCTGCAAGGCCATTGGTGCAACCTTACACTGATTTAACCCGGCATCAAATAGTCTGGAATTTTCTCTCGCCCAACCGGAAAGAGACCGTTGCTTGAAACCCACGATCTTTCACCCGCTCCCCTCAGGAAAGAAGAGGTGCGTTTACTACCGGATCATTAGTCAATAGACAAGCCGCGGAGATATTTCTCGAATGCGGACTTGAGCTCATCATGCTTCAAGGCGTATTCCACTGTGGCCTGCAAATAACCCAATTTACCACCGCAATCGAAGCGCTTACCGCTGAATTGATAAGCCAGCACTTGCTCTTCCTGCAACAAACGGGCGATAGCGTCGGTGAGCTGTATCTCTCCCCCCGCACCACGGCCAGTGGTTTCCAGCAATTCGAAAATGCGCGGGGTCAGAATGTAGCGCCCCACCACCGCCAGGGTCGATGGCGCCACACTGGGCGCAGGCTTTTCCACGATACCTTCCACGCGGCCGAGATTCTCCGCCAGGGATATGGCTTTGCAGATGCCGTATTTATCGGTTTCGTCGCGCGCCACGTTTTGCACGCCCAACACGCTGCACTGATGTTCATGAAACATCTCCGCCATTTGTGTCAGGCAGGGCTTGTTGCCGCCGTCGATCAGATCGTCGGCCAAAATCACCGCGAACGGTTCGTTGCCTACCACCGGCATGGCACACAACACCGCATGCCCCAAACCCAGCGCCTCGGGCTGGCGTACGTAGGCACAGGAAACCCCTTCGGGCAACACTTCGCGCACTATCTTGAGTAGCTTCTCCTTGCCGGCGCGCTCAAGCCTGTCTTCCATTTCGTAGTTTTTGTCGAAGTGATCCTCGATGGCGCGCTTGCTGGAACTGGTGACAAAGATGAGTTCCTTGATACCCGCCGCGATGGCTTCCTCCGCCGCGTACTGGATCAGAGGTTTGTCCACGATGGGCAACATTTCCTTGGGATTGGCCTTGGTAGCGGGCAAGAAACGGGTGCCCATACCGGCGACGGGAAATACGGCTTTACGTAATTTCATGCGTTGTACCTATTCAGCGGTATGACATTAGCGGCGGGCGCGACGTGTTGCGGCGGCTGGGTGCTATCGACATGGGGCTCTTGCATCTCCGGCACCAAGGCCTTGAGCAACAAACGCAGCCCGTCTTGATCGTAAGTGCCACAGGATTCCTCCATGGCATCCAGCAAGGCGTTGAGCCTGTCCCAATCCACGACGTTCGATTGCGCCAGCAAAATCTTATCATGCGAGGTTTTACCCAGTTGTTCCTGATGATAGAACAACTCCTCGAACAGTTTCTCACCCGCGCGCAAGCCGGTGAAATTAATCTTGACGTCCTCGCCCGGGATCTTGCCGGATAGGCGGATCATTTGATCGGCGAGATCGGCGATCTTGATCGGCCGGCCCATGTCGAGGACGAAAATTTCGCCACCCTGCCCCATGGCCCCCGCCTGCAGGATCAGCTGGCAGGCCTCGGGGATGGTCATGAAATAGCGGCTGATCTCGGGATGGGTCACCGTCACCGGACCGCCTGCCGCGATTTGGCGCTTGAACAGCGGCACCACACTGCCGGCGGAACCCAGCACGTTACCGAAACGCACGGTGATAAAGTGGGTATTCGAGCGCTCGCTGAGCGCTTGGCAAAACAGCTCCGCCGCGCGCTTGGTGGCGCCCATCACATTGGTGGGATTAACCGCCTTGTCGGTGGAGATGAGCACGAAGGTTTTGCAGCCCAAGCGATCGGCGGCCAGCGCCAGCACCTTAGTGCCCACCACGTTATTGCGTACCGCCTCGCGCGGTTGTTCCTCCAGTAAAGGCACATGTTTATAGGCAGCGGCGTGGAAGATCACATCAGGGCGGTGCAGCGTCAATATATGCTCCACGGCCACACTATCGGCGACATCGGCCAGGCAGGATTGCAACACCAGATCGGGAAAGGCATGGCGTAATTCCAACTCGATGCTGTAGAGATGGAACTCGCTGCGCTCGATTATGACCAATTTATTGGGACTCAAACGCGCGAGCTGACGACACAACTCCGCCCCGATGGAACCGCCCGCCCCGGACACCAGCACGGTCTTGCCGGCCACGCCGACGCTGATGGCCTGCCAATCGAGGGATATGGGATCACGTCCCAGCAAGTCGTCGATGACCACTTCGCGTAATTCGTTGATGCTGGCGCGCCCGGCCAGCAGATCGTCCAAACGCGGAAGGGTGCGAAACGCCACTTTGGCTTCCTCGCACTTGTTCACCACCCGTTGCATCTGTTGGCTATTCGCCGAGGGCATGGCGATGACTACCGTATCCACCGCCATGTTCTCCGCCACAGCGGGCAAGTCATCGACAGCGCCCAGTACCGGCAAGCCATGGATCTTGGCGCCCTTCAAACGTCGGTCATCATCGAGATAGCCCACGGACAAATAGTCGCCATCACGACGCATATCGCGCGCCAGCATCTCGCCGGCGCGCCCCGCGCCGATGATCAATACGCGCTGCCGACCGGCCAGTTTACGCAGGTTGAGGCGATGGTCCTTCCACATCCGATAGACGGCTCGCGGCGCACCTAGCAGAAAGACCAGAAAGAGCGGATAAAGCAGCAAACTGCTGCGGGGAATGCCTTGCAGGCGGTAGAACAAAAACAACATCAGTCCGGCGGCCAAGGTACCCAAGGCCACCGCGCGCAGGATATTCCACAAGTCCGGAATACTGGCGAAGCGCCAAATGCTGCGATACAGGCCAAGGCGCCACAAGATCACACCCTGGGCCAATACCACGACCGGCAATGTGGTCGCGAGCGTCACCCACTCCGCATCGCCAAGACTGAAGTTATAACGTGAGCTGTAAGCCAGCAGCCAGGCTAGCGCAACCATGCATAAATCATGGAAGATGACGGCGACGCGACGGTTGAATTCAGTCATCCCTGGTCCTCTGACAGCCGGACGGCGACTTGGCGTTGATGTTCCATCATGGTCTTCTTCCACATTACCCACCCCAGTGCGACTATCAAAGCCAAACTCCAAGGCAGCAATGCGGGCCACTTGAGCGATACGTATGCTAGCGGCAGCAATATTCCAATGTTAATCAGCATCACCGTCGCACTCACCCGGACATGGGTCCATCCCATTTGCACCAAGCGCTGGTAGGCGTGCGTGCGGTGCGCAGTATACCACCGCTCACCCGTAAATACCCGCCGCAACAGAGTAAATGTTGCATCCAGCAGAAACACCGCTAGCACTATCATCCACACCGTGGCCGGCACTGCCCCTGCCTTTTCGCTCGCCAACGCCAGCACGCCAAAACAGAATCCGACAAATCCGCTCCCCACATCGCCCATGAAGATCTTCGCCGGCGCCCAGTTCCAGACCAAAAAACCAGCGCTGCCGGCGGCCAGCAACGCGGCGACCAGCGCCAACTCGTATGCCCCTGCCCACCCCAACAACACCGCCCCCCCCAAGCCGGCCGACACCGCCTGCCCCCCGGCGATACCGTCGATGCCGTCCATAAAGTTATAGAGATTGGTGAGCCAGACCAGGGCCAGTACCGCAAGAAAACTACCCACAATCCCCAATGGCAATGTCATCAAACCCAGTTCAAGACTCGGGAATCCCCCCAGCCAAAACACCGCCCAACACGCAGCCACGCCATGCAGCAGGGCCCGCCACAGCGCCGGGACATGACGATGATCGTCCACCCAACCGATACCGGCCACCAACCCACCCCCACCCAACAAGGCCCAAACCACCCCCGAAGGCATTAATACCACCCAGCCCAAAAGCGAAAAGACGCGCAAAAGAACAGCCACGATAGCTACCCCACCCCCCCGCGGCGTCGGTCGGTCGTGGGAACTGCGGTCGTTAGGAATATCCAGCAGCGCACGCAGCGCATAACGCCGCACCAGGCCGGTGAGGAATAGCGACAAGACGAAAACCGCACCTAAGATGATGGCGGCCATGTTCAATGGGAGTTCAGACATATTGATATGTGGTGGCGCTTAGAGACTATACAAACTTTCCCGAATATTCATGTATTGCTCCGCTATGCCTTTTACCCCCTCTCCCGCAGGCGGGAGAGGGTGGGGGTGAGGGGGCAAGATCAACAAAGCAGACGTTTAAACAACGACTCTTAAGTCCCATACCTACTCAACGAAATCCATGCGAAGTCAAAATCGACGCTGGCTATCAACGCCCACTTATCCTACCTTACAACCAGAAAATCGGTCTAAACTCGAATAACAAAACTAGGGCTGAAGTCCATTCCGCAATAGTGCAGGTGGAAGTATTCGAGTACAACCTCGATTCCAGGCTAATATTTGTACTAGCGCCAATCCGTCGGATGGAGTCATGCACCTCTGCCGATCGCCAATCAAACTAGCCCGCTCACTGCAGAAGCCTATCTGGCATGGGAAAACAGCCAAGACGACAAACACGAGTATCTGAATGGTGATGTCTGCGCCATGGTGGGCGTCAAGGATGCCCATGCGACGGTAGCCCGAAATCAGTTTGCGCTACTCCATAATCAGCTGCGCGGTGGTCCATGCCGCACCTACGTCTCCGACATGAAAGCCCATGTGGAAAAAGCCAACGCCTATTTCTATCCGGACACCATAGTCACCTGCGACTCACGCGACCGAGAGACGGACTACTTCAAGGGTTACTCCTCGCTGATCGTGGCAGTGTTATCCGAATCCACCGACGCCTTCGACCGCGGCCGCCAATTCGCAGCCTGTCGCGAACTTGAGAGCTTGCAAGAGTACGTCCTCGCTGACCCCCTATAATCCCAGCATGGATTGCTTCCGCAAAGATACTCAAGGACACTGGGTCGAATGGCACTTACTTAAGAATAACTAACTGAGTAGAAAGATAAAGTAAGACTGGCTCAAGGTGATAAGGTGTGAGTCGCGAAACCACAAACCATCACAACAGGAGCCAGCCTTAATGC
>CALZJG010000053.1 GCA_945787555.1 uncultured Chromatiaceae bacterium | reverse complement strand
GCTTTCGCACCTCAGCGTCAGTATTGGCCCAGGAAGTCGCCTTCGCCACTGGTGTTCCTCCGGATATCTACGCATTTCACCGCTACACCCGGAATTCCACTTCCCTCTACCATACTCTAGCCATGCAGTATCGAATGCAATTCCCAGGTTAAGCCCGGGGCTTTCACATCCGACTTACAAAGCCGCCTACGCGCGCTTTACGCCCAGTAATTCCGATTAACGCTCGCACCCTCCGTATTACCGCGGCTGCTGGCACGGAGTTAGCCGGTGCTTCTTCTGTAGGTTACGTCAAGACCCAGGGGTATTAACCCTAAGCTTTTCTTCCCTATCGAAAGTGCTTTACAACCCGAAGGCCTTCTTCACACACGCGGCATTGCTGGATCAGGGTTTCCCCCATTGTCCAAGATTCCCCACTGCTGCCTCCCGTAGGAGTCTGGGCCGTGTCTCAGTCCCAGTGTGGCTGATCGTCCTCTCAGACCAGCTACCCGTCGTCGCCTTGGTGGGCTGTTACTCCACCAACTAGCTGATAGGACATGGGCTCATCTAATAGCGCGAGGTCTTACGATCCCCCGCTTTCCCCCGTAGGGCGTATGCGGTATTAGCCCGAGTTTCCCCGGGTTATCCCCCACTACTAGGCAGATTCCCATGCATTACTCACCCGTCCGCCACTCGTCAGCACCCCGAAGGGCCTGTTACCGTTCGACTTGCATGTGTTAGGCATGCCGCCAGCGTTCAATCTGAGCCAGGATCAAACTCTTCAGTTCAAAGAATTGCGGTTGCTGGAAGCAACCTATTCCTGCTCGACATAACCTCTTGCGAGGCGTCTGTCATGGTCACTTTGCGAGCTTTAGCTCACGAAGCGCCCACACAAATTGCTTGGCTCTCTGGATTTTTAAAGAACGGTGTTGAGAGTCTTTCGTCTCAACCGAGGGCGGCAATTATACCGACCTCGTTTTCATCGTCAACATCTTTATTCTCGCTATCGCTGCGGCGCTTTTCGCAGCACCGCAGCAGCAGCGATGAGGCGCGCAGTATACGCGGCCACCCGAAAGCGTCAACACCTTTTTTCGGGATCTATTCACACCAGGGTTACACGGGCGTAACGCCGCTTGCCGACCTGGTACACATGCGCCGTCCCTCTAGCGATTTCCATGCTCTTGTCCGCCACCCGCTCGCCATCAATGCGCACCGCGCCTTGCTGGACCATGCGCAGCGACTCCGAAGTGCTCGCCGTCAGCCCGGCATCCTTGAGCAGGTTGGCAATCGGATAGCCCGCCCCGGTAGCGGTAAGCCGGACTTCCGGCATGTCGTCGGGCAGTACCCCTTTCTGAAACCGGGCGATAAACTCTTCTTGGGCACCCCGCGCCGCTGCCGCGCCATGAAAGCGTGCGACGATTTCCCCGGCCAAGCGGAATTTGATGTCGCGCGGATTGGCGCCCGCGGCCACTTCGCGACGCCAGGCGGCGAGTGTGGCGAGTGTTTCGGAACTTAATAAGTCGAAATAGCGCCACATCAATTCATCACTGATAGACATTAGCTTGCCAAACATTTCGCCCGGCGGCTCGTTGATGCCAACGTAGTTACCCAATGACTTGGACATTTTCTGCGCGCCGTCCAAGCCTTCGAGGATGGGCATGGTCAGCACCACTTGGGTCGGCTGCCCGTAGTGCTTTTGCAACTCGCGCCCCACTAACATATTGAATTTCTGATCGGTTCCCCCCAATTCCACATCGGCACGCAAAGCAACCGAGTCGTACCCCTGAATCAAGGGGTAGAGAAATTCATGGATAGCGATGGGCTGCCCGCCGTGATAGCGCTTGTGGAAATCGTCGCGCTCGAGCATGCGCGCCACGGTGTGCTTGGCCGCCAACTGGATCATGTCGCCGGCCCGCATATCGCCCATCCAACTGGAGTTGAACATCACCAAGGTCTGCTCGGGGGCCAGGATCTTGTAGATCTGGGTCTCGTAGGTGCGGGCATTCTCAATGACTTGATCACGCGTCAGCGGTGGGCGAGTGGCGCTCTTGCCGGTGGGATCGCCGATCATCCCGGTGAAATCTCCGATCAGAAAGATCACCTCGTGCCCCAAGTCCTGGAATTGGCGCAACTTAGTGAGCAGCACGGTATGCCCGAGATGGAGATCGGGCGCGGTAGGATCGAAGCCCGCCTTGACGCGCAGGGGGCGACCCGTCTTGAGTTTTTCCGACAACTCGGACTCGACGAGGACCTCCTCCACCCCCCTTTTGATGATTTCCAGCGCCTCGGCCATCGCCGTCATGCCCGCTCCTCCGCAAAAAATGGGGCCTAGATTAGCATAGCCTTCCCTGCGGAAGGGCCGCTCCCCCCGCCGGCCCGAGGCACCCGCGAAGATCTCATGGCAAGACTAATGTTCCCCCGGCGAGCGCCGTTAAGTACACGTGAATGGAAAGCCCTTGGAGGAAATAAGTATGGCCACCCCCATACTGGTAGTGGATGACTCCGCAATGTCGCGCAAGCTCCTCATCAAAGCCTTACCGGCCGATTGGAACGTGGAGGTCACGCAGGCTAGCAACGGCCAAGAGGCGCTAGAAGCTTACCGCGGCGGCAATGCGCATGTGATATTCCTGGATCTCACCATGCCGGTGATGGACGGCTATGAGGTACTGGAAAATCTAAAGAAGGAAGGACTCAATGCCTTTGTCATCGTCATTTCCGCTGATGTCCAACCCAAGGCGCAGGAGCGCGTCAAGGCCCTGGGCGCCATTGCGTTTCTACGCAAGCCGGTCAAAACAAAAGAGATAAGCGCCGTGCTAGAGGAATTCGGCATCCTATGAGCATCGTAACGCTCAGCGCCGATCAGACCGACGCCCTCCAGGAAATCGTCAATATCGCGATGGGGCAGGCGGGCGACTCACTGGCCCGCGTACTGGACACCTTCGTGGTCTTGTCAGTACCGCGTATCCGCCTCATCGAGGCCGAGCAGGTATCACAAAGCGTTGCCGCCCTAATGGATGATGCAACCACCGAAGTCACCGCGGTAAGGCAGTCTTTCTCCAGTCACTTGCGCGGCGAGGCAATTGTCATTTTCACCTCAGGCAGCGTTAGCGCGCTGAGTGACTTGATGGGCTACGAACACAGCGTCGACGCTCAAACCGAAAAGGAAGTCTTGTTCGACGTCAGCAACATCCTGGTCGGCGCTTGCCTCAATGGCGTCGCCGAACAGCTCGACGCCGACCTCACTTTCTCCGCGCCCTCCATCATCAGCGAGAACGTCACGCCCGATCGCGTGCTGACCGGCAACAACTTACCATGGAATTATTGCCTCAAGGTGGAGGTAAACTTCACTTTGGAAGAGAAAAATTTTAAAAGCCATCTATTGATTATGATGGCCGAGGATGCCATCGCAACACTGGGCGAGTCCTTAAACGAATTCATCGCGGCCATCTAATGAACACAAACCTGCAGCCCCAATCACCTCCCTTGCACGAGTACGTCATCGAGCGCATCAATGTCGGCGTGTTTTCGGTCAATCGCGACATGGCAATCGTCTTGTGGAACCGCTTCATGGAAAGCCATAGCGGATTACGTGCCGAGGATGTCATAGGCAAGAATCTCTTCGAATGTTTTCCCGAACTGCCGCGCGATATGTTGGAGCGCAAGATCAATAGTGTGTTTATCTTGAAGAACTTCGCCTTCACCACCTGGGAACAGCGCCCCTATATTTTCAAATTCGCCCACAACCGCCCGGTCACCGGCGGCATCGACCACATGCAGCAGAACTGCACTTTCATGCCCGTCAAGGATGCCGAGGGCGAGGTGCAACACGTATGCGTCAGCTTGCTGGACGTCACCGACACCAGCATTTACCAGAACATGCTCAAGAAAGCCATGCAATCACTGGCCGAGGCCAGCAATCGCGACGGCCTCACTGGCATTTACAACCGTCGCTTCCTGGAGGAAACCCTGGCCAAGGAATTCAGCCGCGTTCGTCGTTACGGCGGCAATATGTCGCTGGTGCTGCTGGATCTGGATCACTTCAAGAATGTCAACGACACCCACGGCCATTTGGCCGGTGACGAAGTGCTGCGCAACGCCGCGCAGCGGGTCACCGCCGGATTGCGCCAATCCGACACCGCCGGTCGCTACGGCGGCGAGGAATTCGCGCTCATCCTCCCCGAAACCACCAGCGAAGGCGCCGAAATACTGGCGGAACGACTGCGCGCGCGCATTGCTGATCAACCCGTGCAACACGAAAATATCGCAATACCCATTTCAATAAGCGCCGGCATCGCCCAATGGATGCCGCATATGACGCGTTATGAGAATCTGATTGAAGCTGCGGACGTGGCTTTATACAAGGCCAAAGACTCCGGCAGGAACTGCGTAAAGGTTGCGCAAGTCCAGGCAAGCAACGATGGAGACGCCCGCTCCCAGCCGACGGGCACTTAAGGCGCGAACTGTGATGCCGTTCCTGGTCGAGGACGTCCTCTGCAGCCATGATTAATGTGCACGGTGAATTGACGCCATCCCAAGGCCCGGGATACCCTTTACACTTTGCAGGGAAGCGGCTGGCGAAAACAGGCCGTAGTCATTATTCAGGATGAAAATTCATGCCACCAGCGCTCAACTACAAATCCTTCCTCAGCCACGCACATTGGCTCGCCTTGGGCGTCACTTTGCTGGCCACGGGTGCGGTGTTGAGCCTGCGGCCTGGCGACGCCGAGGCGACCCGCTCGCAGCCCCTGCAAACCATGGATCTCTCACTGCCTCAATATGAGGTCACACCGGAAACGGCGCTAGCGCCTTTTGCTGAAGATCTGCCCGGCGACGCCGCTCCGGCGCCTGTGGAGGCTGTGCAAACACAGCCAGAAGGCGCCCCCCTGGCATGGGATGAAGTGACCGTGCGCCGTGGCGACAATTTAGCTGCAATATTCTCTCGCCATGGGTTGAGCGGACAGTCGTTACATGCCGTCATGACCTCCGACAAGGAAACGGCGGCGCAACTCAATCGCATCCATCCCGGACAGATCATTAAACTGGGCGTAGACCAGGACAACACCCTACAAGAACTGGTGTACGACAGCAGCGCACTGGAATCCTTGCGGGTAGTGCGCGACGGTGATACGTATCGCAGCACCACCATCGAGCGCCCGGCCGACCGTCGCAAGTCTCACGCCACGGGCGTCATACATGATTCATTGTTCATGGCCGCCTCAAAAGCCGGCGTGTCGGACGGCCTTACCATGCAACTGGCCGGCATTTTCGGCTGGGACATCGACTTCGCACTGGACATCCGCCAAGGCGACCAATTCACGGTCCTCTACGATGAACTTTATATCGACGGTAAGAAATTACGCGATGGCGATATTCTCGCCGCCGAGTTCGTCAATCGCGGCAAGGTCTACCGTGCGGTGCGCTACACCGACAAGGCAGGGAATACCAGCTACTTCGACCCCAATGGCAGAAGCCTGCGCAAGGCCTTTCTCCGCACCCCGGTGGACTTTCGCCGCATCAGCTCGCATTTCAGTACGGGGCGGCTGCATCCGGTGCTGAACCGCATACGCGCCCATAAGGGCGTGGACTATGCCGCCCCCACCGGCACACCGGTCAAGGCAGCCGGTGACGGCAAAATCACTTACCGCGGCGCGCGCGGCGGCTATGGAAAAACAGTCCAAATTCAACACGGCAGCCGTTACAGCACGCTATACGCCCACCTGAAGCGTTATGCGCGCGGCCTCCCGAGCGGGAGCCGCGTCAAGCAAGGCCAGATCATTGGCTATGTCGGATCATCGGGATTGGCCACCGGCCCGCATTTGCATTACGAATTCCGCGTCGATGGCGTACACCGCAACCCGCTCACCGTTAAATTGCCGGAGGCGGTCCCTATCGCCCCGGAATATCGACGCGACTTCGAGACCAAGATTCAACCGCTGTTAGCGCAGTTGGCCGCGTTGACCACCGTCACCACCGCCCAGCGTTGAGGCTCTGGCGCGAGCACGCGCGGCCATGACTCTCCCCGAACACTATATCGGCCTAATGTCCGGCACCAGCATGGACGGCATCGATGCCGTGCTGGCGGCCTTCGACACCACGACCAGCGCGCCGCAAACTCTCCATCATCACCACATGCCCATGCCGACATCGCTGCGTGACGCAGTGCGCACTCTGGCGCATGGCAAGCACGAACTCGCCAGGGTGACGGCGCTCGACGTGCAACTGGGGCAGCTGTTCGCGCTAGCCGCGCGCGAACTGATCACCGCTAGCGGGGTAACAGACGCCCGCGTGCGCGCCATCGGCAGCCACGGCCAGACCGTGCTGCATCGCCCCGGCGGCGAAAAACCCAGCAGTTGGCAACTCGGTGACCCGAACATCATTGCCGAAGATACGGGCATTACCACCGTAGCCGACTTCCGGCGCCGCGACATCGCCGCGGGCGGCCAAGGCGCACCGCTGGTGCCGGCCTTTCACGCCGCGGTCTTCACCAGTCGTGGCGAGGATAGGCTGGTACTCAACCTTGGCGGCATCGCCAACATCACCGTCTTGCCTGGTGATGCCAACGCCCCCGTGCGGGGCTACGACACCGGGCCGGCCAATACCTTGCTGGATGCCTGGGCCGTGCGTCACCTCGGCCACGCCTACGACGATCAAGGCCGCTGGGCCACCAGCGGGCAAGTCCACCCGACCTTGCTGGCAAAACTGCTCGATGATGCCTATTTCGAACGACCACCGCCCAAATCCACCGGCCCGGAGTATTTCAACCTCGCCTGGCTGCTGCGGGCGCAGAACGGGATAGACCCCACCCCAGCGGCGGTGGACGTGCAAGCGACCTTATGCGAATTGACAGCGCGTAGCATTGCCGCCGCGGTGGCCAATCATGCACCCACCACGCAGCGCGTACTGGTCTGTGGCGGCGGCATAAGCAATCACGCCTTGATGGCTCGCATAAGAAGTCTGCTGGCCCCGCGCGCCGTCACCTCTACCCTCGACTACGGCATCGATCCGCAATGGGTGGAAGCCACCGCCTTCGCCTGGCTGGCGAAACAAACACTGGAAGGTAAGCCTGGCAATCTCCCCAACGTCACCGGCGCGCGTCATGCGGTGGTGCTAGGGGCGATCTATCCAGGCAGAGTCGGAAAGTGAAACGTGCAGTGAGCGCTAGCGCTGCTTGATCGGAACGTAGCTACGCACATCCTCTCCGGTGTACATCTGGGTGGGACGAAAGATACGATTATAGCGCAGTTGCTCGCGCCAATGGGCCAACCAACCGGCACAACGCGCCATGGCGAAGATGGACGTGAATTGATCGCCGGGTATGCCCATCTCAGCGTATAGAATGCCGGAATAATAATCGACGTTGGGATACACTCCCTTAGGGCCTAAACGCTCGACGGCCGCCTCTTCCAGGGCCAGCGCAGTTTCGAACAGCGGGCTGACCTTGCCACCCTGGTAATCGACCATCTTTTCCATCAAGCGCTGCAAAATGATCGCGCGCGGATCCTTGACCTTGTACTCACGATGCCCCATGCCCCAAATCTTCCCCTTGGCGGCGAGCTGTTTGTCCAGCCAAGGTTTGGCTTTGTCGGGCGCACCGATCTCGGCCAGCATCTCCACCACTTTTTGATTGGCGCCGCCGTGCAAGGGGCCAAACAGCGTGCCGATGGCGACTGCCACCACCGCACTGGGAGTGGCCAACGTTGAGCCCGCGACCAGCGCTGCGAAAGTCGAGGCATTGATGGTGTGCTCGGCATGCAGCACCAACGAGACATCCAATACTTTGGCGAAGAACGGATCGGGATCTTCACCGGTCAGCATGTATAGAAAATTCTCGGCGTGATTGAGATCGGTGCGCGGTTCAACGGGATCGTAACCATTGCGGATGTGCTCCCACATCGCAACCAAGGTGGCCATGCGAGCGATAATGCGCACCGACATGCCATGCACGTACTCCAGGTCCTCCCACGCATTGGGGCCGGTAAGACGTTCGCGACCCGGATAGAACATACCCAGACTCGCCACCGCCGTCTGCAACATCTCCATGGGATGACCCGAGGACGGCAGGCTCTTCATCATGGCGCGAATGTTGTATTTCATGCGCCGGTTGGTGCGCAGCTGGGTATCGAAATCGGCCAACTCTTGTGTCGTGGGCAGCTGGCCGTCCAACAACAACAGCGCTGTTTCCTCGAACGAGCTGTGTTCGGCCAATTCGGCGATCGGGTAGCCCCGATAGGCGAGCACGCCTTGCTCACCGTCGATGTGCGAGATGTTGGAGCGAGTCGCAGGCACGCCTTCTAAGCCAGGCACGTATTCGTTCATCAGAAAACCATCACAGCGGGGGGAAATAAACCCAAGGATAACAAAATAAGAAACGGGGCGTCTCCTGGACGCCCCGTCCTTTAGAACTACAGTAACGCGATCAGACGGAGAACGACGAACCGCAGCCGCAGGTCGTGCTGGCGTTGGGATTGCGAATCACGAATTGCTCGCCTTCGAGACCTTCGGTGTAATCGATCTCAGCCCCGGCCAGGTACTGAAAACTCATCGGGTCGATCAACAGCGTAACGCCGCTCGTCACCACGGCAGTATCGCCGTCATTGATAGCTTCATCAAAAGTGAAACCGTACTGAAACCCCGAACAGCCGCCGCCGCTGATGAAAACACGCAGCTTGAGGGCGTCGTTACCCTCTTCTTGGATCAGCTGCTTGACCTTGTTGGCAGCCGATTCAGAGAAAATCAGGGGAGGCTGGGCCTCGACAGCGGGTACGCTCATAGTGGCACTCCAAGATTCTAAATAACCAAATTGGTGGACATTATCTCATTTACCTATCGGCACGATCAACTTTTCCCTTCAGCTCGAAGAAATGTGCTCCACAGTGCGGGCGGCGTGGGCCTCGGCGCGATCCGGCGCCGGCAGGGAACGGGGTTCTTCGGCTTCGACCATATGGACCAGCTGTCCGTTCACTTCCGCGCCCATGGCCATCTCGATACGGTGATAATAGATATCGCCGTGCACCCGGGCCCGGGCCGCCAATTCCACGCACTCCACGGCGCGCACGTCGCCGGAAACGGCGCCATTGATGATGACATGCGGCGCCTGCACTTCCCCTTCGATACGGCCATGCTCGCTAAGCACGACCACGGCATCGCCGATAGCAGGGTCGGCGATGACATTCCCCTGTACGACGCCGTCGACATGCAAGCCGCCACTGAACATCACGTCCCCCCGCACGCAGGTGCCCTCGCCTACCAGCGTATCCACCCGGGCCGCCGCGCGGCGTCGTTTACCGTTCCACATGGTTTCCCTCCCTCAGCTCGCGATATCGCGCCACTCGAAGCTGCGCTCCAATGTAGCCTTTTTAGGGCGATCCGCGACGACCTTAACCACCGCCCGTGCCGGCTCGAAACCCTCCGGCAATTGCACTTCCCCCTGCACTCTTTGGAAATACTTAAACCCAAAGGGGATCTGCTCAGATTTCTGCCCCAACTCCTTTAAAGAAAGTTCGGCGGGCGAGCCTTCCTGCAAGCCTTGCACCGTAAGCCGGATGACGCCCTTGGTCAACCGCGCCTCCTGCGTCACCTGGACCAACACCAATTTGTAACTAAACCCGCGCGATGTATCATCGGAAGCTGCGAAGCTCAGACTTTGCACGCGCATGCCCTGCGCCGACTCAATGGGCGAGACGATGCCGCGCAAAAAGGCGATATCCTCGCGCAGCTCCTGATTTTCCAGCTGCAGCACCTTAAGGGTGTTTTCGATCTCGGCGTAGGCCTGGCGATCGATCTCGCGGTGACGTTCCAAGTTCGCCACCTCCTGACTCAACACAGTGCCAGCTGCACGCGATTCGTCCAAAGCCGCTTGCATGGCGATCCGCTCACGGGCCACCTCGGCACTGTCATAACCGGCCCGATTGCGACCGTAATCGAACAAGCCCCACCCCAGCGCCGGCACCGCGACCAGCACCAACCACAACAACCCTTTGCGCCACGGTCGATGGAGTTTGATGACGAACTGCTTAGTGTTGTTATTCATCCTAGACTCATGTTTGGGTTGCCTGCAGGAACGGTATGGAACGGTCCCCTAGGGCATCAATGCGATGCCTTGCAAGCCGGTAGTCTCGGCTAAACTGAACATGATGTTCATATTCTGCACCGCCTGCCCGGCCGCACCCTTGACCAAGTTGTCGATCACCGACAACACCACCACGGTATCACCCTGCTGCGGGCGGTGCGCGCCGATCCGGCACAGATTGGCGCCGCGCACGCTGCGGGTTTCGGGATGGGAACCGGCCGACAGCACATCCACGAACGGCTCGCCCGCATAACGGCGGGCATACACGGCCTGCAAATCGATGGAGGGGTCGCGCAGGGTGGCATACAGCGTAGCGTGGATACCGCGTATCATAGGTGTGAGATGGGGTACGAAGGTCAAGCCCACCGCCGCCCCGGCCGCCTGGGCCAAGTTTTGGCGTATTTCCGGCAGATGGCGATGACCGGGCACGCCATAGGCCTTGAAACTCTCACTGGCCTCGCACAACAGCATACCCGCGGCAGCCTTACGACCGGCACCGCTGACCCCAGACTTGGCATCGGCGATCAAGCGCTGGGTGTCCACCAGCCCATTCTCGATCAGGGGTAGGAAACCCAAGGTCACCGCCGTGGGATAGCAACCGGGATTGGCCACCAAGCGCGCGTCGCGCAGGCGCTCGCGATGGACTTCGGGGAGCCCATACACCGCCCCTTCCAACAATTCCGGACAGGCGTGAGGGACGCCATACCATTGCTCCCACACCAGCGGATCCTTAAGGCGGAAATCGGCCGCCAGGTCGATGATGCGCACCCCCTCCGCCAGCAGATCGCGGGCCTGGGTCATGGCCGTCCCGTTGGGCGTAGCGAAAAACACGACGTCGCAATCACGCAACGCCACCGGATCGGGTTCACTGAAAGCCAAATCGACATGGTCACGCAAATTGGGGAACATCTCGCTCACCGCCGTACCGGCCTCGGAGCGCGAAGTAATAATGCGCAATTCCACTTGCGGATGCACGGCGAGCAAACGCAGCAATTCCACGCCTGTGTACCCCGTGCCGCCAACGATGCCCACCTTGATCATGAATGCCGCCTCTAATAATACAATTCTTAGACTTACCCCCCTCTCCCGCAGGCGGGAAAGGGGTGGAGCGAGGGCTCTCGAACTAACCACAACCCCCAATTAGCGGGGGAAGCGCAGCGAGGGGAGCGCAGCCGATGAGGTGAGGGCGTCAATCTAACCGCTACTCAACCCCTCCTAGCCGAATGGGGGAGAGCGCTGCGAGCGACCGCAACCGATGGTCTGAGGGCTCACCATCCAACCACAACGCCCTCCCGCATACCCTAGCGGAATGGGGTGAGCACCTCAATCCAGCGCTGCCTGCGCCGGGAAAAGTGCTGAGCGAAAATCCCCATCGACTTGCCTCTCTGCTTGGATGATAAGAGCCGCGGCGCGAAAGCGAAAGCTATTCCCGCCGCGGCGCCTCGGCAGCGAGTGGGTGAAAGGCCCGTGCGATGTAAGCGATCACGGCTTCGATGTCCGCATCACTGAGCACCTCTTTCCAGGCCGACATGGTGGTACCGGGCAGACCGTCTCGGATTACCGTTGTGAGGCGAGCTCGTGTCATGTCGCGCATGGCGGGACCGGTCAAATCGCGCGGATGGGGTTCGAGAAAACGTCCGATCCAATTGCGCCCGGTGCCGTCGGCGGCGTGACAGAACGCGCAATTGGCTTGAAACGAGGCCTCACCGCGTCGCTCTGGCGCGGAGAGATCATGCAAGACCGGCGGCACGTCGTGCTTTGCATAGGGCGTCGCACCGGAGGTCGCGTCCGGCGCCGCGTCGAGACTGAAACCACCGCGCGGGAATGACACGGCGCGCGGGTCCCACACCGCGCCCTCGTCGCGCACCCGCGCGCGGTCATGGCAAGTAATGCAACTGCCCATGAACAAGCGTTTCCCCGCCTGCTGCTCTGACGTCAATTGTTCCCACGGCGTATCGAGCGCGATCTCACCCAAGGCGAAGGGAAACGCGGCGCGATAGCGCTCATGATCGGGCCAGCCGTTCTCGGGGGTGTGGTAATAAGTGTTGACCGCAGCGCGCTCCATGAATGTGTGGCGCACATAATCGACTACCGCGGCGATGTCCACCGCACTCAGCAAACTGGCGAAGCCGCTCATGGCGGTATCCGGCTTGCCGTGGCTGACGACTTCGATCATGCGCTCGCGCGACAAGCGGCGCATATCGGTGCGGGTGAAATTGCGCGGCGGAGGCTGCAGATAACTGGCCGCCAGCGTCTTGGCATCACCGTTGTAGCCGTGACAGAAATAACAGCGTTCGTTATAGACCTGGCGACCGCGGTCCAAATCGCCGCTCACTGCGGCTAGGGTTGGTCCAGTTTTTTTTTACCTTCGGAATGGGGATGCACGAAAGTGACAAACACATATTCCGCCACATCGGCCAACTCCTGATCGCCCAGCACCTTGCCCCAAGCGGGCATCACCGTGCCACGCAGACCGTCACGCACGGCGGCGTACAACGCGGGCCGATTCAAGCGTTGCCGCGCCTCGGCGGCGGTAAAATTGCGCGGCTTCGGGCTGATGAAACTGGAGCGCGGGCCATTGCCCTCACCCTGCTCGCCATGGCAAGTTGCGCAATTGTCTTGATAGAAATGGCCGCCTTTTGCAACATCGCCACGCAAACCTTTGGGAAATGGCTGCGTCATATCCACGGTCAGCGGCGGATGGGACGGTGCGGCCGCTGCCGACTTACCCAAAAACGAAGTACGCACGTAATCCACCACGGCCTCGATTTCCGGGCCGCTCAAACGCCGGTGAAACGACATCATCGCGGTACCGGGACGGCCATGGGTGACGGAGGTGATCATGCGCTCGCGAGTAAGCTCAACACCACTGGTGGCACTGAAGTCGCGCGGTGGCGGATTGAGACTGCTGCGAGTCCACATCGCACCGCTGCCTTGGTCGCCGTGACACACCGCGCAATGACGCACATACAACTCTTCGCCCAAGACCAGTTTCACGGGCCGCGCCGCCTCGGCCTCACCCTGCATAAAGGTGGCGCGAATGTGATCGACCACGGTGGCGACTTCCTCATCCGACAAACGACCACTGAACGGCATCATGGCGGTACCGGGACGACCGTGGGTGACGGAGGTGATCATGCGCTCACGACTCAGTTCTTTGCGCGCCAAGCCCGTCGTAAAATCGCGCGGCGGCGGACTCAGACCGCGGCGCACGCGGGTCTGCCCATCGCCTTTATCGCCGTGGCACACCGCGCAGTACTGCTCATACACCGTCGCGCCGTCATCCGCCGCGGCCGTTGGGCCAACCAGGATTACAGTCAACAAAGCTAGTGCCGCTAAAGGGAAATGAGACTTCATCTGTACCATGTATTGAAGACTAGTGGTTATTCAGTGTGACTCGCTGCGGGTAGCTACGTTCCCAGCGCAGCAGATCCGGAAAAGGGCGCCATTGTGGCGCAAAATAATCAATTGCGCTACTCTTGGGGCCATGCGCTCGCAGTCTGTGGGATCACGCTAAGGACAACGGCCGGTGACGACCCGAATCAACAACAATACGCTTGCGATCAAACCTCGACGCCGGCGCGCGGTGACCCTTGCCGGCGTGGCCGCGCTGCTGGTCGGTTTCGGCCTGGTCGCGAACGCGCTGGCCGGAACGCTCCTCGGCACCAAGCACGATTTCACCGGCCTCAACCAACGCGCCGGCGTGGTGGCCATGCCGGGGCTGGCCTTTTCCGACTTCGGTACTTCGTGTGTGTATTGCCATCTACCGCCCGAACGCCCGGAACTCGACAGCGCCGACAACGGCGGCAACCCGGGCTGGAATCGCTTCATTCCCGCTCAAGGGGCCTACGATCTGTACGACAGCCGCACGCTGGACAACAAAGTGCGTGCACCCAGCCCCATCAGCCTGCTGTGCCTGTCCTGCCACGACGGCACCATGGGCGTGGATATGACGGTATTCAAGCCCGATGGCTGGGAAAGCAGCAAGGATGCGGCGATGCATCTGCGCCTAAACGGCGGCGATGATCTGATGAGCTGCGGCAAATGTCACAATGGCCGCGTCGCGCATAGCATCGCCATCAAGCACATCGGTACTGATTTGACCAACGACCATCCCTTCTCGATGACCTACGCCGGACTCACCGACAAAGACCAGGACTTCCGTACACCGGATGGACACTATGGCTTCGACAACGGCATCAAGCTCTACGACGGCAAGGTGGAATGCGCTACCTGCCACAATGTCCATGACCCTGACATCACCTTGCTGTTGCGCGATCGTGCCGACCGCCTGTGTGAAACCTGCCATATCAAATAATTGGTTAACGATCGGCAATGCATAGCGGTATGAGCGGCGCGACTCCCGTGCTCGGAAAAACACCGGCCTCCTTCTTGATACTGCTCGTCAGCGCAGCCCTGGCGAGCGGCCTGCTCGCCGGCTGCGCCAGCACCCCGCCGACGCCGCTGGAGCCACCGCCGGTCTATCCCGCGCCCCCCGACGAAGCGCGCTTCATTTACGAACGCACTCTACGTATCAACGAAGACGTCGAAGGCAAGAGCCGCCTGGCCCGCTTCAAAACCATGGCCACCGGGCGCTCGCAAGAAGCACGCGGCATAAAGAAGCCGTGGGGCGTGGCGGCGCGCCAAGGCAAGGTTTACGTCACCGACACGGCGCAGCGCGCAGTGCTGTTGTTCGACATCGCCGCCGAGCATTACCGCCAGTTCGGCGAAGATCAGCCCGGCGAACTCATCAAACCCATAGATCTGACACTGGCGAGCAACGGCGATGTCTACGTGGCTGATGTCTCGGCACGGCGCGTAAAGGTGTACGACGCCGACGGTAAACATCTGCGCACCTTGGGCGAGGATGGCACGCTGCAGCGACCCACCGGCGTGGCGTTGAGCCCGGATGACAGTCATCTTTACGTGGTCGACTTAGGGGGCGTGGAAAATCAAGAACACCGCGTGCAAGTGCTCGACCCGCAGAGCGGCGCGCTACTGCAAACCATCGGTAAGCGCGGTGAAGGGCTAGGTGAATTCAATTTGCCGGTCACCGCCGCCACGGCGCCGGACGGCACGCTGTATGTGGTGGACGGCGGTAATTTCCGAGTGCAGGCCTTTGGTCCCGACGGACAATTTCGCAGCAGTTTCGGCGAACTGGGACGCTTCCCGGGCCAATTCGCCCGCCCCAAGGGCATCGCCACCGATCCCGCCGGTAATATTTACGTGGTGGACAACGCTTTCGGCAATGTGCAGATCTTCAATTCACAGGGGCAATTGCTGATGTTCCTCGGCAATCGCGGCAACGTCAGCCTACCCGGCCGCTTCAGTCTGCCGGTAGGCGTCGCGGTGGACGAAAACGGGTGGATTTATATCGCTGATGGCTACTTCCGCAAGGTCGAGGTATTTCGCCCCATCGCCGCGGCCGCGCCCGGCACCGCGCCTAACCTCGAGTAAGCGCTCCCTCGCCATCGTGACTGCGTTGCATCCCCCACGGCGGCGTCTGCAACCAGCGCACCAGCTCGCTAGCGGGTATCGGTCGGCTGATATAGTAACCTTGCACAACATCGCACCCCAACTCAGCGAGCATCTCATAGGTCTTCTTATCCTCGACGCCCTCGGCCACCACGCGCAGACCGATGTTGTGGGCCAGGTCTATCGTGGATCGCACGATCACCGCATCGTTCTCCACTTCGGTCATATTCATGATGAAGGAGCGGTCTATCTTCAGTTCCGCCACCGGCAATTGTTTTAGATAGGCTAATGAGGAATAGCCAGTACCGAAATCGTCGATAGACAAACGCACGCCCATGCCACCCAAAGTATTGAGAATATCCAAGGCGCGGGCGGGGTCTGCCATCATCGCCGTCTCGGTAATCTCCAAACGCAAGCGCCCCAATTGATTGCCGAATTCGCGCAACAGATCGGCCACTTCATCGGGGAAAGCGGCGTCCTGCAGATTACGCGCCGAGAGGTTCACCGCCATGCTGATGTCGATACCCGATTGCTGCCAATCACGACTTTGCGACAGCGCTTTGCGCAGCACCCATAAGGTAATGTTTTTGATCAGGCCGGTTTGCTCGGCCAAAGGGATGAAATCGTCCGGATACATGAGCCCGTGTTGCGGATGATCCCAACGTACCAAAGCTTCCACGCCGCTCACGCGGCCGGTTTGGGTGTTGACCTTGGGCTGGTAATACAACACCAATTGATTGGCATCGACGGCGTGGCGCAGATCGCCCATCAAAGAGAGATTGCGCAAGCTGTGTTGATCCTTGGCCGGATCATAGAACGAGTAGCCGGTTCTGTTGCGCTTGGCTTCGTACATCGCCACATCGGCTTGCTTCATGAGTGCAGCGCCGTCACGCCCATGCCCCGGATGTAGCGCGATACCCAAGCTACCACCGACATGAAAGGATTGTCCCTCGAGCTCGAAGGGACGATCGAGCATGGCGATGATTTTCTTGGCAATGCGTTCCGCGTCCGCCAATGCGGCGGAAGGCAATAACAATGCGAATTCATCACCGCCGAGGCGCGCCACGGTGTCCGATTCGCGCAGCAAGTCACGCACTCGCGCCGCCACCTGTTGCAGGATTAGATCACCGTTATGATGGCCCAATGTGTCGTTGATTTCCTTGAAGTGATCCAAATCCATGATGATCAGCGCCAGACTGTCCTGGTCACGCTGCGCATTGATTAAGGCTTGGTGCAGACGGTCGGACAGCAAGGTGCGATTAGGCAAGTCGGTGAGCGCGTCATGCAAGGCTTGATATTGTATGGCTGCGACCTGCTCCTTGCGCTCGGTGATGTCGCGGCAGATGCCTATGAAAAAACGGCGGTTGTAGAGCCTCATTTCGCTCACCGCCAAATCCATGGGAAACACCTGGCCGTCTTTGCGCTTGCCGGCGACTTCGCGGCCCACACCGACAATCTTAGAGATGCCGGTTGCCAAGTAATTCGCCAAATAACCGTCATGCCGACTTCGATGCGGCTCGGGCATGAGCATGCTGATGTTTTTGCCGATCACCTCATCGGCTGCGTACCCGAATACCTGCCGTAGCGCCTGGTTGGCCGACTCGATCGTGCCGCGCTCGTCGATGGTGATGATGGCATCCACCACATTATCCATCACCGCGTGGACACGGGTTTCGGAGGCCACCAACTTATCTTGCATGTGATTGAACACAGTGGCCACTTCACCTAACTCATCGCGACGCGCCACCTCCAGCTTAGTGAGACGATCACCTTCCCCGACACGGGTGATGGCATCGCGCAGCGCAGCGACCGGACGCAACACACTCAGGCGCAGCGCCCACCACATCGCCACGCCGAGCAGCGCCACCATGACCGCCGCCACGCCCCACAAGCGATGACGTACCAATTCGATGCGCTCCTCCGCATCCACGGTGGACAGCGCCAGCTTCAACACACCGCGCAACGGCTCTTTTTCATAACCGTGACAAGGCAAGCATTCTTCGCGTGTTTCGATAGGCATGAATAAGGACATCTGCCCATCTTGCGTCCAGTCTACGGCGGCACGACCGCTCAGCGCTTCCAAGAAGATGGGGGATTCAGCGACGGGCGCGTGATGTGCGTCCACGGGACGGCGCTCGAATACCGGCGCGCCCAGATGGCCATTGACTTGCTGTACGGTAGTCAGATCGGTAAAGGCTTCTTCGCCATTGCGACGCAGCACTGCGATATCGACGATGCCGGCCTCGCCGTGCATACGGTTGATCCAAGAGCGCGCCAAGGTGCCTTGACCATTGAGCATGAGGGTTTGCAAACTGCCGAGCAAGGTGCCGGCGTGCAGCTTGGCTTGGCGCAATTCCTCCTGGCGCATGGCCTCCGTGAGCTGCTTATCCAGCCACAAGCCGGCGACCAACACCAACACCGATAGAACGCCGGAGATCACCAACGCGAGACGGATGCCGAGACTTCTCACCCGCCACTCCCTGTGACCGCGCGCATCTCGCTCCTTCTCTCCGCCGACGTGCGCCGCCCGCCGCCCTGCGGCCACAGCGCGAGATGATAGTCATTCCACATAGGTACTTCCGGTACACCACTAGAGGCTACTGTGGGTTATCGGCAGGATCGCGTGGTGCTACAGCAAGATACCGGTCGTTCTTTGACGTTGAATATAGGTCCTGGCGCGCACCACTCAATCACTTACATGTGCGCCAGGCGCGCCACCCCGCCGAAGCTCCCCACCCACACGCTGCCGTCGGGGGCATTGGACATGGAGAATACGTTGTCGGCGAAGAGTCCATCGGCCATGGTCAGCACACTGAAACCCTTGCCGTCGTCGTTGAGACGCGCCAAACCGCGACTGGTGCCGGCCCAGACATGACCGTCAGGGTCCTTGTACAGCATGAAGATATGGTTGGCGGGCAATCCATCCTGGGTGGTGTAATTGCGCCACGAGGTCCCGTCGAAGCGTGCAAGTCCGCCGCCCCAGGTACCACACCACACCATCCCTTGGTTATCCACCACTAGGGAAATGATGTAATTGGGATTGTAGGCGACATTGATGTCCTGCAAGCCTTGTTCGGCCTTCTGCTGGGCATGGTGCGAGGAGGCCTTGCCCGGGTCGCTGGTGAACTGGATGGCGTCCTTGACCACTTCAAACGGCGCACCCAGGCCTTCGCGGTGTTGCCAGTTGCGCCAGTTGCCGTCCTTGTAATGCGCCAAACCGTATTCGGTGGCGAACCACATGGAGCCGTCAGGCGCCTCATCGAGCGCATAAACCCAGGGGTTGGGCAAACCGCCTCCGGTACTCTCGACGGTATGGGATTCCCACTGGGTGGGATCGTCCAGCTGGCCGCCCTTGATGCGGTTGGCGCCCGACCAGGTGGCAACCCAGATATCGCCATTCTTGGCGAGATGCACGTCATAGACGAACTGATCGGCCAAGCCGTCGGGGATGTTGTAATTACGCCAGGTTTCCTTATTGAGGTCATACACTGACAGTCCGCCGCCATAGGTGCCGACCATGACGCGGTCACCGATACGGCTGACGTGGAAGATACCGTTGGAAAGCAGCCCTTGAGTCTTGTTGTCGAACAGTTTGTATTGATCGGCTTTGATGTCATAGCGAATCACACCGCCCGACGTCCCTATCCAGACGATATTGCCGTCGGAAAAAATGCTTTTGACGTTGCGGTTACCGACCCGGAAATGGGTGAAGGGTTGCTCCCCCGGACGCCCGACCGGGGTGACCGTGGGCGGATGATTGGGAGGCAGGTTATTGGCCACCGGCTGCACCGCAGCGCCGCTTCCGCTTGCCGTCGGCAACGCCGTCGAGGCCGACTCGGTGGGGTCGGCGCCACGCTGCGCGCCTAATTGATAGACGCCCACCAGCAGTCCGCCCACCACGATCAACAACATCGCCAAACCTGGAAATCCGATCTTCACTGCTCTACTCCTAGCGCCCGATGCGCGCCACGCCACGCTTGGTACCCACCCACACTTCGTTGTCGGGGGTCACTGCCACGGCGTAGACACTGTCGCCGAACAAACCGTCGCCGCGGCGCAGCGTCTGCCATTGTTTACCGTCATAACGGGACACGCCGTTATTGGTCCCGAACCACCACACCCCATCCTGCCCGCGCGCCATGCTGAAAACGATATTGCCGGCCAAACCGTCTGCAGCGGTGTAACTGGTCCATTTCTTACCATCGAAGCGACTCACACCGCCCCCCCAAGTACCGACCCAGATATCGCCGTCCGGTTCCGCCTCGATACAAAAGGCGTAGTTGGGATTGTAGCTCGCCTCCCCCCCCACCAACACGCTGAGGTCATGGCGCGAGCGCGTCCCCAGACCGGAATTGAGGCTGATGGGAAGGTTGTCGGTATTGGGCGCGCCCAGACCGTCTTGGTGGGTCCAAGACTGCCATTGCGACCCGTCGTACCGCGACACCCCCCCCTCGGTGGCGAACCACACCCGATCCTCGGGGTCGACCGCCACCCCGTACACCCACTCGTTCACCAACTCTTTGACATACTTGGTGAATTCGCCGCTGGCGGGGTCGTAACGATTGACCCCGTACCAGGTGCCTATCCACAGCGGGCCGCTGGCCTGCTGGCCGAAGGAGTACACCCAGTAATCCGCTAAACCATGCATGGGAAAGAAGGTTTTCCAGGCCCCATCCTTATACCGCGTCACGCCGCCACCGTTGGTGCCAAACCACTTATGGCCGCTGCGATCCACCAGCATGGCGAACACATATTCGTTGGCCAGGCCTTGCTCCCGGGTGAAGGTATTGAGCGGTTCGCGAGTGTCCAATTCGACCTCGTGCACACCCACCGACGTGCCCACCCACAGGGTGTTGTTGGCCGCGTCGACGGCCAATGAGCGCACATAGACGTCATCGCCCACGCCGAAAGATTCCAGCACCCGGTACTGCGAGGGCGCCTCGGCCGCCGCCGCGGGCACATCGCTGGAGGCGGCTTGCTGCGCTTGACCACAAGAGGAGAGGACGCCGCTCAGCAGCGCCGCCGCACAAATCTTCAGGAATCGAATCACCGCAAGGTACGCAGATGCGCCACGATATCGAGGATTTCATCGTCGCTCAGCAAGCCCTGGTAGGCGGGCATCACCCCCATACCGGCACGGATGCTTTTCAGCAAATCAATGTCGGAGCGAAGCAAGCGCTCACCGCGCGAAAAATCCGGCGTGCCCGGCATCACCGGACGGCCGTTAGCGCCATGACAAGTGGCGCACTTGGCACCATACAACGACGCGCCGTTAAGCGGATCGGCGGCCTGCGCCGGACCCAACATCAGCCACCCTAAGGCGGCCGCACCGATAGCCTTGATCATTTGATTTCTGGTCATTTTCGACACCCCACTATGGCAGCACATCATGCTAGCAAGCCTACTCATGCAAAAGCGACACTTCACTGTAAACGGCCGATGCGGCCCAGTGCTTGGGCCTCGCCCCGCCACGCCGCCTCCAAGGCCGGCGGCACTTCCGCCGCATCCCAATCGCGCTCACCGACGATGCGACCCAGTATGGTGCCATCGGGCGCGATGAAAAATGTGTCGGGAAACACACTGATCTCCAACGCCGGCTCTACCACCTTGCCCTCGCGGTCGAGGTAATTGGTGAAACGCACGCCCTTATCGATGAGATATTCCCGCACCACATGGTCTTCATCGTCCACCGACAAGCCAATCACCACGAAGCGCGCCGGGTCCAGCGTGTCACTCAAGCGCTGCAAACTCGGCAACTCCTTACGACAAGGCGGACACCACGTCGCCCACACATTGAGGATCACCAAGCGCCCGGCGAAATCCGCGATGCTCGCCCGCTCACCGTTCAAGCCCTCCAAGACCAACGGCGGGAAAGGCTGTCCTTGGGCCATGGCCGTGGCGGGCGGCGGCGCTGTGGCATCACACGCGCTCAAGCCCATCATCACCATCACGCTCAAAAATGCTCGCCAGACTTTAACGTAACTGGCTCCCATGCGCCGGTGCTTGCTTCGCTCTAATACTCGCACTTTCCCTCCCGGGAAAAATACGCAAATGTCGCCTAGCGACATTCATATCAAGGCACCACGGTATCGATAACGACCTGGACTTCGGCGCCGACGACTGACACCGCATTGGTATAGCCTTCAAGGTCGCCGCTTTCTGGTGTGGCATTGCCGGACTTGGACAAACGGGCGCCCACCACCACCTCGCTGAAATCGGACAACTTGGCCATGGGCATCACGGCGGCGGCATCGTTCAGCGTGAACGTGAACGGCAAGTCAGCGGCCTGGGCGCGCACGATGGCCACCGGCATGCGTGGCCCCTGCACAGCGCGCGCGAACACGAACAAGGTATCGCCAGACGTCACTTGCGCCGCCACGGCCGGACTGACACTCACCACGCCCGAGATCCGCGCCTCGACCGCCGCGGCAGAGGCCGGCGGCGCTTGCGCGGGCAGGGATCCGCTGCGCGCCGCTAAACCGCGCGCTTCGGCAACGATGTTTTGCACTTGCCGCTCATCCTCGGAGCCGGGCTCCACCAGCGGCATTAAGCGCTCCCAATAGGCCGCCGCTTCCCGGTAGTCGCCGCGGTCATAGGCAGCGGTGCCGGCCAGCCATAAGCCTTTTTGATGGCGGGGGTCGACGGCCAGCGCCTTTTCGATCAGCTCGCGCGGCTGGCCTTCCAAGGTCTGATTTTCGGAGGTCATGGCCAGGGCGTCGGCATAATCGGTCAACAAGTCGGGGTCATCGGGCACCAAGCGCACACCGACCGCGAACGCATCGGCAGACTCCTCGTGGCGCCCCATGGCCGCCAACGATTTGCCCAACATGCGCCAGCCTTCCGGATCGTTGGGACTGTTTTGCAAACGCTCGGCCAAACTCACCACCATGGCCTCGATTTGATCCATGGTCACCGAATGGCCCGGGCCGGAGCCGGCGGTCTCAACGGTGACGGATTCAGGGTTGAGCCCCTGGGGGTTGCCCTGAATCAGATAGATCAAGATCGCGAGCAACGGCACCACCAGGGCCACCGCCACCGCCGCACTCCGCCCCGCGCCGCTGTCTTGGCGGGCAGCAGGGGCGGGTTCCGGCGTGACATCCTCGAGCATGCGCCGTTCGAGTTCGATCTTGCCATGCTCGAATTGCTCTTGGCTGATGGTGCCGACGGCCAGGTCTGCCTCCAGTTCACGCAGCTGGTCCTTGTAGATTTCCAGATTAGACAGCGTGCGCTGGACGCTCTTGCGCTCGCGACGCTGCCACAACGGCGGGACGATGAACAACAACGCGGCGGCGACTAGCAGCGCCGCGACCACCACAAACATACTCATGCCTGGTTATCCCCCGCCTGCCCTTCCAGGAGTTTCTTGACCCGCGTTTCTTCCTCGGCCGACAGGGGAGCGCCCGCCGCCACAACACGCTGACGGCGACGACGCAAATTGACCAGCAGCACAGTGGCGCCGATGGCGAACAATATCAGCGGGGTGAACCATAGGAGGTAGGTCTCAGGCTTGAACGGGGGCTTATAGAGAATGAAATCGCCGTAGCGCTCTACCAAATAGTCTTTCACCTCTGCGTCGTTCATGCCCTGCTCCACCAGGGCCTGCACCTTGGCACGCATGTCGCGGGAAAACTCCGAATCCGACTCGGCCAGGGATTGACCTTGGCACACCAGGCAGCGCAGCTGGTGGGAAAGTTTCAACACCCGCTCCTGCACCGCCTGATCACCGAGCGCAACCTGCGCCTCGCTGGCGGCCATCGTCTGCGCTGCAAACAGCGTCAGCAGCAAGGCCAGCAACAATTGTATTCCAACGCGCGCACTACTGCGTGCGGGAGAGGGCGCGACTATGAGGCGCTTCATCCTTTGAGCTTCCTTACGATCGGTAGAATTTCGTTTTGCAGAATTTCCTGCGACACAGGACCAATATGCTTGTGACGGATCACGCCAGCACGATCGACGACATAAGTCTCGGGTACGCCGTAGACGCCGTAATCAATCCCCACTTGTCCTTCCAAGTCGAAGGCGCTGGCCACGTAGGGATTGCCGAATTGTTGCAACCAGCGGATGGCGTCCTCGCGGGCGTCTTTGTAATTGAGTCCGTAGATGGGCACTACACCGGTCTTGGCGAGTTGCATCAAGACCGGATGTTCCTGTCGGCATGACACGCACCACGACGCCCAGACATTGAACATCCACACCTGACCGTTGAGATCGGCCGGCGTGATCACTTTGTCCGGCTCATGCAACTGCGGCAAAGAGAATGCGGGCGCCGCCTTGTCGATCAGCGGCGAAGGCACGGTGCTGGGATTGAGGGACAGACCTTGCCAAAAAAATACCGCCAGCACCACGAAAATCAAGAACGGAATGAGAAACTTCAACGACCTCAGCATCAACGCGCCTCCGCGTCACGATAAGCCACCGCGGGCTTGGGCGTTGCAGACGACTCGGTGGATTCACTTTCCGTATCCAGCGCCTGGCGCTGCTTGCGCGCCAATACCCGGTAGCGGCGATCGCTGATCGCCAACAATCCGCCTAGCGCCATCAATCCGCAACCGGTCCAAATCCAACTGATGAATGGCTTGACCTGCAGGCGCAGGCTCCACGCGCCATTGCCACCCGCCGGTTCACCCAGCGCGACGAACAGATGACGCAGGAATCCGCTGTCGATACCGGCCTCGGTCATGGGCTGCTTCTGTACCTTATACACCCGCTTTTCGGGATGCAGATCCAGCAAGTATTTACCGTCCTTGAGCACCGCGATATTGCCGCGCGCGGCCTCGTAGTTGGGGCCTTTGACATTAAATACGCCCTCGAAGCGGAACGTGTACCCCCCCAAGTCCACGGTATCGCCGATGTTCATGCGCTGGTCTTTCTCCAGGTTATAACCACCAACCAGGGTCACCCCAACAACGAACACCGCCACGCCGAAATGCGCCGTTTGCATACCGAGAAAACTCTTGGGTAACTTGACCAGGCGCACCAGCCACAGACCCTCGCCGCGCGCCTTGCTGACCCGCTCGTGCACGCCTTGCGCCACGGTAGTCACGATCCAGGCAGCCATCAGGATGCCGAGACTCACCAGCCACGACCACTGGCCCATCATGAACGGCACGATCGCCGCCACCACTAATGACGTGGCGAAAGCCCAGCGCAAGCGCACCGCCAACTCGGGGATCTGCGCCTTCTTCCACTTGGCCGCCGGACCCACACCCATGAGAAACACCACGAAGGCCATGATAGGTACGAACACCATATTGAAATAGGGCGGCCCCACGGAAATCTTGTTGGCCTGGTCGAGGACGTTAATGGCCACCAAGGCATCCACGAACAACGGCGCCAAGGTACCCAGCAACACCGTGCCTGCCGCCACCGCGAACATCACATTGTTGCTCAACAACAAGGACTCGCGGGAAATAAGGTCGAAACCGCCGCCCAAGCCCACCTTGGGTGCGCGCCAGGCGTACAGCAACAGCGAGCCGCCCACCACCACGATAAGGAACACCAGAATGAACAAACCGCGCTCCGGATCGTTGGCGAAGGAATGGACTGAGGTGAGCACGCCGGAGCGCACCAGGAAGGTGCCGAGCAAGCTCAGTGAGAAAGCGAAGATGGCCAGCAACACGGTCCAACTTTTGAAGCTGCCGCGTTTCTCAGTCACCGCCAGCGAATGAATCAAGGCGGTGCCCACCAGCCAGGGCATGAAGGAGGCATTTTCGACCGGATCCCAGAACCACCAGCCGCCCCAGCCCAACTCGTAATACGCCCACCAGCTCCCCAGTGCGATCCCGATGGTCAGGAACAGCCACGCCACCGTGGTCCACGGACGCGACCAGCGCGCCCAAGTGGCGTCGAGTTTGCCGCCCAACAGGGCGGCGATGGCAAACGCGAAGGCCACTGAGAAGCCCACATACCCCATGTACAGCATGGGCGGGTGAATCACCAAGCCGGGATCTTGCAACAGCGGATTCAAATCACGCCCGTCGGGGGCCGCCGGGAGCAGGCGTTCGAAGGGGCTGGAAGTAAACAGGGTGAAGGCGAGAAAACCCACCGCGATCAATCCCATGACACCGATCACGCGGGCCACCATCTCATCGGGCAGATGTTTACTGAACACACTCACGGCCAGTGTCCAGCCGGTCAGCATCAATATCCACAATAACAAGGAGCCCTCATGCCCGCCCCATACCGCCGCGACGCGGTACATCACCGGCAGGTCGGAGTTGGAATGGCTGGCCACATACAGCACAGAAAAATCGTTGTTGACGAAGGAATAGGTGAGGGCAGCGAAAGCCAAGACCACGAACACGAATTGGCCTTGCGCCACCGGTCGCGCCAACGCCATCCAACGCGGTATCCCCACGGCCGCGCCGGCGATGGGTATCACACCCAAAACCAAGGCCAGACAGAAGGCTAATATCAGTGCGAAATGACCAAGTTCAGGTACCATCAGATGCCGCTCCCCGGGGTGGTAGCTTTTTGTTGCTCGGCTTTTTTCAGGGCCTCCGCCACTTCGGGCGGCATGTAGGTTTCATCATGTTTGGCCAGCACTTCTTTGGCCAGGAATACACCGCCCGGGCCCAGCGCGCCGGTGGCTACCACGCCTTGGCCTTCCGCGAATAAATCAGGCAGGATGCCGGTGAAAGTCACTTTTACCCGCTCAGCGTTGTCGGTAACGATGAAATGGACCGTCAAGCCGTCAGTTTCACGCTGTACACTGCCCTCTTCCACCAAACCACCGAGGCGGAAATTGCGCCCCTCGGGAGCGGCGCCGGCGACCAATTCGGACGGGCTGAAGAATAATTGAATATTGCCCTTGAGGGCCGTCAACACCAAACCGGCGGCGACCGCCAGCCCCGCCACGCCCGCCAAGATAAAGGCGAGCCGTTTATGTCTGGGCTTCATGCTTACCCCCTATGCGCATCCGAAGCATACGACCCAGGCGCTGGGTAATAGTTCGTTTGCGGCGCACGACCAAAACCACTTCTGCGACCATGAACACGGTCGTCACGCCATAGGAGCCCCACACGTAGAACGCGTGACCACCCATGGCGAAAAACTCGCTGGCACTACCCCAGTTCATTTGCCCTCCCGAACCGCGTCAGCCACCCAGTCCGTATGCTGCTCCGCTTCGAGCATTTCGCAGCGCACCCGGACCAACACCACGGCGATGGTGTACATCCAAAAGGCGAACACCATGACCGCCATGGCGGTGAGCATGGTGGATTCCATCGACGTGCCGCTGGAGATGGTGACCGTCGCGCCCTGGTGCAGGGTGTTCCACCATTCCACCGATTTATAGATGATGGGCACGTTGATGACGCCCACGATCGCCAGCAGGCCGCTGGCGCGGGCGGCGCGGCGCGGATCGTCGATGGCGGCGCGTAGCGACATGAAACCGATATATAGGAACAGCAGGATCAGCTCGGAGGTCAGGCGCGCATCCCATACCCACCAGGTACCCCACATGGGCTTGCCCCACAACGCGCCGGTCCACAGCGCCAAAAAGGTGAACATGGCGCCGGTGGGGGCCAGGGCATAAGCCATCAGCGAGGACAAGCGGGTATTGAATACCAACCCCACACCGGCGTAGACCGCCATGACCACATAAATCAGCATGGACATCCACGCCGCCGGCACATGGATGAAAATGATGCGGTAACCTTCGCCTTGTTTGAAATCTGTGGGAGCGACGAAGAAACCCAGATACAAGCCGATCACCGTCAGCACCACGGCCAGACCGGCGAAATAGGGGATCATCTTGCCCGCCAGTGGATAGAACGTGGCAGGGGAGGAATATTTGAACCAGTTGAGATTCAGTCCCAAAGCTCAGCACCTATCAATTATCTAGATATCTAGATCTAATCCAACGAAATCCGCAGCGCCCAACCGGTGGCCCAGGGCGCAAATACCAACGCCGGCGCAAGAAATGCGCCCAGCAACGCCAAATGCGCTTGCGCAGCTAGTCCCGACATACTGGCATCCACCGCCCCGGCACCGAAGATCAGCACCGGTATGTACAGCGGTAACACCAGCAAGGACACCAATACCCCGCCACCTCGCAATCCCAGGGTCAGGGCCGCGCCGACCGCGCCGATGAGGCTCAATACTGGCGTTCCCAACAGCAAGGCCATCACCAATATCAGCAGCGCCTGCGTCGAAAGCCCGAACTGGATACCCAGCAAGGGCGCTATTAAGACCAACGGTAAGCCGCTAGTCAACCAGTGCGACAACACCTTGCCCAGTACCAACAGCGTCAGCGGCTGGGGCGAGAGCACCATCTGCTCCAGCGTGCCGTCGGCGTAGTCGGCAGAGAACATCCTGCCCAGCGACAGCATCGAGGCCAGCAGTGCCGCCACCCACACCACCCCGGCGCCCATCATGCGCAGGATATCCATCTCCGGCCCCACGCCCAACGGGAACAGGCTCACCACGATCACGAAGAAAAACAACGTGGTCAGCACATCGGCGCGCCGCCGCATCGCCAGCGTCAAATCCCGCCTCACCACGCATTGGAACACGGCCCACATGATCCCGCTCACGCCCCCAAATGCACGTGACGGGCGCGATGAGCGATGATGTCCACCTCCTGGTGGGTCGTGAACATCACCATCCCCCCATTATCGAGATGGTCGCTTAACACGGCCTGAACCCGGCCCACCGCCCGCACATCCAGGGCGTTGAAGGGCTCGTCCAGCACCCACAGTGCGGCGCCCATCACTAATAAACGGGCCAGCGCCAAGCGGCGCTTTTGCCCTTGGGACAACACCTTACCGGGGAGTTCCACGCATTGTGCCAACTCCATACGCTCCAGCGCCGCGAGCACCCGCTCATCATCGCCCGCGCCGCCCACCAGTTGGGCGGAGATGCGTAGATTCTCGAAGGCGGTCAGGTCATCCTTCACCCCGTTGTGATGACCCACGTAGGCCATGGCACGATGGTACTCATCACGCACCCGGCGGATATTCTGGCCCTGCCAGCGCACTTCGCCGGCGTCCGGCCAACCCAAACCACATACCGCCCGCAGCAGTGTCGTCTTCCCGGAGCCGTTGGGGCCGTGAACGTAGAGCAGCTCACCCTGAGTCAGCGAAAAATTCAGGTTTTCGAACAAGCGGCGCTCTCCGCGCGCGCAGGCGAGATCTACTACCTCCAACATGTCAGGCCCTGATGCCGATATTCCGTCACAAAATGGCCAGAGAGTATAGCAACTCGCAGGGGGACTGTCCTGTCACGCCCATCAGCGCGACAAGGCGAGACGAAAGCCCGTGCTGGCGTCATCGAGATTCGGCGCATAGCTGCCGCGCGCGGCGGAACGCGCCGCCCTAGCGGAGCTGTTCCAGCCCCCGCCCCGCACCATGCGCCGGCCGCAGTCCCCCCCATCCATCCACACTCGCGCATCGCTGGGCGCGCCTCGGTAATCGCCGTGCCAGCAATCCTGCACCCACTCCCAGACATTGCCGTAAATGTCGTACAGCCCCCAGGGGTTGGGCGCGCCGCGGCCCACCAAACGGGTGCCCACGTCACCGCTCTGGCCGTACCAGGCATAGCGCGGCAAGCTGCCGTCATCGTCACCGAAGAACCAGCGCGCGGTGCCACCGGCGCGCGCGGCGTATTCCCATTCCGCTTCCGAGGGCAGACGATAGCGCCCGCCCCCTTCCATGGCGTTGAGCCGCTCGATGAAAGATTGCACGTCCAACCAGGTCACTTGGTCCACCGGGCGGCGCGGGTTGGGATAGAGGCTGGGGTTATAACCCATCACCTGCTCCCACTGCGCCTGGGTAACCTCGAATTTGCCAAGATAGAACGGCCGCACGTCGACCGCCCGCGGCGGCTGTTCCTCGGCTGAGGCATCGCCCCCCATGATGAAAGTGCCGCCCGAGATGAACACGAACTCCATGCCCAAGGCGTTGCTGAGTACATGACTCGAGGCGATATCGCCGCCTTCCGGTAACGTTTGCTGTCCGGTCCGCTGCGGCACCAGCGCCACGAACAAGGCCACCACGACCACTGCCAAGGCCGGCACGACCACTGTTACCCATTGCGTGCGCACGCTTCAGCCCCTGGCACGACGCAGCGCGCCGCCACTGATTGTGTTGCTCATGCACCCTCGCGTTATTAGTTGAAATCATGCAGGCGTAAGAATGCGCTATGATAACCGCCGCATTTGCCATCCGCCACCAAACCTATAGGTCAATGTTAATCAACTCATGCCACACACCCACACCCAAGAGCGTTTCGCCGCTCTAAAATGCCACATCGAACACGCCATCGTCGGTCAACGCACGCTGGTCGATCGCCTGCTCATTGCAGTTCTGGCCGACGGTCACTTGCTGGTCGAAGGTGTCCCGGGCTTGGCCAAGACCACCGCCGTCCGCAGCTTGGCGAGCGGCATGGCGCTGAGCTTCCAACGCATCCAGTTCACCCCCGACATGATTCCCGGCGATATCACCGGTAGCGACATCTTCGTACCGGCCGAGGGCCGCTTTCGTTTCGAAGCCGGCCCCATCTTCCACGAAATCATCCTCGCCGACGAAGTGAATCGGGCGCCCCCCAAAGTGCAGAGCGCGCTGTTGGAAGCCATGCAGGAACACCAAGTCACCACCGGCGGCACCACCCGAGCGCTGCCCACACCGTTCCTGGTGATGGCCACGCAAAATCCTATCGAGCAGGAAGGCACCTATCCCCTGCCCGAAGCGCAGCTAGATCGCTTCCTGGCCAAAGTTAACCTCGACTATCCGAGCGCCGACGACGAACTCGAAGTGCTGCGTCGCGAAACCGCGCGCCTGCGCGAAGAACATCCCGCGCCTCCCCCGCCCGCCTTGCACGCCGACGACGTCCTGGCCGCGCGGCGCGAAGTCAATGCCATTTATCTCGATCAAATGTTGGAGCGCTACATCGTCACCTTGGTGGGCGCCACCCGAGACACACGGCGCTGGGACGATGACAGCACCGCCTGGCTGCAGCGCGGCGCTTCGCCACGCGCGACCTTGGCGCTGGCACGCAGCGCACGCGCTCACGCTTACTTGGCCGGTCGCGATTTCGTCGAACCGGGCGACATCGTCACCTTGGCGCCGGACGTACTCACTCACCGCTTGGCGCTGAGCTTCGCGGCGCGCGCCGAGGGCGTGCAACCGCGCGATGTGATCGCCCGGCTGCTAGAGCGAGTACCGATACCCTAACGACCCATGCAGTTCACTGCTCGGCACAGGACCATGCACAAACAGAAGGTCGGCGATAGCCAACTCAAGCTTGGCGACAGCCCAGCTTTACTCAGCAGCGACGAACTCGAGCGCCTGCACCACCTCACGCTGGCGCTGCGTCGCCACCGGCCCAGCGCCGGCCGCCTCGCCGGGCCGGCGCTCTCCCTCTATCGCGGCCAGGGCATGGAGCTGGAAGACCTGAGGCCCTATCAACCCGGCGACGACGTGCGCCACATCGCCTGGCGCGCCACCGCGCGCAGCGGCCGCCCGGTCACCAAAGTGTTCCGCGAAGAACGCCAGCACTTGCTGTATCTGGCCATCGATCGCGGCCCCACTATGGGCTTCGGCACCCGTACCCGCCTCAAGGCCGCACAGGGTGCGCGTCTGGCCGCCGTGTTGACCTACTCTGCACTGGCACAGCAAGAACGTGTCGCCGGCGTGACCTTGGACGCGCACGGTGAGCACGCCTATGCTGCCGCCCGCAGCTTGGACGGTGCGTTGCGTCTGCTACAGGCCGCCGCCGCGCCGTTACCGAGGGACATCAAGACCACTGCGAATTTTCCCGCGCTATTGCCGCGTCTCGCCCGCGCCGTGGAACGCCACGCCGCTGTGGCGCTGATCAGTGATTTCGCCACTCTCAATCCAGAGCACTTACCAGCGTTACGTGCGCTAGCCGAGCATCACGACGTCAGCGCCTTTCACATCACCGATCCGGCCGAGGAAAGACTGCCCGACGCGGGACGCTTGCGCCTGGTCGGCCCCGACGGCCGTCGCTATGTCATCGACAGCAGCGACCCGACGCTGCGCGAACGCTATGCGCAAGCCATGCGCGAGCGCGCCGTTGAAGTGAGCGACCTGTTGCGCGCCGCCGGCATTACCCAGCACCGCATCGCCGTCGATGCGGAATTATCGCCAGCCGCATTGCAGGTGTCATGAGATGAAAAGCGACGCCGCCCTCGCCCGTCTCGCCGACATCCTGCCACCGCCCGTGCCCATAGCGGCGAGCGTCGACAGCGCATGGATAGTCGCCGCACCGTTCAGCATCCTCTTACTCGCAGGCGTCATCTATGCATGGCGGCGGCGCCAGCGCCGTATCGAAGCGCCGGACACCCGCCGGCAGTCGCGCGCCGCCGCGCTAGAGCAACTCCATGCCTTGAAAACATCTTGGCTAGCCCAACAACTCTCCGAGCATGACGCTGCCTACCGCCTGGCCGCCATCTTGCGGCGTGGTCTCGGGCTGCATCAATTACGCAATAGCATGCCGCGCGAGATCGACGCCCTAACATGGCAAAAAACACTGACCCTGCTCGATCATTGGCGTTATCGCGACGACAGCCGCGCAAAAATCGGCGCTAGTCATCCGCAGGTCGTCGACAGTCAGCGACTACCGGCGAGCGTATTTGAACACGCTGAGCAGTGGCTCAATGCGCACCGCGAGGACGAGCATGTTTGAACTGGCCTCACCGTGGTGGTTGGTGGCGCTGCCCGCACCCTGGGCACTGTGGTTTATGCTGCGTCGCCACAGCGCGCCGCATAGTGACAGGGGTGAATCGCCGGCGCTGTTCCACCCCCAAGCGGCTTTGCTCGCACGTTTGGCGACCGGTCAAGCACGCGCATCGCGCGGTCCCTGGTTGTGGTGGCTGGGCTGCGTGCTGCTGATGTTGGCATTGGCCCGCCCGCAATGGGTGACCTGGTTGCCCGACGAGCGTCTAGGGCGCGATTTACTCATCGCCATCGACGTATCCGGCTCGATGCGCGCGCAGGATTTCGTCATCGACGATCAGCCGGTCGATCGCCTGGTCACGGTGCAACGCATGGTCGATCACTTGCTGAGCGAACTATCTAACGACCGCGCCGGCTTGCTGGTATTCGCCGATGATGTCTACACCCTCGCCCCGCTCACCCACGACCTGGCCCTGGTACGAACACTGCTGGGCGAAATCACCCATGACATGGCGGGTGAAAAAACCGCACTGGGCGATGCCGTGGCAATGGCGGTCAAACGTCTGCGTGAACGCCCACCGCAGGCGCGCATACTGCTGTTATTCACCGATGGCACCAACACCACCGGTCAGATCAGCCCGCCAGCGGCATTGGAGCTAGCGCGCCGTCACGACGTGCGAATATATACCCTGGGCATCGGCACCGACGGCCGCGTGGCCTTTCCGCGCGGACCGCGGGACGGACCGCTGCTCACCGAAATGCCGTTGGACGAAGCGCTGCTC
>CALZJG010000052.1 GCA_945787555.1 uncultured Chromatiaceae bacterium | reverse complement strand
GCGTGGGCGATCGCGTGATGATGCTGCAATTCTCCACCTATTCTGTGATATCTCCTGAGGGATGTGCGTCCATACTGTGGAAGAGTGCCGCCAAGGCGGCGGATGCCGCCGAAGCCATGGGGTTGACGTCCGGGCGCCTACACCAACTCGAATTGGTCGACCAGATCATTTCCGAACCGCTGGGCGGCGCGCATCGCGATGTGGATGCCATGGCGACCCAGCTCAAGCAGGCGCTGATGGAGAGCTTGGAAACGCTCACCGTCCTGGATGCCGACACACTGGTTTCCAATCGCTATGATCGTCTGATGAAATTCGGCCATTACACCTCCAAACAGTAGACGCCGGTGGACCGCAACCGCCGTCAAGCACCGCAGGTCGCCGCCAGGCATGGATATACTCCCGAGCTACTCATGCAGATCCTCGCTGCGCGGGATGCGTCGCGGCGCTATGTGGTGGCGTACAGCGGCGGCATGGACTCCCATGTATTGCTGCATACCTTAGCCGATCAACGCGGACCGACAGGCGACGGAGAGTTGCGCGCCGTCTACATCGATCATGGGCTGCAGCGCGATGCCGCGCGGTGGGCCAAGCATTGCGCCGCCGTGTGCGTCGCACTGGACGTCTCTTTTCGCGCTGTGTCAGTCGATGCCAGGCCCCGCGTCGACGAAAGTCCCGAAGCGGCGGCGCGACGCGCACGTTATGCCGCTCTAGCGGAGATTCTCGCGCCCGGGGAATGTCTGCTCACCGCCCATCATCAAGACGATCAGGCCGAAACCTTGTTGCTGCAACTATTGCGCGGCGCCGGCCCTCATGGTTTGGCCGCCATGCCCACGGCGGCCTTGTTCGGCAGTGGAGCCCATGTGCGGCCGCTGCTGGATTTTTCCCGCGCGCAGTTGGTTGAGTACGCACGCGAGCATGATTTGCGCTGGATAGAGGATCCGAGCAATTTCCAGGTCCATTATGACCGCAATCATTTGCGTCACCAGGTGTGGCCCTCCATGACAGCGCGTTGGCCCGCTGCGGCGCGGACGCTGACGCGGGCCGCCGCCCACCAAGCTGAGGCCGCGCAATTATTGGATGACCTCGCGGCCGAGGACTACGTGCGTATCGCCACGGACGATGGGGCCACGCTCTCGCTGAGCGAGTGGCGTGAACTCAGCGCGCCACGACAACGTAATGTGATGAGGTATTGGATCAAGCGCCGCGACTTGCCGTTGCCCGACACCACCCGCTTACTCGAAGCACAGCACGAGTTACTGCAGGCCGGGCCTGACCGCATGCCCTGCATTACCTGGCCCGGCGCGGAACTGCGTCGTTATCGTGATTATATTTATGCGCTGCGTCCGGTGCCTGCCGTGGATACGAACAGCGTCTGGCAGTGGGAGATGCGCGCGCCCCTCACGCTGGCCGCTGGCACGCGTTTGCGGGCGGTGTTGAGCGAGGGCGTTGGGGTGCGCGCCGCGGCGTGTCGGGGTAAGACTTTGACGGTACGCTATCGGCAAGGCGGTGAACAATGCCGTCCCACGCCCCGCGGCGTCACGCGTACACTTAAACATCTGTTGCAGGACTGCGCTGTGCCGCCCTGGGAGCGCGAGCGCCAGCCGTTGATCTACATCGACGATGCGTTAGCGGCGATGGTGGGCGTGTGCGTGTGCGCACCTTTCCACGCCCAGGCGGGTGAGGTCGGGGTGACATTTATGCTGGAGCGTGGCCATGACTGATGGGCGCCGCTTAACGTTGCTGATACCCGGGTTATGGGGCGTGGGTACACCGGCCGTGTACGCCGAGGCGGTGGGCAGCGTGCAAGCGCCCGCGCTGGCGCGTTTGTTGGCGCGCGCCAAGCCTGGCGCAGGTATCCCGGGCGGGCTCGAGGCTATGTTATGCCGCTCGTTCGGTCTGCAACAAGCGCCTGGCGCCGATTTGCCTATCGCTGCGCTGACGCGTCTCGCTGACGGTGGTGTGTCTGACGAATATTATTGGCTGCGCGCCGATCCCGTACACCTCAGCGCCGACCGTGATCGCGTGGTGATGGTGGGTAATGAGTTGCTCGACATTCCGCAACACGAATGCGATCAACTGAGTGTCGAGCTCAACGCCTTGTTTCGCAGCCTTGGTGGTGAACTGGAGGCGCTGAACGCACGGCGCTGGTATCTGCGTCTCAACGACGCACCGAATATCAAAACCACGCCGCTGGCGGCGGTGATCGGCGAGGATGTGTTGCCGCATTTGCCTAGCGGCGACGGGGCGCGGCATTGGAAAAGTCTCCTCAATGAAACGCAGATGATGTTGCACGCCAGTAGCGTCAATCGCGAACGCGCCGCGCGCGGCGCCCCAGCCGTGAATAGCCTATGGTTTTGGGGAGGAGGGCATTTGCCTGCCGTGACCCGCGCGCCCTATGACGCAGTGTGGACCAATGAAGCCTTGGGTGTCGGGTTGGCGCGCTGGGCCGGTGTGATTCAGCACAGCATTCCCGCGAGCGCAGAAGAATGGTTGGAGACCGCGCAATCGGGGCGGCATCTCGCCATCTTGCATGGTGCCTTGGCAGCAGTCCAGCTGGGCGACGTCGAGCGTTGGCGCGATTTTGTGCATAGCGTCGATGAACACTGGCTCGCAGCGTTGGAAACCGCGGTGCGTAGCAAGCGTTTGGACGAAGTGTTGGTGGTTTTCGGAGATGATCTGTGCTTGTCGCTCACTGCGCGCAATTTGCGCCGTTGGTGGCGGCGGGCAAAGCTGTTGGGAGCGTGGACGGCGGCATGAGGTAAAAGCTCAGACCGCTAGGCGCCGTAAGTAGACGAGTATCGATGGAGGCGTTATGAAAAAGCTAGTGATGGGCGTCGTGGTTTGGATAATCGGCGTTGCTGTGGCCCAAGCGGCCATCGTCGAGCAACAGGTGGACTATCGCGCCGGTGATACAGTGATGAAAGGCTATCTAGTGTACGACGAGGCCAAGACGGGGCCGCGCCCCGGCGTGTTGGTGGTGCACGAGTGGTGGGGCTTGAATGATTACGCGCGCCAGCGGGCGCGCATGCTGGCGGAGTTGGGTTATACCGCGTTGGCGGTGGATATGTACGGCGAGGGTAAGCTGGCGCAGCATCCCCAAGATGCACAAGCCCTGTCCAGCCATCTGGGACAGCATCAGGAGATCGCTCAAGCGCGTTTCAACGCCGCGCTCGCGCTGTTGCGCCAACAGGTGCAAGTGGATGACCAACGCATCGCCGCGATTGGTTATTGCTTCGGCGGCAGTGTGGTGTTGGAAATGGCGCGCGCCGGCATCGACTTGGCAGGCGTAGCGAGTTTTCACGGCGGTTTGGGAACCTCCCAAGCGGCGCGTCCGGGTGATGTGAGAACGCCGGTGTTGGTGTTGACCGGCGCCGACGATCCGTTCGTGCCCGAGGAACAAGTCGAAGCATTTGAGCAGGAAATGACGGCCGCGGGGGTTTCTTACCAATTGATTTCCTATCTCGGCGCCATGCACAGTTTTACCAGCCCCGCTGCGGATCAGTTGGGCAAGGAATTCAATCTGCCGCTGGCCTATAACCGCCATGCCGATGAGGCGTCGTGGCAGGAGCTGCAAGATTTCTTCAAGACGATATTCAAATAGGGGCGCGGGACGATGAGGAGCGCAAGTGTATAGGAAAAGCATCGTACGGCGCCCTCCGGGAGAGACGGCGTATCTGCCCGCCAACCTGCATCCGGTGTTGCGGCGCGTCTATGCGGCGCGTCACATCAATGCGGCGGATGAATTGGAGCATGGCCTGGAGCACCTGCTTCCCTACGCCTCGTTGCGCGGTATCGAACAGGCTGTGGACCTATTGCTGGCAGCGCTGCGCGATCAGCGCCGCCTGTTGATCGTCGCCGACTTCGATGCCGACGGCGCCACCAGCTGCGCATTGGCGGTGCGGGCCTTGCGCCTAATGGGCGCGCGCGACGTACATTACGTGGTGCCGAATCGTTTTCGCTATGGTTACGGCTTGACGCCGGAAATCGTCGCCGTGGCGGCGCAATTTCAACCCGATGTCTTGATCACGGTGGATAACGGCATTTCCAGTCTTGAGGGTGTAGCGGCGGCGCGCGCGCGCGGCATGCAAGTGTTGGTCACGGATCACCATTTGGCTGGCGCGACTCTGCCCGAGGCCGATGCCATCGTCAATCCCAATCAACCCGGCGATGCTTTTCCGAGCAAATGTCTGGCCGGCGTCGGTGTGATTTTCTATCTGATGCTGGCGCTGCGTGCGCGCTTGCGTGAGGAGCATTGGTTCACGCGCTCCAGTATTCCCGAACCCAATCTCGCCCAGTTGCTGGACTTGGTAGCCTTGGGCACGGTGGCCGACGTGGTGCCGCTGGATCACAATAACCGTATCTTGGTCAGCCAAGGGCTGGGGCGTATCCGCGCCGGGCGCGTCAGCGCCGGATTGCGGGCCTTGTTGGACGTGGCGGGGCGCTCCCCGGAACGCATCGTCGCCGCCGACTTGGGTTTTGCTGTCGGCCCGCGGCTCAATGCGGCAGGTCGCCTGGAAGACATGTCCTTGGGTATCGAATGCCTGCTCAGTGACGATGCCACAGCAGCGCGCGCGATGGCGCAGCGTCTGGATGAGCTAAACAAAGCCCGCCGTGCCATTGAGACGCAGATGCAAGAAGAAGCGCTCGCCGGTCTGCAACAACTGTCTTTGGATGATGATGGATCGTTGCCGCATGGGCTGTGTTTATACGAAGCGCATTGGCATCAGGGTGTGATCGGCATCGTAGCGTCGCGCGTCAAGGATCGTTTGCATCGTCCCGTGATCGCCTTTGCGCCGGCCGGTGACGGTGTGGTGAAAGGTTCGGCGCGTTCGGTGCCCGGTTTGCACATCCGCGATGCGCTGGACGCCGTGGCGGCGCGGCATCCGCATCTGCTCAACAAATTCGGCGGCCATGCGATGGCCGCGGGTTTGTCCTTGTCCGAGGAACACTACGCTGAGTTCAGCGCCGCCTTCGATGAGGAGGTGCGGCGTCATCTCGCCCCCGAGGATCTACGTGGCGTGGTTTATTCCGATGGTGAATTGGCGGGGCGGGATTTGGGTCTGGAATTCGCCGAGACTTTACGCGCCGCCGGGCCTTGGGGGCAGTCTTTCCCCGAGCCGTTGTTTGATGGCCACTTCGAGATCGTGCAACGCCGTATCGTGGGCGAGCGTCATATGAAACTGGTCGTCAAGCCCGTCGATGATGAGCGCCTGGTGGATGCCATCGCCTTCAATTGTGAGCCCGAGACCTGGTCCGCCGAGATGCAACGTGCGCGTATGGCGTATAAACTCGATGTCAACGACTATCGCGGCCAGCGCAGTGCACAGTTGGTGGTAGAGCATTGGGAACAGGGGTGAGCGATCGCGTCGAGGGCAAAGGACGGTAGCGGAATGCGTGGTGTATTTCTGGATCGCGGGGCCTTGGACAGGGGTGATATCGATATCTCTCCCTTGGAAGCGTTGCTCGCGGAATGGACTTTTTACGAGCAGACCGCCGCAGAAGAGGTCGCCGCGCGCATTGCCCCTGCCGATGTCGTGATTACCAATAAAGTTGTGTTGAATGAGAAGAATCTGGCGGCCGCGAAGCCGCTGCGCTTGATCTGCGTTTCCGCCACCGGCACCAATAATGTCGATATCGCGGCGGCGCAAGCGCGCGCTATCACGGTGTGCAACGCCCGCGGTTACGCCACGCCTTCGGTCGTGCAGCATGTGTACACCCTCATGCTGGCTTTGTCGCGCAATTTACTTGCCTATCAGGCCCTCGTGCAGCGTGATGCCTGGCAGCACAGCGCGCATTTCTGTGCGCTAGACCATCCCATCATGGAATTGACTGGTAAACGCCTCGGCATCGTCGGTTATGGCGAGTTGGGTCAAGCCGTGGCGCGCGTCGGGGCGGCGTTGGGCATGGAGATACTGGTGGCCGAGCGTGCGGGAGCGACGCCACGCGCCGGACGGGTGGCGTTGCGGGAGTTATTGCCGCAGGTGGACGTGTTGAGTCTACACTGCCCACTGACGGCGGAAACACGCGGTTTGATCGGTCGTGAGGAATTGCAATTGATGCAGCGAGAGGCGCTGCTCATCAATACCGCGCGCGGCGGCATCGTCGACGAGGCCGCTTTGGCCGATGCGTTGCGGCGCGGTGAGTTGGGGGGGGCGGGTGTCGATGTGCTCAGCGAAGAACCGCCGCGCTCGGGCAATGTGTTATTGGCGCATGATATCCCCAATCTCATCGTCACCCCGCACATCGCCTGGGCGAGTCGCGAGGCGCGCCAGCGCTTGGTGGATCAAACGGCGGACAATGTGCGTGCCTTTCTCGCGGGTACGCCGCGCAATGTGGTGATGCCCGGCTAACTGCTTGCTTTCTTGCGCCGCCGGCATCATAAGCAGCAGCAAAATACCAGATCTGTAATCTGCAAATCTTTGTGCGTTCAGCAAAAAAAATGAATCGCTCCGCGCAGCAGCGCGCCAGGCTATAGAAAATCACTGAGGTTTGCTTTAGAACTAGGCGAGCTCGGCGCCCGGTGACGGCCTACTGATAGTGGATCGCCGCGACGCCGAGCAGGCAGATCCAGTAGTTTCATTTGATAAGGAAGGTATCTGCGTAATCTAGTCATCGTGAGTGCGGTGATGTTGTCCCTGTCCCTGGTTGCATGCAGCAAGTAGACCGAAGAGCAGCCGGCCGCCGGGTCGCAGACAGGTTCGGTGCGTGAGCAGCCGGCTCCTATGCCCGTCCTGGCTGCCGCCACTCCGGTGGAAGAAATGCCCAGCGGGATCTTGATGGAAGAGCCGGTTATGGAAGAGCCGGCCGTGGATGAGCATGGCGAAGATGATATGGCTGACGGTGAGATGGGCAAATCTTCCGACGGTATGACCTTCGAGTTGAGTGGCCCTTTTGCGCGCATGCCGTGGACGGGTGACCGCGACCCCGTGACACTGAAATAGGCCGCCGGGCATGGCCTGGCGGAACCGGCCCGGTACGGGCCTGTCATCGTGCGGACGGTTTGGGGTAAAATCCGCCTCTTTTTACCGATACACGGAAACCTATCATGTTGGAGATCAACCCCGTACTGCGGCACATTGAGGATATGCAAGGGCGCGCCACCGCCCTGAGGGGGTATCTTTGACTACGAAAACAAGCGCGAACGCTTGACCGAGGTCCAACGCGAATTGGAAGACCCCGCTATTTGGGACAAACCCGAGCGCGCGCAAGAACTGGGTCGTGAGCGTGCCCTGCTCGAACAAGTAGTGACTACCATAGAATCGTTGGACCAGGGCTTGGTCGATGCCGCCGACTTACTGCAAATTGCCGGTGAGGAGGACGACACTGACACCGTTGACGCCGTTGACGGCGATTTGCAGCAACTCGAACAGCGTTTGGCGGCATTGGAATTCCGCCGCATGTTTTCCGGCGAAATGGATGCCAATAACGCATTCATGGATATCCAGGCCGGTTCCGGCGGCACCGAAGCGCAGGATTGGGCCAATATGTTGCTACGCATGTATTTGCGCTGGGGCGAGCGGCACGGCTTCAATACCGAGATCATCGAACTGTCGGAAGCCGAGGTGGCCGGTATCAAGAGCGCCACGGTGCGCTTCGAGGGGGAGTACGCCTATGGCTGGTTGCGCACCGAGACCGGTGTGCATCGTTTGGTGCGTAAGTCGCCCTTCGATTCGGGTAATCGCCGTCATACTTCCTTTGCCTCGGTATTCCTGTCACCGGAAGTGGACGAGGATATCGACATCGATATCAATCCGGCTGATCTCAAGGTGGATACTTACCGTGCCAGCGGCGCTGGCGGTCAGCATGTCAACAAGACCGAGTCGGCAATCCGCATCACCCATGCGCCCAGCGGTATCGTGGTGGCCTGTCAGAACGACCGCTCGCAACACAAAAACCGGTCCACCGCGATGAAACAGCTCAAGGCTAAACTCTATGAGCTGGAGATGCAGAAACGCCAAACGGAGAATCAGAAGTTGGAAGACAGCAAGGCCGACATCGGTTGGGGCAGTCAGATCCGCTCCTACGTGTTGGATCAATCGCGTATCAAGGATTTGCGCACCGGCGTGGAAGTAGGTAATACCCAGGCGGTGTTGGACGGCGACTTAGATAACTTCATCGAAGCAAGCTTGAAGAGCGGCCTGTGAGAACTAAATGTAGGGTGGGTTAGGCGCGCGCTTTGCGTCGCCACCCACCACTCAAATTCGCTGGGTTAGGCTGCACTAACCCACCCTACATGGTTAATCCGAAATGACCGAGCATAACGACCAAATAGAGCAGACCGAGGCAGCCCAAGACGATCACGCGTTGATTGCACAGCGTCGCGCCAAGTTGCAAGCCTTGCGTGAACAGGGCAGCGCCTTTCCGGTGGATTTTCGCCGTAACGTCATGGCCGGCGAACTACACGCCGAGTACGGCGACAAAGATCATGATTTTCTCGTGGCCAATCCACGCCGCGTAAGAATCGCCGGGCGCCTGATGGCCAAGCGCATCATGGGTAAAGCCAGCTTCGCGCAACTCCTCGACATGTCGGGACGCATGCAATTGTTCGTGCAACGCGACGAACTGCCCGAGGGCGTGTACGCGGCCTTCAAGGGTTGGGATATCGGCGACATACTCGGCGCCGAGGGCGTGCTGTTTCGCACCAAGACCGGTGAGCTATCGGTGAAAGTGGACAGCCTGCGCTTGCTGACCAAGTCGCTGCGCCCGCTGCCGGACAAATGGCACGGTTTGTCTGACACAGAACAGCGTTATCGGCAGCGCTATCTCGACCTCATCATGAATGACGTGGCGCGCAATACTTTTCGCATGCGCAGTGCCATCGTCAACTACATTCGTCAATTCTTAAACGAGCGTGATTTCCTCGAAGTGGAAACGCCCATGATGCAAGTCATCCCTGGCGGCGCCACCGCGCGGCCTTTTGTCACTTATCACAATGCGTTGGACATGGAGCTGTTCCTGCGTGTTGCCCCGGAGCTGTATTTGAAGCGCCTGGTAGTGGGCGGCTTCGAACGCGTATATGAGGTTAACCGCAACTTTCGCAACGAAGGCTTGTCCACGCGTCACAACCCTGAGTTCACCATGCTCGAGTTCTATGAGGCCTATGCCGATTACCACGACCTCATGGATCTTACTGAAACGCTGCTGCGCGGTATGGCGCAAGATCTGCTCGGTGCCACTGCCCTGATCTATCAAGGCGAACGCTACGATTTCGGCAAACCCTTTACACGTATGACGGTGAAGGAGTCCATCCTGCGCTACAATCCGGATTTGTCCAGCGACGATCTTGATGATTTAGCTAGGGCGGGTGCCGTGGCGCAAGGCTTAGGGATACTCCTCAAACCGAGTTGGGGCTTGGGCAAGGTGCAGATCGAGATTTTCGAAAAAACCGTTGAAGCGCGCTTAAAAGATCCGACTTTCATCACCGCCTACCCGACCGAGGTCTCGCCCTTGGCGCGTCGCAACGACGCCGATCCTAGCGTCACCGATCGTTTCGAGTTTTTCGTCGGCGGTCGCGAAATCGCCAACGGCTTCTCCGAGTTGAATGACGCCGAGGATCAAGCCGAGCGCTTCCGCAAGCAAGTGCAGGAGAAAGAGGCAGGCGACGCTGAGGCCATGCATTTCGACGAAGATTATATCATCGCGCTCGAGCACGGTTTGCCGCCCACGGCGGGTGAGGGGATAGGCATCGACCGTTTGGTGATGCTGTTCACCGACGTGCCGTCGATACGTGACGTGCTGCTGTTTCCGCATATGCGGCCGAAGTAACTGAACGCTCGGGCGCCGCCGAAGCTGGCTGTCCCTAAATGCCAGAGCAAGCTAGTAATTGGTGATCAAAGAGTGCGCTAGTTCAATAATGAAACTGAACATGCCGAGCGATGGCTGTATGCCATCGCTCGGCATGTTACTCGACTGCTTTTTAGCAGATCTACTGCTTCAACCACTCGCTGCGGTGGCAGCATGCTAGCTCGAGCTGCGACTGGCCGACATCATGATGCAGTCCGTGGCTCGAGAAACGGCGTGGACTATGGTAGATCGGGAACTGGCTCCGGGCTGGGTGGCCTTATTTTCATTCTCATTCTTTTCTTGTCGATTTCACCGCGAATCTCACCACCTGCGTGTTTACTGGTATGCACGTTGACATAGGCGATTTCTTTCATCATGGCTCGTAGGGCTTCGTCAAATTCCCCGGCGGCGATGCCTTGAGCTTCCGGTCCGATGATCTCGCCCGCTGTTATGGTGCCAGTGACAACCCCCCCATCTGGTGGGCAAGGTGGCGTAGGGCCGCCGCACAAGAAGGCGATGACGCTTCCATTGGTACCTTTCTTGCCGAAGTGGATATGTGACGCCGCGGCTACCCCTTCGAGACCGCCGTAAGACAGTTCGAAGTTGATGGCGCTCCTGTCGTCGCTGAGGGTCGCCCTGAATTTGCCTTCTCCGGTCGTGGAGACCGCCGGCACTTCCTGGTAGCCGTCAAGACTTGCTTTGAATACGGTCACCTTTGACCGCTCATGCCATGAGAGGTCGAGCGCAAATGCGCTAGTTGCTTGCCCCAGCAATAATGCTGTACCGGTTAGTACAGCAGGTATTAGTAATCTTTTCATTACGCTCTCCTGTTTTCTCGCACAGTACGTGTCGGTTCATTTGCTCAGAAAGTGGTATGACTGACAGAGGCTGCATCGCTACAAAACCACGCCCTAATTATGGTTGGCGTGTTCTTGTCACGATGTTTCAAAGATAGTAAGGGGATCACATAAACGCAATCGGCTGGAGGCAGGGGAATAATGGCCTTGCCGGAAGCTCATGGTGTGGCCACGCCACGACAGAGTTGCGCACGCCGCTGTTTCACGGACGTTTTCTCGCTTCGAGAGCCGGCTGAACTTAAAACAACATCAAAGTCTGAGGAGGCGGCCTCTTACGCCAAGGTTGTTCAGGCATGGAGGAACGTGAGCCATAGAGCACTGATTGGGCCGCTTCGTGTCGCAGGCGCGGTCAGGCTTCACATCGGTGGGCGACGGAGGGGTAGCCCACTGAGTTCGAAGAGCATCAAGGATTAAGTATCCAGACTCAAGCCAGCCGCGTAAACCTCTGTCCGCGCTCGCACGCCGGAACGGGCGGAGAGGACGCTGGTCTATATTGAAAGTGTAGCGATACCAGTATCGCGCGCTAGCAGTGGAGATTAGCGTCATGAGCCACACACCCGAAAATCCCATGGGGACGGATGGCTTCGAGTTCGTCGAATACACCGCGCCCGATACCCGCGCCCTGGAGAGGTTGTTCCTGCAATTGGGTTTCACGGCCGTAGCGCGTCATCGCTCCAAGGATGTGATTCTGTATCGCCAGGGTGACATCAATTTCATTATCAACCATGAGCCCCACAGCTTCGCCCAAGCGTTTGCCAAAGTGCACGGCCCGTCTGTCTGCGCCTTCGGCATGCGCGTCAGGAACGCGGTTGCCGCCTACCAGCGGGCGCTCACTCTCGGTGCGCAACCTTTCGAGGCGCAGGTCGGTCCGATGGAGCTCAATATTCCGGCGATCCGCGGTATTGGCAATAGCCTGATCTATCTCATAGATCGCTATGGGCAGAACTCTATTTATGATGTGGACTTTATTCCACTCACTGACGCACCCAAACGCCCGCATGGCGCCGGCCTCAGCGATATCGATCATTTGACTCATAATGTGCCGAAGGGGCGCATGCTGCAGTGGGTGCATTTCTACGAGCGCTTGTTCAACTTCCGTGAGATTCGCCATTTCGAGATTCGAGGTCAGGCGACGGGTCTCAAATCGCATGCCATGGTGAGTCCATGCGGCAAGATTCGCATCCCCATCAACGAACCGTCGGATGAAAAATCGCAGATTCAGGAGTATCTCGAGGCCTATCACGGCGAAGGCATCCAACACATTGCCCTGGGGAGTCGAGACATATACCAGACCGTGGAGACGCTCCGGCACCATAGCGTGCAATTCCTGGACGTCCCGGAGGCTTATTACGCTGCCATAGATGAACGTGTGCCCGGCCATGGCGAAGACCGCGCGCGGCTGCAGCGCGACAAAATTCTCATTGACGGCCTGCCGGGCAAGAGCGGACTGCTGCTGCAGATCTTTACCGAGACCGTGATCGGTCCGGTGTTCTTTGAAATCATCCAGCGTAAGGGGAATGAGGGTTTTGGCGAAGGGAATTTCCAAGCTCTGTTCGAGGCCATCGAACGCGATCAAATCGCACGGGGGGTGATTTAACATGCCGCATTCGCATTGGATCGCATTACCGAAGATGGAAGGGAGAGTGTCCCGGCAAGCGCACGCGGACCTGCCTCCAGACACCTTTGAGCGAGAGTTGGGTCGTGAAGGGTTCTACGGACCGTCGACACAGATGTATCACCGTCACCCACCGACCGCCTGGGACGAAGTGAACGGCCCCTTGCGCCCCCGCGCCTTTGACGCCACGCGGCTAGAAACGCTGACCCCCTCGCCATGGGGGGCGACCCGCTTGTTGAGTAATGCCAGTGTGCAGATCCGCCTGTGGCGCACGGATAGAACGATGGATCACCTGGTCCGCAATAGCGACGGTGACGAACTGTTGTTCATTCACCAAGGCAGTGGTGAGCTCTATTGTGACTACGGCCACCTCGAATTCCGCGAGGGTGACTATCTCCTGCTGCCGCGGGGCACGCTGTGGCGCCTGGAAACGGAGGCGTTATTAGTCGTCTTGGCCATCGAGGCCAGCAATGCCAGTTACCGCCTGCCGGATAAAGGCGTTGTCGGTCACCACGCCATTTTTGATCCTGCGGTACTGGATACGCCGGCGATCGATGCCGCCTTCATCGCCCAGCAGACCGAGAGCCCTTGGAGGGTGGTGGTAAAACGCCGCGATGCGTTGAGTACTCTCAGCTATCCGTTCAATCCCCTAGATGCGGTGGGTTGGCACGGGACCTTGCTTCCAGTGCGTCTTAATTGGCGGGATCTGCGCCCGCTCATGAGCCACCGTTATCATGTGCCGCCCTCTGCTCACACCACTTTTGTGAGTGAGCGCTTCGTCATTTGCACCTTTTGTCCCCGTCCCATGGAAAGCGATCCGGGGGCCTTGAAGGTACCCTTCTTTCACAATAACGACGATTATGATGAAGTGATTTTTTACCACCGCGGCGAGTTCTTCTCCCGCGACAATATCCATCCCGGCATGTTTACTCTGCATCCTAGCGGCATCACCCACGGCCCCCATCCCAAGGCCTTGGCCGCCGGCAAGCTGTCCGCCCGTCCCGACACCAACGAGGTCGCGGTGATGATCGATGCCCGCGATGCCCTCGATGTGGGAGATCTGGCGCAGATCGAGCGGCGCGGCTATGTTGATTCCTGGAAGGACCCCGGCGCATGAAACTGGCCTCACTAAAATCCGCGGCGCGCGACGGTGCCTTGATCGTCGTCGATCAACACTTGGAACGCGCCGTGACGGTGGCGGCCCATGCCGCGACGCTGCAAGCAGCATTGGAAGATTGGGGCGCCATCGCTCCGGCCTTGAGGGAGATGTATGACGCTCTTAATCAAGGCGCTGTGCAGGGATTCCCGCTGGACCTACAGGCGTTGGCCTCACCGCTGCCGCGAGCCTATCAATGGTTGGATGGCAGTGCCTATCTGTCCCATGTGGAGCGCGTACGCAAGGCCCGGGGGGCCGAGATGCCGGCGAACCTGTGGCACGACCCGCTTATGTACCAGGGCGGCTCGGACGGTTTTCTCGGGCCGCGCGAGCCCATCACCCTCGTCGACGAGGCATGGGGCCTGGATTTCGAGGCCGAGGTTGCCGTGGTCACGGACGATGTGCCCATGGGCATTACCCCTGAGGCGGCGCGCGGACATATCAAATTGTTGATGCTGGTCAATGATGTCTCGTTGCGCAATCTGATCCCGGCGGAACTGGTTAAGGGCTTCGGCTTCCTGCACGGCAAGCCTGCCAGCGCCTTCTCACCGGTCGCCGTCACTCCTGACGAGTTGGGGGCGGCCTGGGACGGGGCCAGACTCCAGTTGCCGTTGCGCAGCTATGTGAATGAGTCATTGGTCGGCGAGCCGGACGCGGGCGTGGACATGCAGTTTGATTTTCCGGCCTTGATTGGCCATGCCGCCAAGACTCGGCGCTTGGGGGCGGGGACTATCATCGGCTCTGGCACCGTATCCAACACCGAGCGGGCGCGGGGTTGTTCCTGCCTGGTGGAGCGACGCATGCTGGAAATCAGCGAGCGTGGCGAGCCCATCACGCCCTTCCTGCGCCACGGCGACCGTATCCGTATCGAGATGACCGGGGGCGATGGCCACAACATCTTCGGCGCCATCGACCAGCAGGTGCTGCCGTGGCGAGGTTAGCGCTCTATACCTATTTCAGGAGTTCAGCCGCGTTTCGGGTGCGCATTGCGCTCAACTTCAAGCAGCTGTCCTATGAGCCCCGCTATGTTCATCTGCGACGGGAAGGTGGTGAGCATCGTCGCCCGGGGTATCGGGCGGTGAATCCGCAAGGACTGGTCCCGACGTTGTTGCACGGGCAGCAGGCATTTACCCAGTCCTTGGCGATAATCGAGTTTCTCGACGAGGTCTATCCGCAGCCCGCCTTGTTGCCCAGCGATGCGGCGGGGCGTGCCTGGGTGCGTTCTCTCGCCCAGCTAATCGCTTGCGACATCCATCCTCTCAACAATTTGCGCGTGCTCGATTATCTCAAGGATGAGTTGGCACAGGCGGAACAAGCACGCAGCGCGTGGTACGGTCATTGGGTGCAAGAAGGTTTCCAGGCGCTGGAGGCGCTGTTGGGAAGTCGGTCCATAGGTGACTATTGTTACGGTGACGCGCCCACACTGGCGGATGTCTGCCTGGTGCCACAGGTGTACAATGCCCAGCGATTCCACTGTGTCATGGAACACTACCCGCAGATTCAAGCAATTTATGATCATTGCATGGGCTTGCCCGCCTTCCAGGCGGCCGCCCCGCAACGGCAGGAGGACGCGGAATAGGAACCTGCCCGGCAAGACTACGTCAGAATACTTGAGCAAGCGCTCCGCACGCGCGCGATGCCTGTGGATGTCTTGCCACCGCCCTTGGGCGGCCAGCATGGAAGGAGGTGGATCATGCGTGGCGCAAACAACTACCGGCTGCAATCCTTCGCCGAAGACCATAAATTGCTAGGTCTCACTGATCCGTCGCTGGAAGCACTGGTTGCGGGCGAAAAAGGTTATACCGTGGTCAAGGCGCAGCGCTTCCTCGCTTTCCAACAGCGTATTGATAGCGAACTGCTGCATCATCGGGTTATCACCCGCAATCCCTATACTTCCTGGTTCAAACGTGGTGAGCAGACGGCTGAGCAGGTGCAGGCATTCGTAGTGCAATTCTCCGTCTTCTCAAACTTGTTTCTCGTGGCGCAATTATACAAGACCATCAACGCGGATTCCCTGGAAGGCATGCGGGCTTCGAAGGAGATTCTCGCCAATGAAATCGGCGTCGTCTTTCATTCGCCGGCGGCCACAGCGGCCAAGACAAAGGATCCGAGTCGATCAACGGATCCGGCACTGATCTCTACGGAGGGAAGTGTTGAGGGTGGCATATTCCGTTTCAAGGCGGCCCATTTCGAATGGCTGCTGCGTCTCGCCGAAAAACTCGCTCTGGGGTTTAATGATGTGGGGAAAAGACGGCATGGCACCGAGGCGACGCTGTTTTTTTGTGATGAACTGCGGCGCCTTTACGGCAATGAGGATTACACCATTTCGCAGGCGGCAAGCTATGCGGTGGAAAACTGGGCTGCAGCGGGCTTTTGGGATGAACTCGTAGCTGGCTTTACCCACTACAACACCCGTGAAGACGCGAACCTGCCCTTGGCATT
>CALZJG010000051.1 GCA_945787555.1 uncultured Chromatiaceae bacterium | reverse complement strand
ATGGGACCCACAGAGTTTCGTTTGCTGCATTTTTTTATGACCCATCCCGAGCGCGTTTACAGCCGCGGCCAATTGCTGGACCATGTGTGGGGCGGCACTGTGTATGTGGAGGAGCGTACCGTGGACGTGCATATCCGCCGCTTGCGCAAGGCCTTGGGCTTGCACGGTCATGATCGCTATGTTCAGACGGTGCGCGGCGCCGGCTACCGGTTCTCCTTGCAGGAGTGAAACTTGTCGAATCCCTGGTGGCAAGAAGCGTGGCGGGCGACGGGTCTGTTGCTGGTGGCGGTACTCATTGGCGCCTTAATAGACCGGGTCGGGGCGGTGTTGTTCGTGGTGGCGGCCGGTTATCTGGTCTGGCATGTACGCAATCTGTATCTACTGGAGCGCTGGTTGCGCACCGGCGCCGGCCCCCAGCCCGAGTCAGCGCGTGGCGTGTGGGGCGAGGTGCACTTTCAGTTGTATCGCATGCGCCAACGCCATCGGCGCCGCAAGCGCACCATCAGCGGCTACCTGAATCGCTTTCGTGAATTCACCCGCGCCTTGCCCGACGCCACCGTGGTGGTCCGACCCAGCGGTGAAATCGAATGGTTCAACGATGCCGCGGAGCGCTTGCTGGGTCTGCGCACGCCCCAGGATGTGGGGCAGCGCATCGTCAACCTAGTGCGTCATCCCACCTTTACACAGTTCATGCTAGCCAAGAAATTCCATGAAGCGGTGGAATTCGTTTCGCCGGTGGACGAGCATGTGCGCCTGTCGCTTAGAGTGGTGCCGGCGGGTAGCGAACAATTGTTGTTGGTGGCGCGCGATGTGACACGTTTGTATCGTCTCGAACAGACACGGCGCGATTTCGTCGCCAATGTCTCGCATGAATTGCGCACACCGCTGACCGTACTGGCTGGATTTCTGGAAAACTTGCGCGAGGCGCCCGATGTCAGTGCTGAAGAGCGTGCTCACGCGCTGGCGCTCATGAGTGAACAAACCGTGCGCATGCAGCATATCGTCGATGATTTGCTGTTGTTGTCGCGCCTGGAAGCCGAAGAGCGACCGACGCGGCGCGAAATCGTTGATGTGCCGGGCTTGCTGCAGAGCATGCAGGCCGAAGCGGACTCCATGAGTGGGGGCCGGCACAGGATCAACATAGAAGCCGAAAGCGGTCTGCTGTTGCGCGGTGATGGCGCGGAATTGCGCAGTGCTTTCACTAACCTGGTGTCCAACGCGGTGCGTTACACCCCGGAAGGTGGCACCATCACGCTGCGTTGGCGTCGTGACGAGAACGGCGCCTGCTTCGAGGTACAGGATACCGGCGCGGGCATCGCGCCGCATCATCTGCCGCGCTTGTCCGAGCGCTTTTATCGCGTCGATGCCGGGCGTTCGCGCCAGACCGGCGGTACGGGGTTGGGCTTGGCCATCGTCAAACATGTATTAGAGCGGCACAACGCGCGTTTGACCATCGCCAGTCGGGTCGGGGCGGGCAGCACCTTCGCCTGTCACTTCCCGGGAGAGGTGGTGGTGGCGCCACGGCCGCAAGTCCAAGCCCAAGCGCAAGGGCTGTAACATAACTGTCATAAAGTATTCACAGAGCTGTCACCTCGCGGGCCAATACTAGGTCCGGCAAGCAAGGGGCGTTGCGAGCCTCGTGAATCAATCAGGAGGAAATAACGTGAAATCATTATTCGTGCGCGTGGTCGCTGTTGGGGTGTTGAGCGGTCTGTGCGCCGGCGGCGCCATGGCCCAAGAAGTGGACCCCAAGCTCCCCGACTACAGCCGTGCCAGCGGTGTGTCCGGCAATCTGTCCAGCGTCGGTTCCGACACCCTGGCCAATCTCATGACGTTGTGGGCAGAGGAATTCAAACGCGAATATCCCAACGTCAACATTCAAGTGCAGGCCGCCGGTTCCTCCACCGCGCCGCCGGCCTTGACCGAAGGCACCGCTAATCTCGGCCCCATGAGCCGCAAGATGAAGAGCAAGGAAATCGAGTCCTTCGAAAAGAAATACGGCTACAAGCCCACTCCTATCCGCGTGGCCATCGACGCCTTGGCAGTATATGTGAACAAGGATAATCCCATCGAGGGGCTGACCATTCCGCAAGTGGATGCGCTGTTCTCCACCACGCGCAAGTGCGGCCATCCGCAGGATGTCACCAACTGGGGCGGTCTGGGTCTGAGCGGTGCATGGCAGAACCGTGATCTGCAAATTTTCGGCCGCAATTCCGTCTCCGGAACTTACGGTTACTTCAAGGCCAAAGCGTTGTGCAAAGGTGACTTTAAGTCCACTGTCAACGAGTCTCCGGGCTCCGCTTCGGTGGTGCAATCGGTGACCGCCTCGGTCAACGGCATTGGTTATTCCGGTATCGGTTACAAGACTTCAGGGGTGAAAACGGTGCCGCTGGCCGCGAAGAAAGGCGCGCCGTTTGTGGAAGCAACGCCCGAGAATGCCATTAAGGGTGAGTACCCGTTGGCGCGTTTTCTCTATGTCTATGTTAATAAGCATCCCAACAAACCGTTGGATCCCATGACGCGCGAGTTCATCAAGATGGTGCTGTCCAAGACCGGCCAGCATGTGGTGATCAAAGACGGCTATGTCCCCGTGCCCGCCAAAGTCGCTACGAGCGACTTGGCCAAGATCCAATAAAGCGGGTAATCTTCCGCCCCCGAAAACGCCCCGTTAGTGCGGGGCGTTTTTCTTTGTGCGCACACTAAGAAATAGGCGCTCTGACGGGCAGGTTTCAGTTAGCGTGGTGGGATGTAAATCGGTGATCATTTAGGGAAACGCTGACTTAAAGCGCTCGATGCTTGCGCCTAGACTCCTTCCCCATTTTCAGAGGAAGGGAGCGTTGGCGGGGCAGCGCTTGAGCATTCACCGCTCCACTCTCACCCTAGTTCTCCCCCGGTCAGGGGGGAGGGAATGTCAGAACAGCTAACAGGTGGTTACTGAGCGCTGCCTAGGCGGCCGAGAGCATGACGTGCAGTGCCTGGAAGGCATTGAGTTTGAATTCGCGGAACATCAGGCCATGTTGGCTGCCTCTACGATGCACCACGATGGCTTCCATCTGATAGACTTGCGGCTTGTCGGCGGCTTGTCGGCGGCGTGCAAGGCCAAGGCGAACGTCAATTCGACGCTGGCGTTCTCCGGCAAAGAGAAACGCCCTGTATGCGCGCGCACGCCTTCCAGACTCACGGCCAGTACCTTGCTGCGTACCAGACCGAGGGGACGATGGAAAATGACGGCGTCAAAATGGACAGATCTACGCGCGCTCCAGCGGTGTTCGAGGCTCATGGTTCCTCCCTTATAAGGGTTGAGGCGCGAGGGGGTCTCACGCTTAGGGGCTAGCCTAGCTCCGGAATATGACGCTCCCATGTCAGTACTATGACGGTTGCTCAATGGCTTACATTGTGGAGCGTCAGGCTGTAATATTTCTGTCACAAAAGCCGCGTATGGTGAGGCCGTGATTCCCCAGCCCCCTCTTGTCGAGTGTTGCCAACCATGATCGCCGCGGGCGCGCGCCGTTTCCAACGACGTTTATTGAAAGATGTGCTCGCGCGTCATGCCGTCGCCGTCGGTGGGGTGGGTGTGATCATCGCTATTGTGTTGATCTTCTTCTATCTGCTGTATGTGGTGGTGCCTCTTTTTAGCGCCGCCGAGGCCGAAGCGGTGGCCGATTACGCCGTGCCGGGCGAGGCGGGCGCAACCTTGCACTTAGCGCTGGAGGAGCAAACAGAAATCGGTGCGCGTTTTCTTGGCGACGGGCGAGTCGTGTTCTTCGCTACGGGTGACGGTAGGTCGCTGGAAACTGCGACAGTGGCCGTGCCAGACGGGCTGAACATCAGCGCGTTCGGCGCCGGCACGCCGGCGCGCGGCATCGTCGCCTACGGTCTGTCCGACGGTCGCGCGCTGGTGGCGCGCCATGTCTATCGCGTGACTTTCCCCAACGATGTGCGGCAGATCACGCCTGCCATCGAGTATCCGATGGGCGTAGAGCCCCTGACCGTGGATCCGCAAGGCGCGGGCTTGGTCAAAGTGGCGGTGCGTGGCGGCGAGGATCAAGCCACTATCGTGGCCGCGACCGCCGACGGACGTATGGTGATGACGCGCTTGAGCAAGGAAAGCTCTTTCCTTGATGACAGTGAGGTGTGGGAAAGCAATACCGTCACGCTGCCAGCGGTGGCACGTGAGGTGCACTTCTTGTTGCTCGACCCCGAGCAGCGCAGCTTGTATGTGGCCAGCGATGACGGCGAGTTGAGCTATTTTGATGTCAGCGACGCCGACGAACCGCGCCTGGTGCAACGCTTACGGGTGGTGGACAAGGATCGCCAGCTCACCACCTTGCGGTTTCTTGCCGGCGGTATATCGCTGCTAGTGGGTGACAGCGCCGGCACCATCACGCAGTGGTTTCCGGTACGCGACGCGCGTAACAATAATGTGTTGACGCGGGTGCGTGATTTTCGCGAACAGCGCGCGCCTATCAATGCCATTGCCGCCGAATTCGACCGGAAAGGATTTCTCGCCGCCGATGCGCGCGGATGGGTAGGCGTGTATCACACCACGGCCCATCGCACTTTGCTGGTTGCCCCCGTCTCGCAAGCGACGCTGACGCATCTGGCGGTGGCGCCGCGCGCCAATGCCTTACTGGCGCAAGCGGCCGATGGGCGGGTACACTTCTGGCGCTTGCATAACGAACACCCGGAGGTGTCCTGGTCCTCCCTTTGGGGCAAGGTGTGGTACGAGAGCTACGAGGAACCCGATTACGTCTGGCAATCCTCCTCGGCCAGCGATGACTTCGAGCCCAAGTTCAGTCTGGTGCCCATCTCTTTCGGCACCATCAAGGCGGCCTTTTACGCCATGCTCATCGCCGCGCCGTTGGCGATACTCGGTGCCATGTTCACGGCGCATTTCATGGCGCCGCGTCTGCGTCGCATCGTCAAGCCCAGTGTGGAAGTGATGGAAGCGCTGCCCACCGTGATCTTGGGTTTTCTCGCCGGCTTGTGGCTGGCGCCCTTTGTGGAAAATTATTTGCCCGGTGTGTTCAGCATGTTGCTCGTACTGCCCGTCGGTATCGTCGTCGCCGGCTATGCGTGGATGAATCTACCCGGTCGTGTCCGCCACCGGGTAGCGGATGGCTGGGAACCGGCCTTGTTGATACCGGTGGTGCTGGGTCTGGGCTGGCTGTCAGTCTTCATGAGCCCGCTGCTGGAAGAATGGTTCTTTAGCGGTGACATGAGGCAATGGTTGTCGCATGAAATGGGTGTCGGCTTTGACCAGCGCAATGCGTTGGTGGTCGGTATTGCAATGGGTTTTGCAGTCGTGCCCACGATATTCTCCATCGCCGAGGACGCCATCTTCGGCGTGCCCAAGCATCTCACCCAAGGCTCACTGGCCCTGGGGGCCACGCCCTGGCAGACACTGTGGCGGGTGGTGCTGCTCACCGCCAGTCCGGGTATTTTCTCGGCCTTGATGATCGGTTTCGGCCGCGCTGTGGGCGAGACCATGATCGTGCTGATGGCCACCGGCAATACGCCGGTGATGGATTTCAGCATCTTCCAGGGCTTGCGCACGTTGTCGGCCAACATCGCCGTGGAAATGCCCGAGTCGGAAGTCAACAGCACGCATTATCGGGTGTTGTTCTTGGCGGCCTTGGTGTTGTTCATGTTCACCTTCCTGTTCAACACCCTTGCCGAAGTGGTTCGTCAGCGGCTGCGCCGCAAGTACAGTTCGTTGTGACGCCATGAGTAGGACATGAGCAGGACATGAATAGCACATGAGCAGCAATCGAAATATACGCAGTTGGTTCGCGAGCGGCAGCCCCTGGGTGTGGTTGTGCGCCGGCGCCGTGGCGGCCAGCTTGGTGGCGGTTTTTGGTCTGCTCGCGCTCATCGCCGTACGCGGCTTGAGTTTCTTCTGGCCCTCCGATCTGGTGGAGGTTGAATATCGCGAGCGTGACGGACAAATCGTTCAGTTGGTGGGCGAGATTCGTGACCGCGAGGAAGTGCCCGCCGAACGCTTGCGCTCCGCCGGCGTTGCCGTGCCGGAGGGTGCGCAGGAGATCACGCGTTATTTGTTCAAGATAGGTAATCGCGATGTGTACGGACTGGATTTCCGCACTCTCGTCGCCCATGACATCGTCAAGCAGGACCGGCCCGCTAACCTGGTTGTGATGGAGCGCCGCGAATGGGGCGACTTATTCGGCCAGGTGAGCGCGCTCAAGGAAGCAGGGCAGGTCATCGCCGAAGGCGAGGCCGCGTGGCGCGAATTGACGGCGCGTCTCACCCGCGCCGAACAGCTCTATGCCGAGATACGCAGCATCGAAAAAGGTGAGATCGGCGCCATCAATCACGGCATGGAACGCTTGCGATTGCGCCAACGTGGATTAGAGCTCGAGGACGCATTGACTGAGGCTGCCAAGGCGGAACTCGCCGCCGAGCGCGCCGAGCTTGATCAACGTTACAGCGGTTTGCAGCAGCGCTTGGGAAGTCTATATCGCGACATCCGCCGCGATAGCGTGGTGATGGAAGTGGCCGGTGGCCGACGCGTGGAAGTGGATATGTCCAAGGTGGTGCGCGTGTTCCAGCCCAATGCCATGTCGGTGTGGGATAAGAGCCAGCACTATGCCGCCAAGCTGTGGGAGTTCGTGAGCGATGAGCCACGCGAAGCCAATACCGAGGGCGGCATCTTTCCGGCCATCTTCGGTACGGTGATGATGGTGATCATCATGTCGATCTTCGTTACGCCGTTTGGCGTGGTGGCGGCCTTGTATTTGCGCGAGTACGCCAAGCAAGGGCCGCTGACGCGCTTGATTCGCATCGCCGTGAACAATCTCGCCGGCGTGCCGTCCATCGTTTACGGCGTGTTCGGATTAGGGTTCTTCGTCTATTTTCTGGGCGGTAATCTCGATCAATTATTCTATCCCGAGGCCTTGCCGTCGCCCACGTTCGGCACGCCGGGCATATTGTGGTCGTCTTTGACGCTGGCCATACTCACTTTGCCGGTGGTGATCGTCGCTACTGAGGAAGGTTTGGCGCGCGTGCCGCGTTCGGTGCGCGAGGGCAGCTTGGCGCTGGGTGCCACCAAGGCCGAAACCTTGTGGCGCGTGGTATTGCCCATGGCCAGCCCCGCCCTGATGACCGGCTTGATACTCGCAGTGGCGCGCGCGGCGGGCGAAGTCGCACCGCTGATGCTAGTGGGTGTAGTGAAGTTGGCGCCGTCATTGCCTTTGGATGACAATTTTCCGTACTTGCACTTGGATCGCAAGTTCATGCATTTGGGCTTTCATATTTTCGACGTGGGCTTCCAAAGTCCCAACGTGGAAGCGGCCCGACCGCTGGTGTACGCCACTGCCTTGTTGCTGGTTGTGGTGATCATCGCGCTCAATCTCACCGCGGTGGCGATACGCAATCGCCTGCGGGAGAAATACCGCACACTGGAGAGTTAAGCGTGAATCAAGATATGAACAAGACTGTGAAGGAACCATCGAGCCGTACCCACGCGTTGGATCTCGGCGCGCTGGGACGTGGTCGGGCGCGCCTGCAATTGGCCAAGGAAACGGTCTCGTTGCAAGTACAGGATTTGAATCTGTACTACGGCGCCAAGCAGGCGCTCAACGGCATCAATATGATCATCCCCGATCATCGCGTGACCGCTTTCATCGGTCCCAGCGGCTGTGGTAAATCGACCTTACTGCGTTGCTTCAATCGCATGAACGATCTAGTGGAAATTTGTCGTACCGAAGGCCAGATACTGCTGGACGGCAATGATATTTACGCCAAGGGACAGAACGTGGTGGATCTACGCCGTCGTGTCGGCATGGTGTTTCAAAAGCCCAATCCCTTTCCCAAATCCATCTATGAGAATGTCGCCTACGGTCTGCGATTGCAGGGCATGAAGGATAGGCGTCGTATCGATGAAGTGGTGGAGAAATCACTGCGCGGCGCCGCACTCTGGGACGAAGTGAAAGACCGTTTGCACGACAGCGCCCTGGGCCTCTCCGGTGGCCAGCAGCAGCGCTTGGTCATCGCCCGCGCCATCGCCGTGGAGCCCGAAGTGTTGTTGCTAGACGAACCCGCCTCGGCGTTGGATCCCATTTCCACGCTCAAGCTGGAAGAGCTGATCTATGAGCTCAAGTCCAATTACACCATCGTCATCGTTACCCACAATATGCAGCAGGCGGCGCGGGTGTCGGATTACACGGCGTTTATGTTCATGGGCGACTTGATCGAGTACGCCGACACCGATACCTTGTTCACTAATCCGCGCGAAAAACGCACCGAAGATTACATTACCGGTCGTTACGGCTAGACGCCGCGCGACGGTCGCACAGACGAGGATACTCAGATGGACAGAATAGACATCGGTCACCACATTTCCCAGCAGTTCAACACCGAGCTGGAGGATGTCCGCAACACCGTGCTGGCCATGGGCGGCTTGGTCGAGCAGCAGCTGACCGATGCCGTCAACGCGATGACGCGCGGAGATGTCGAATTGGGACATGTAGTTATCACTAATGACTACAAGGTCAATGCCTTGGAAGTAGCCATCGACGAGGAGTGCACGCAAATCCTCGCGCGCCGGCAACCGGCGGCCAGCGACTTGCGGCTGATCGTCGCCATCATCAAGACCATCACCGACTTGGAGCGCATCGGCGACGAGGCGGAGAAAATCGGTCGTCTCACCGTGCGTCTCGCCGAAATGGAAAAGGGTAAGCCCGATTATGCCGAGATAGACCATCTCGGCAACCACGTGCGTCAAATGCTGCATGACGCGCTCGATGCCTTCGCCCGCACCGACGTCGAGGCAGCGGTGCGCATCGCCCAGGAAGATCTCAAGGTGGATAAAGAGTATGACGCGCTGACGCGTCAGCTCATCACCTTCATGATGGAGGACCCGCGTTCCATTCGCCGCGTGCTCGAGATCATGTGGGCGGCGCGCGCCTTGGAGCGCATCGGCGATCATGCGCGCAATATCTGTGAATACGTGGTCTATCTGGTGAAGGGCAAGGACGTGCGTCACACCAGTCTGGAACAGCTAGAGCAGGAAGCGCGCGGCAATAACGGCGGTAGCTGAGTGCTAGTCGCTTTTGT
>CALZJG010000050.1 GCA_945787555.1 uncultured Chromatiaceae bacterium | reverse complement strand
GCCTCAAGGCCGAGGCTGACGAGCAACGCGTCAGCGATTGGACGCAGATCCTGTTCGATCAAGCCTTGTTGGCCGAGGGCGGTCAACTCGATGATCCCGCGAGTTTCGTTGGTCGCTTGAATACGTTGTGGTTGCTTATCGACAAGTGATGCGGCACAATCCGCTCCGGACGGGAGTGATAGGGACGTTATCTTCCAAGGATGGGCGGCGGTATCCGCAAGGATGCCGCCGCTTTCCTTTTTTCGTCCGAGCATATTGTCTGTTTCGTGACTTGTCGCTGTGCCGGTGATGCGGTACAACAACGCGATGACGCGATCACCCGCCAACGATACCGGCGCTGCGCCGCGCTGGCTGGTGCGTATAGAACGCGCTGGCAATCGCCTGCCGCATCCCGCGACTTTGTTCGTGGTGGGTGCGTTGCTGGTCATGCTGTTGTCGCAACTTGCGGTGAGTTTGCAGTGGTCGGTTACCAAGACCGTCACCGGTCCCGCAGGCGCGGTGGGTGAAACCGTGCGCGCGACCAGTCTGCTCGATGCCGATGGCTTGTGGTGGGCGATCAGTCACATGGTGCAGAACTTCATGTCTTTCCCGCCGTTGGGTTTGGTATTGGTGGGCATGTTGGGCATCGGTGTGGCGGAACGCAGCGGTTTGATCGGCGCCCTACTTACCCGTGTGATGCGCGCCGCGCCGCAAGGACTGTTGACGCCCGCGGTGGTGTTGCTCGGCGTCATGTCTTCGCTGGCCTTGGATGCCGGTTATGTGGTGTTGCCGCCGCTGGCCGCCGCGTTGTATTACGCCTTGGGTCGGCCGCCGCTCGCCGGCATTGCTGCGGCGTTCGCTGGCGTCTCCGCCGGTTTTAGCGCGAATTTCTTCATCACCGCTGTCGATCCCTTGTTGGCCGGATTCACCGAGGCGGGCGCGCGCGTGTTGGTGGGCGATTACGCCGTGGCGGTGACCGCCAATTGGTGGTTCATGATCGCTTCCACGTTGCTACTCACGCTCGCCGGCTGGTGGGTGACGGCGCGCTGGGTGGAACCGAGCCTGGTCGGTCGTGATGACGACACGGCGCCAACCACGGCGTCGGAGCACGATGGGCTCGATCCGCGACAACGGCGTGGCTTGATCGTCGCGGGTCTGGCGGCATTGTTGGCGCTCATCACCGTGTTGGTATTGGTCTATGTGCCCGGCGCGCCGCTGCATGGCCAGGGCGCGCGTTTTCCGCGCTGGGTGGAAGCCACGGTGCCGCTGTTGTTCGTGCTGTTTCTGGTGCCGGGGGTGGCCTATGGCCTGGCCGCCGGTACGCTGCGCAACGACAAGGACGTGGCGCGCGTATTGGGTGAGACGATGGCCGCACTGGGGCCATACATCGTGCTGGCGTTTTTCGCCGCGCAGTTCATCGAGTATTTCAAGTATTCGCGTCTCGGTGAGATGTTGGCGATCAGCGGCGGCGCTTTTCTTGCGGAGTTGGCGTTGCCCTCGACCCTGTTGATCATCGCATTCGTGCTGGTGGTGGGTTTGGCCAATCTGTTCATCGGTTCGGCCTCGGCCAAATATGCCTTCTTCGCGCCGGTGTTCGTACCCATGTTCATGCAAGTGGGCATCAGCCCCGAGCTCACCCAAGCGGCCTACCGTGTCGGTGACTCGGTGAGCAATGTCATCGCACCGCTCAATCCTTACCTGATCATCATCCTCGCCTTCATGCAGCGCTACGCGCCCAAGGCCGGTATCGGTACCTTGGTGGCGATGATGTTGCCCTACTCGCTGGTGTTCACCGCGACTTGGTGTGTGTTGTTGATCTTGTGGCTGTGGCTGGGTCTACCGCTCGGCCCCGGTGGACCGCTCACTTACCCCTAAGGAAACTCTACGTTGATGGGGGAGATGTTGAGTAACTCCACGTCTACGCCCTAGAGGGAGTGAGGATCGGCCGCCACGATTATTGCAGAGTGTCATGGAGGATATATGACCAAACGCGTCACGCCGTTGCTGACGGCGGATATTATCATCGAAATGGTCGATCGCCCGCAGCGTCCCATCGTGCTCATCGAGCGCAGATATGCGCCGCCGGGTTGGGCCATTCCGGGCGGTTTCGTCGATGTCGGTGAATCCTTGGAGCACGCCGCCATCCGCGAGGCCGAGGAGGAGACCGGCTTGCGCGTCACACTCATCGCCTTGTTGGGTTGTTATTCCCATCCCGCGCGTGATGCCCGCGGCCACACGGTCAGCGCTGTGTACGTGGCGGAAGCGCGCGGCACGCCCGAGGCGCGCGATGACGCCCAACACTTGGAGTTGTTCGATCTCGCTGCCTGGCCTGCGCCGCTGGCCTTCGATCATGCGCTGATACTCGAAGACTACCGTACCTATCGCGACTGCGGTCGCGTCGCGCCCTTGCGGCGTTGAGCGATGGGTCGGCGCGCCAGTGACGGCAGTTTTCTCGCTTATGTGCTCGAACAATTGAGTGCGTTGGAAGGTGTGCGTGCCCGCGCCATGTTCGGCGGCCACGGGATCTATCATCACGAAAATTTCTTCGCCATCGTCCATCGCGGCCGTTTATTCAAGACCGATATCGAGAGCCGCGGGGAGTATCTCGAGCTCGGCATGGGGGCGTTTCAGCCCACGCCGCGCCAACGCCTGCCCGCCTATTACGAAGTGCCTGCTGAGATACTGGAAGACGGAGAGCGATTGGTGGCGTGGGCACGGCGGGCGCTGGCCGTGTAACCTGGGCGGGTGCGCCGTCCTTCGCTATACTTGGCCGCTTGTGTAACAGCAACAGTAACGATCAGCGGATTTCGCATCATGAAAAAACACCACGACGGCGACTATCGTCACGGCACGCCATCTATTCTGGGCGTGCTGGTCACCAATCTGGGCTCTCCGGACGCGCCCACCACCGAGGCGGTGCGGCGTTATTTGGCGGAATTTCTCTGGGACCCGCGGGTGGTGGAAATCCCGCGCGCGGCGTGGTGGCTGATTCTGCACGGCGCGGTGTTGCGCACGCGCCCCAAACGTTCCGCCCATGCTTACCAAAAAGTATGGACCGACGACGGTTCGCCGCTCGTCGCCATCACCCAGCGCCAGGCCGAGGCCTTGCAGCGCGCGCTGCAATCGCGTATCGATGGGCCGGTCAAAGTGGCGATGGCGATGCGTTACGGTAATCCCTCCATTGCCGCCGGCTTACAGCAACTGCGCGAGGCGCATGCCGAGCGTATCCTGGTGCTGCCGCTCTATCCGCAATATTCGGCGGCCACTACTGCTTCGACCTTCGATGCCGTCGCCAATGAATTGAAGACCTGGCGCCGACTACCCGAGCTGCGTTTCGCCGCGCAGTATCACGATTATCCCGCTTATATCACCGCTGCCGCCAACAGCATCCGCGACCATTGGCAACGCAACGGCGAGGGACAGCGTTTATTGTTCTCCTTTCACGGCATGCCCAAGCGTACCCTACTGGCCGGCGACCCCTATCACTGCCAGTGTCAGAAGACCGCGCGTCTTATCGCCACCGCGCTGCAGCTGCCCCAGGAGCGCTGGCATATATCCTTTCAATCGCGCTTTGGCCGCGAGGAATGGCTCAAGCCCTACACCGACAAGACGCTCGCGCTGTGGGCCAAGGAAAGCGTTGACCACGTGGACGTCGTCTGTCCCGGCTTTTCCGCCGATTGCCTGGAAACACTGGAAGAGATCGCCATGCAGAACAAGGAAATCTTCCTCGAAGCCGGCGGCAAGAAGCTGCATTACATCCCGGCGCTCAACGATCGTCCCGATCACATCGAGGCCTTGGCCGAATTGGTGATGCGGCACACGCAAGGCTGGCCGGAAAGCTCTCCTGAGTGGAACGCCTCGCAAGTCACGGCGCAGGCCGAGGCGAGTCGTCAACGCGCGCTGGTGATGGGAGCGAAGGACTAGCTGAGTATTCCTAGTTCCCTCTCCCGCGGGCGGGAGAGGGGTAGGGTGAGGGGTATGGGCGTACACCCAAGCTTGGGGATTAGGGTGGTAGGGCGGAAGCCCGCAGGGCATTCTGCCCTTCGGTACTTATCATTTCGACTGCAAGGAGAAATCATGGCGTGGCACGGTGTTCCGTAGGTCCGCTGGCCACTATGGCACGTTGCGCTAGATTTCTCCTTGCAGTCGTCGCGGTGTAGATGTCAGGCAAGCCGCTTGCGCGGCAACCTGACCTACGCGGCTGATCGGCGGCGCCGCGCGCATCGATTTGTCTAGCGGCCCTAGAGAGTCTCAACGTTTTGTTAGACGTTGCGGCTCTTTCCTCCAGACACTGTGCTGAGCCACACAATTTTCGGGTCGCCTCGCTACAGGTACCCAAGCCCTGGTTCCTGTGCGACCTCGTTCCTGAACTGATCCAGTGAAGCGACGACCATGCCTGGCGGCCTTTCTGTTTTCGGATGGTGGAGACCCAGTGCGCGCTTGAAGGTATGCAGTGTTTTCTGGGATTCTTCCCAATAGATGAGTATGCCGTTCATTGCGTCTCGCGCCAGCTGAATGTCCCACGAGTGCGGCTGCACCGCAGGCTCTTCGTTAAATGATTCATTCGGGTGCACGTGATCGATAACCTTCACCGCGGTGAAGAGCGCAGTGCGGCGGTGATCCAACAGATCTTCCCTTCGTGTTCCTCGTCGATCGAGATACGAGATGACGATGTTGGCCGCGAGTGTGATCATCGCTGCAGAAAAAGTGAGCCACGGTGCTGCTTTGCCCATGTCCCCCCGGTCGTCAGTTGGTGGTGGCTGACGCCGCCCATCAGCCACGCTTTCTTAGCGTCAGATGGATGGGATCGCTATGCCGCAATGCCTTCAACAATAAGATGGCTTACGTCAGTTCGCTGGCTTGCATGCTCGAATGTAATTGCACAGACATTGCCCTGTGCATCGACATCAAGGATAGTGTTCTCATCCAGGTCTTTGGATTCCGCTATGCCACTGTCGCGGAACTCGATGTACAGTGTGTCAGTTTCTTTAAAGTAGCTGACTTTCATGGTTTGTACCCTCTATCAAAAAACGTGTTGTGTACGGTTTCCCCATCCGGTAACAAGATTACCCGGAGGTAGCGACCCTCCTCATCGTCAATGCTAGCCGATCGCCGTATTCGGCCATCGGCCTGTATATGCTCTCTTATAGGAAACCGGATGACATATGCAATCCACTCATCCTTGATCGTTTCGCGATCCGGCCTGATCCTAGTAGCTTGGAAATATTTCGTTGTCTTCAATGCCGTTGTTCCATATTGGCATTACCGCTAATCAACCGACCCTCCGGTCAGCATATTCTGTTTGCGTGATTACTGACACATAGGCGATTTCTTACGTAAAGAGAATAAGTTATCGAATTCGGGTGTGCATGGCAACGAAGGCGCCTAGGGTGTGGGCTGATTCATGCCCATACAGCTATACTTGCAGCACTGGCGCAATCTTCAGGTTGAGGAACTCGAACATGATCTTCGAACAAATCCGCAGTGGCGCTTGTTTGTCCTATGTCATCGGCTGCGAGGATACGCGCGCGGCGTTGGTGGTGGATCCGGAG
>CALZJG010000049.1 GCA_945787555.1 uncultured Chromatiaceae bacterium | reverse complement strand
CCAGCGCGGGTCGATAAGGAATTTACCGTCACCCCGCAACCAGGTGAAAGGCGCCGATGAGCCTTAGCGCAGTCGTGAAGCGAGTAGCGGGTTAGAACCGGCTCGCGTCGCACGGAGCCGGAATGATTGGTTAGGTAAAATATGGATATAAGAAAGCGTCTACTGATCGCATTCAGCGCCGTAACCGTTGCGGTACTGGCGCTGTTCGGCGCAGTGAGCTACACCATCGCTCTCGATGCCGGCGCCACCAAGCAGGCGGAACTGCTACGTCATATCGCCCAAGACCAAGCCGCCAAAATTGCCCTCACTGCCGGTACCCCGCCCCATTTGGATCGCATCGGCCAGGCATTGTGGATGAGCAAAGATGCGCATTACGCTGTCACGGTACTGAACAATCAGGGAGCCGTCATTGCAGGCACACCCTTTGAGAAATTGTTTGGCACCTTGGGCCATTCGCTCCCGCTGCACGAGATGTTGGCCGACCAGAGCCACTACGGCTATGACACTCAGGGGCACGACAGCCTGTTATGGGCGACAGCTCCTATACCAGGGACGCCGTACACGCTACTCATCGTGAATTACCAGGGTGATACGGTTAAATCGCTGATGAGCACGCTCGGCTGGCGGCTCCTCCTCACCGCCACGATCATCATTTTAATCGCGATAGGAGGCGCGCTGTTCTTATCCGCCAGCATCGCCCGGCGCTTGGACCAGAAAAATGCTGCCATGCTGCATCAGGCCATGCATGACACCATCACCGGTTTAGCCAATCGCAATCAACTACATAAGTGGATCAACGAGTATTTGAAGGGGCGCAACGAAGCGCACCTGGCTTTGCTGGTCATGGATTTGGACCGCTTCAAGGAAGTCAATGACACTCTCGGCCACCACGTTGGCGATGAACTGCTAGAGCAGGTAGCGCGGCGCATTGAGCAAGCAGCACCTAGTGCCGAGCTCATCGCCCGCCTGGGCGGTGATGAATTCGCCGTTCTGTTAATCGGCCGCAACGAAGATCAGGCCATAGCCGTGGCGCGCGATATTTTGCAGGCGCTGAGCGATGTGTTTTCTTTGAACGATATTGACGTCGACGTAGCCGGTAGCCTGGGTATCGCGCTTTTGCCTGAGCATGGCAACGATGCCAATACGCTTACCCAGCGCGCCGAAATCGCCATGTATCGGGCCAAGCAACGCAAGACGAGTCCGATCATTTATCGCGCGGAATTCGACCCCTACAGCACGCGACGTTTGCGCCTTATGGGGGAGTTGCGTAACGCCGTAGATCAACGCCAATTGTTGCTCTATTACCAACCCAAGGTGGATTTACACAACGAATGCACGGTATCAGTGGAAGCGCTGCTGCGTTGGAATCATCCCGAGCACGGCTTCGTTCCACCCATGGAATTCATCCCTCCAGCCGAGCAGAGCGACCTTATCCAACACCTCACGTTTTGGGTGCTCGACGAGGCCTTGCTGCAATGTCGCGCCTGGCGCCAACTCGGCTACCACCTGGGCATGGCAGTCAATATTTCGGCGCGCAGCCTGCACGATCTCAGCCTGCCCATCAAAGTGGGTGGCTTACTGGCCAAATGGGCGGTCCCGGCGGAGCAACTCACGCTGGAAATCACCGAAACGGCCATCATGACCAACCCCGAGCACGCCTTAAAAGTGTTGAATCGCCTGCATGCGATGGGGGTGCATATCTCCATCGACGACTTCGGCACCGGGTATTCCTCTCTGATGTACCTCAAGAAGCTGCCGGTATCGCAGATCAAGATCGATCGCTCTTTCGTCATGGAAATGCAAAGCGACGAAAACGATGCCGTCATCGTCCGCTCCACGATAGACCTGGGCCATAACATGGGTTGTCAGGTGGTGGCCGAAGGTGTGGAAAACAAAGAAATCATGTCTGCACTCAAATCATTGGGCTGCGACACCGCTCAGGGGTATCACATAAATCGCCCCCTGCCTGCCCACGAATTGAGCGCTTGGCTCTCCAATTGTGCTTGGCCCGTCGCCGCCGCACCGCCTACCGACCCCACCTCGCTGCGTAACCACCTGCGTACCCGCCACGGCTAATGATCAAGCGCCGGACGATAAAGCGGCGAAAAGGCACAATTCACTTTCCGAATGACTATAATGAGCCTATCCTCATGGACTCAGGCATGCTTCACGAGGGAGGCCGTCATGCTGAGGGAAAACCGGGAATACGAACGTAAGGCGGTCGTACCACCCACCGACGAGCCCTGTTTCTACGTGGAAGTGGGACCCCGATCCTACCCCTTCGAAGCCGTGCACGATGTATCCGTTTCCGGCGCCGGCATCGAACTCTCGGTGGCGTTGACGCCCACCACACCGGTACGACTCGGCTTCGAGCAAGAGGACTGCCAAGTACAGGTGCAAGGCACGGTAATGTGGTGCGAGCCCAACGGCAATGAAGACAGCTACCGCCTGGGTGTTCTTTTCGACCCCCACGACATGAAAAACAGTTCCATACTGTTTCTGGCGCTACGCGAATTTATCGATCCGTTCGGACAAAACTAGCCGTCAAGCGAGCACCGATCCGTGCCGATAACCTTCCCAGCTGTAACGGGAGGGAAAACAACCTATGTCCGAAGAACACCGTCGCCACCCGCGCCATATCATCCGCATGGCAGCTGTTCAGGGCGAATTCCTGCTCACCGCTTATGATCACGAACACCGCCTAACCCAAGTGCATGATCTTTCCATCTCGGGCATGGGCGTGTTTTTGAACCAAGCCTTGCCGCCCGATACAGCGGTATCCATCCGCTACATGGCGCGCGACATCGAAGTCACCGTGCGGGCACGCGTGGCATGGTGGCAACGCAGCACGCAAACACTGGGCGAGTCTGGTGCCACGGAAAACTATCGCCTGGGCCTGGAATTCAACCGCCGCGAGATGGAAAACAACATGCTGTTGTTCATGGCGTTGCGCAAATATCTAGACAAGTTCGACTAGACCTTCAATACCATTGCGCGCGATCCGCGTCGAGATCGATCTCGCCGGCGCTCACCACTTTGTTACGCCCGGCCGACTTGGCCTCATACAAGGCGCGGTCTGCATGTCCCACCAACATCTCGCCGTCCATGCGCCCGGCGCCGCTGCGCTGCTCGGGATGATAAGCCGCCAAGCCGATAGAGATAGTGACTTGAAAAGCTTGACCCTCGGCATCAACGAACTGATGTCCCGCCACATTGGCGCGAATTCGTTCGGCGACCTCTCCCGCCTCATTGAGACCCGTGCGGGCCAGCAAGGCCGCAAACTCCTCGCCACCATAACGTGACAACACATCACTACCGCGCAACTGGGCGCGGATCAGCGCCGCCACTTCGCGCAACACATGATCACCGGTTTGGTGACCATAGGTATCGTTCACGCGTTTGAAGTGATCCACATCTAGCAACAAGCAGGTGAGCGCCGCGCCGTCGCGGGCGGCCCGCTCCAACTCTTCCTTCAAGCGCTGATCGAAGAAACGGCGGTTGTTGATGGCGGTGAGGGTGTCGGTCAAACCCTGCCGCTTGAGCCGTTCCAAGTTGGCGGCGTTCTCGATACAGATGGCCACCACCGCCGCCAGGTGCTCGAGAAAATCGGTGCGCACGCCTTTGACGAAGCGCTCCACATTGTGCGCCCCGATGTTAAGACTGCCTATCAGCTTGCCATGCCGCACTAAGGGCAATAAGGCCACACTGTCGGGGGCGCGGTGCGCGCCCGTGTACAATGCGCTGTGGTGGCGAGCCTTGTAAGGTCCTAACAGTGGAAACAGCGAGAAGGGAAACAGCGAATCCAAATCGTCGGGATGAGCGGCGAACATCAAGCAAGGATGATCCTGCAACACTACGCCATCCTCCTCAAGGATGCGCCGCAGTTCGTACTCCGGATCTAACAGCAGCAGGGTCACAACGTCCCAGTTAAACATCGACGGCTCGGGATAAAGCACCGCCTGAATAAGTTCGATCAGAGAATTGAGGCCGATGAGCTTCAACTCATGGGCCTGAAAACGGCGCAGCTTGGCCTCGTTCTTGTGTGCCTGCGCCAGATAGTCGTCCAAGCGACGACGCAGGATCTTATTCTCGGCGTACAGATCTTTGCTCATGCCAAGTCGCGCGTCGCAAGGGTCTACGGCCGCTGCGCCTCCTCCCGATGTCGCTCATGCGAAATCAAGCGCGCGAGCACATTCAGTTCCTCGGCCAGCAGTTCCAATACGTCGTCCATAGTGACAATACCCTGCAAACCGCCGCCTGCATCCACCACGGGAACACGCCGAGCGCCGTATTGACGCATCCTTTGGAGCGTATCCCAAAGACTATCCGCAGCGCCCGCAGTGAGTAGCTCCGCGCTCATTATGTCGCCTACCGTCACTGTTTGAGGGTCAACATCCCGAGCCAGCACTTCGACCACCAAGTCGCGATCCGTGAGGATACCGACGGGGACCGCCAAGCCCTCCCGCACTACCGTCACGAGCACAGCGCCCACATGATGTTGGCGCATCAGACATGCCGCCTCGACAACCGCGGCATCCTTGGCGATCATCACCACATCGCGTGTGCATATTTCACCGATCATCATGCCCCACCCCCTATGATTGGACAGCGCCTACCGCATAAGTCAGCATAACACAGCACCCACTTTTGCCCGTGCCGGCCCGTATAATTCCGCTCGATGGATCTCACCACGCTACAACCCTTGCTCGACTGGATCGCCGCCCACCCCACCTGGGCCGGCGTGATGGTATTTGTCATTGCCTGCGGTGAATCGCTGGCGGTGGTGGGCTTGTTCGTTCCCGGGGCGCTGTTACTGTTTGGCGCCGGCGCATTGGTGGCCGGAGGTGAGCTCGCCTTATGGCCCATCCTCGCGTGGGCCGTCGCCGGCGCGGTGCTCGGCGACGGAGTGAGCTTCTGGCTCGGTTACCATTACAAACAACGCCTGCGTGAACTATGGCCGTTCCGCAACTACCCAAAGCTGATGAGCCGAGGTGAGTCTTTCTTCTTCAAGCACGGCGGCAAGAGCATTGCTTTTGGCCGCTTTGTCGGCCCCGTAAGACCGATTGTTCCCGCCGTCGCCGGCATGCTGGGCATGTCACCGCTGAGGTTCGTGCTGGTGAACGTCGCCTCGGCACTCCTCTGGGCGCCGGCCTATATTCTGCCCGGCGTGGTGGTGGGCGCTTCTCTCGGGCTAGCCTCTCAAGTCGCCACCCGTTTGGTGGTGTTGCTGGTCGGCGTCATGGCGGCGCTCTGGTTCACCGCCTGGCTGGTGTATCGCATCGCTCGCTATCTGCAACCGCGCACCGATGATCTCATCGACCGCCTCTTGGCCTGGGCGGGAGGACATCGCGTCATCGGCCAGCCGGTGGCGGCGGTCTTGAATCCCGAACGTTCGGAAACCCGCGCCCTGTTGCCACTGGCAATTCTGTTGTTACTGATGGCCTGGGGACTCATTACCCTGGGATATGCCCTCAGCGGCGAAACGCTGACACACACCGACCTGGCGTTGGCTAATCTTATGGAAGGCCTGCGCGCACCGTGGGCAGACAAGGCGATGGTGCTGATCACCGGGCTGGGCGATCCGGCGGTGCTGGGTGTGCTTACGGGCACGCTGGCACTGTGGTTGGCAGGGCGACGGCGCTGGCTGGCACTACTGCACTGGCTGGGTGCCACCGGCTTTGCCTGGGCGTTGGCCTGGGTGCTACAACAAGGCGCCGCCACACCCCTACACGGACTCGGCGGACCAACCTGGAATTTCGCCCACGTGCCCTGGAGCACCGCGCAATTCGGCTTGCTGGCTGTCTTAGTCGCCGCCGGCCTGCGGGCCACTCACCGCTGGTTGCCCTACTCGCTGGCGGGCTCGCTGATCGTCGCGGTGGCTATGTCGCGTTGGTATCTGGGAGGCGAATGGTTTTCGCACATGACGGCCGGCTTGATGTTGTCATTACTATGGGTGACGGTGCTAGGCGGTGCCTATCGCCGCCATGCCGCCATGCCACTACCCAGCGCTGGACTCACCCTGATCACCGTCGGCGCGATGATCCTCGCCGGCACGCTGCATCTCATCACCCGCTATGATGCCGAACTCGCTCATTACCAACCGCGTTATCCGCTCACCACCTTGTCCGCCGCCGCCTGGTGGCACACCGACTGGCGCACGCTGCCGTCCCATCGCCTGGACTTGGAAGGCGAGCGCGAACAAACTCTCAGCGTGCAATGGGCAGGGGAGCTGGCTGATATACGCCCCTGGCTGGAGCAGCAAGGTTGGCACGCACCACCGCCTCTCACTCCCGCCAGCGCCTTACAATGGCTGCGGCCGGAGCCCCCGGTGGTGGAACTGCCGCTCCTGCCGCAAGTACACCACGGCCGTCATGAATATCTCTTACTGGTGCGCCCGACTCCCGACGATGAACGATTCTGGTCTCTACGCTTGTGGAACGCAGATCATGTCATTAGTCCACAACAGCTTCCGCTGTGGCTGGGCACGGTCACCGCAGTGCACAGCCAACAGCTCATCCCCTGGATCACCACGCCCGTCACCGGCGCCGAGAACCTCTCCGTTTTGGAAGACTCGCTGGCCGGCCAAAACGACTGGGAATGGCGGCGGGTGAAGCGTTTGCCCAGCGACTCCTTAACCTCCGTCATTTTGATCCGCCCGGGAGACAGACCATGAAAAACAGCGCCTTCCGCCAGCGCCTGCGTTACGCCTGGAATGGCATGCGCAGCGCTTGGCGCAGCGAACATAGCCTACGGCTGCAAGTGTGGGCGGGCGTGGCAGTGATTCCCGTGCTGGTAATTTTGCAGCCCGCGCTAATCTGGTGGGCGCTGGTCGGCGCCATGGTGACGCTGGTGCTGGCGGCGGAACTGATCAACACCGCGCTGGAGCATTTGGCCGATCATTTGCATCCTGAGCAACACCCGCGCATCAAACTGGTGAAGGACTGCGCCGCGGCGGCGGTGCTGCTATTGAGCGCGGGGGCATTATGGGTGGGCGTATTAATGATCGCGTCGGTGCTAAGTTAGCGCTCCTGCATAACCCGCGGCATAACCCGCGGCATAACCCGCGGCATAACCCGCGGCATAACCCGCGATCGACACCCTGTGGCGTTCTTGTTTGACGGGCGCAAGCTACCAATACGCGGGCGTGTTAACCGCGATTACTGGCGGCAGTGGATATTCGGCCTTGCCCAATATCCACGAGAGGCGTCATACAAGCGCCCGCTCAATGTCACTCTTCGCCGCACAAACAATCCCACATCGCACATAAGCGCTCCAAGCGCTCGACGGGATCGTCCAAGTGCAGCAAGTGTTGCTTTTGCTCCAGGCCAATGGGCAGTAATTCGGCCAACCGACCGCTGACCCAAGTCGCGTCGTCGTAATGCGTCGCTGCGTGAGCATAGTGCCCGCCCACCTCGGCGATCATCGCCTGCAACACTTCCACGCCCGCCCGGAACTGCCGCGGCAACGGCAATGCCGGCTCATCGGCCAGGGATTCCACTTCCGCGTGCAGCAACTGACAGGCCCCAACCTCAGTGCTCAAGATGCGATAGCGTCGCTCACCGCGCACGGTAATGCCTAGAAAACCATCCTCGCGCAACTGCCAGTCGGTGATGCTCACTTCGGTGCCGATGTGGTAGGGCAGAGCGGCCTCACCGACTTCCTTACCCTGGCGGATCAAGCACACACCGAAGCGACTGCCCTCGCGCATACAGGCGCTGATCATGTCCAGGTAACGCGGCTCGAATACTCGCAGCGGCAACACGCCGCCCGGAAACAGTACGGTATGCAACGGAAACAGCGGTATTCGTCGCTTTTCCATGGCTGGCGACGACCTTCGGTTCACGACTCACCCCCAGCGGGGCACAAGAGTGTGCTCCACGTCCAATTGATCGAGGATGCGCGCCACCACGAAATCCACCAAATCAGTAATGGCGGCGGGCCGATGATAGAAACCGGGATTGGCGGGCATTAGGGTCACACCCATGCGCGCCAGCTTGAGCATGTTCTCCAAATGAATCACCGATAGCGGCATTTCGCGATGCACGATGATGAGCTTGCGGCCTTCCTTGAGCACCACGTCGGCGGCGCGCTCCAAGAGATCGTCGCTGCCGCCGTGGGCGATGGATGACAAGGTGCCACTGGTGCAAGGACACACCACCATGGCGCGCGGTGCGCTGGAGCCGCTGGCCACCGGCGCGGTCCATTGTTCACGGCCGAAGACGCGCAATTGACCCCCTTGGGCGCCATACAGCGCGCCTAGATATTCCTCTTGCTCGGCGCTGCGCCCCGGTAGTTTAAGATCGGTCTCCATGCCGATCACCACTTGCCCCGGTCCTGAGAGCATCAAATACACCTGCTGTCCGGCGCCGAGCAGACATTCGAGCAAACGCAAACCATAGACCGCGCCGGAGGCGCCCGTCATGGCCAGGGCAATGGCGTTACGACTCACGTTGTGCAAGGGCCTCGAGCAGCTGGGCGTGGATTCCCCCGAACCCACCGTTGCTCATGATTAACACGTGATCACCGGGGCGCGCAAGGTCGACCACGGCGCGCACGATGGCGGGTATGTCCGCATGCACCCAGGTAGGGACACCGGTGGCAGCGATCACTTCCTGCAAATCCCAATGGATGTCCGACGGCCGGTAGAGATAGACCTCATCGGCTCCCGCTAATGACGGCGCCAACTCGTCGCGATGCACACCCAGGCGCATGGTGTTGGAGCGCGGCTCCAACACCGCGATGATGCGCGTCGCCGCGCCCACGCGGCGGCGCAACCCCGCCAAGGTGGTAGCAATGGCGGTGGGATGATGGGCGAAATCGTCGTACACGGTCACCCCCCCCACCGTACCGCGCACTTCCATGCGGCGTTTGACGTTTTGAAAGTCGCCCAAGGCCTCGACCGCCACCGCGGGCGGCACCCCGGCGTGGCGCGCGGCGGCGATGGCGGCCAGGCCGTTGTGCACATTGTGTGCACCAAACAAGTCCCACTCCACCGTCCCGACCGCCTGACCGGCCCATCGCACCTCGAAACGATGGCCGTCGTCCGCCGCCTCGCCCAGCGTCCATGAGCGGCCCTCGCGTTGCTTGTCACCGACCATCGATTGATTATCACCAAGCGGCGCTGTGTCCACCGCAAAGCGTTCCAGCGGCGTCCAGCAACCTTGCGCCAGCACCGCTTCCAGGGCCGCATCCCCGTCAGGCACCACCAGCAAACCTTCGCCGGGCACAGTTCGCACGAAATGATGAAATTGGCGCTGGATGGCAGCCAGATCGGGAAAAATATCGGCGTGATCGAATTCAAGGTTATTCAAGATTACGGTGCGCGGTCGGTAGTGCACGAACTTGGAACGTTTATCGAAGAAAGCGCTGTCGTATTCGTCGGCTTCGACGACAAAAAACGGCGCCTGGCCTAAGCGCGCCGAGACGCCGAAGTTGCGCGGCACGCCGCCGATGAGAAAGCCCGGAGACAGGCCGGCATATTCCAGTATCCACGCCAACATGGCGCTGGTCGTGGTCTTGCCGTGGGTACCGGCCACCGCCAGCACCCAGCGCTCGCGCAGCACATAATCGCTGAGGAAAGCGGGGCCGGAAATATAGGGCAAGCCGCGATTCAACACGTACTCCACCGCCGGATTGCCGCGCGAGAGCGCATTGCCGATGACCACCCAATCCGGCGCGGGATCGAGCGGCGCGGGGTCGTAGCCGACGTTCAAGGTGATGCCATGCGCTTCGAGTTGCGTGCTCATGGGCGGATAGACATTGGCATCCGAGCCGCTGACCTCGTAGCCCATTTCCCGCGCCAGCAGGGCGAGGCCGCCCATGAAAGTGCCGCAAATGCCCAGGATATGTATGCGCATGCTCAGCCCAACGGCCCAAACAGGATCGACGTCAGGCGAATACCGACGTAGACATACACCACGGCCAGAGTCGCCCCCACCGACATCATGGTCGAGAGGGCGTGACGCAAAACATGCCCCACCACGGCGATGTGCCACGCCAGCCACGCCAGCACTATCAGGGACGGCACACCGGCCGTCTCCGGCCCCTGCGCCACGGCATCGGCCTGCCAGACCGCCAACGGCCAGGCAATAAAGCCCATCAAGGCGCCGACGCCCGCCAAGGCGGTAAGCGTTTGCGTGAACCGCTCCATGAACGAGCGCACCCATAACACCGCCCAGGCCAGCATCAACAGCAGCACGATGTCGAGAGCGACCGCCGCAAATACGCGTTCAGGTGGAAACTGGGCGAAGGCGATCAACAAGCTGGCTGCGCCATAGCCGAACAGCGCCACCGCCATCAACAGCGAGGAAGTGGGCAAATCCTGCGGCCCGGCGCGAAACAAGCAAATATCCCAAAAAGCCTTGATGATACGAAGCACGCAACTATCCTGTCGGTCGCACCGCACTCACGAGTGCGGCAGTCATTGATCCATGCTGCGCGCATCATACCCGCTGCAGGTCCCAAGCTAAAGCGCGCGAGGGCTGCACCGATGGACTCACTGCAAGCCTCACCCAGCGTCGCGGACCACGCCGTCCGAAACCGGCATCATTAACCATTTGTCCAACACGCTTGCTAGACTAGCGATCACTACGACGCCACGGCACCCTCCATGCCCACTTTGCGTAATCATCCTCCGGTCTTCTCCTGGCGCGAAGGCAATCACTTCGAACTCTTACGCGACGGCGAACAATTCTTTCCCGCCATGCTCGCTGACATCGCCGCGGCTCGCCAGCTTATTCTGCTGGAAATGTATCTAGTCGAAACCGGCAGCGTGGCGGACCGTTTTATCACCGCCTTGTGCGCCGCCGCCGCACGCGGTGCGGCAGTCTATTTGATACTCGATGACTTCGGCGCCCGCGGTCTGCGCCGCGAAGATCGCATGCGCCTCGAGCTCGGAGGCGTGGCAGTGCATTTCTACAATCCCTTGGGCTACGCTCAATGGCGACGTAACTTTATGCGCGATCATCGCAAATTGCTGGTGGTGGACGGACGTATCGCCTACACCGGCGGTGCCGGCCTGGCCGATCAATTCGCACCCGCCGACGCCAGGCCGGCCTGGCGCGAAACCATGGTGCGTATCACCGGCCCGGTGGTCAGCGATTGGCAGGCCCTGTTTAGCGCCGCCTGGGAACGCGGCACCGGACGAGCCATTGCGCTCGCGCCTATCGCCACTCTGGCGCAAGGCAAGGAATGGGGGCGGGTCAGCCATAACCATGGCATGCAGCAACGCGACATTTCCCGCAATGCGCTCAACCGCGTGCGTAACGCCCAACATCGGGTGTGGTTAGCCACAGCCTATTTCGTACCGCCACTGAAATTGCGGCGCGCCCTACGCCGCGCGGCGTGGCGCGGTGTGGATGTGCGTCTGCTGTTGCCTGGACCGCACACCGATCACCCGGCGGTGCGCCACGCTGGACGCCGTTTCTATGCCGGGCTGTTGCGACAGGGGGTGCGCATATTTGAGTATCAACCCCGCTTCACCCATAGCAAGATGTTGCTGTGCGACGACTGGTCGAGCATCGGCTCGAGTAACATCGACCGCTGGACCTTGCGTTGGAACCTGGAAGCCAATCAGGAAATCGATTCGGCGACCACGGCGGCGGCGGCGCGTCGCATGCTGGAGCAGGATTTCGCGCAGTGCGCGGAGCTATCCTGGCAAACCTGGCCGCACCGACCGTGGTATCGCCGCGGTCTGGAAACGTTCTGGGGGTGGGTCGATCGCGCCCTGGAGCGCTGGCTGAACCGCGGCAAGCCCCCCTTGCCAGGCCGCCACGATCACGACTGAAGCATTCCAGGACCTCACCGACTCACAAGACTGTTGACAATATTAGAATGTGCTCATATTCTATATGCATGACTGGATTTCCCCAAGAGAAAATTCACGAAGCCACCCGCGCGCTACGGGCGGTGGCCCATGAACTCAGGCTGGCGGTCCTGTGCCACCTGAGTGAGCGCCCCATGACCGTGTCGGAACTGCAAGCGGCCACGGGCGCCGTGCAGTCCAACCTGTCACAGCATCTGGCCAAGATGCGGCTGATGGGTTTATTGACCTGCGAGCGACATAGCCAACAAGTCACTTACCGCCTGGCCGATCCCGCCTTTGCGCGCCTGACTGAGACGCTCAAATCCATCTATTGCAGCCCGACCGGCGCCGCTTGTCCCGGCGAAGATCCCCCCTCAAAAAGGAGTACGCTATGAACAGCGAACGCTTGATCCGTATCATCGCCGGAAGCTTCATACTCTTGTCATTGATCCTGGCCCATGTCACCCAACAGGTCGACTTGTTGGTAGCGCCCACCTGGTTGTGGTTCACGGCCTTCGTGGGCGCCAACCTCTTGCAGTCCGGCTTCACGCGCTGGTGCCTGATGGAAAAGATCCTCGCCAAGGCCGGCGTCAAATCGGGCTGCGCGGTCAGTAATGCCACCCAGCGCGGCGCCTGATGATGTTTGGGGACGCCGGGTGATTTTTCGTCAGCGCTTTGATACGAGCAGCGCCACCTACACCAATCTCCTCGGTGACCGGAACAGCGGCGAGGCCCTCCTCATCGACCCTGTCGCCAAGCAGCGGGGGCGGGATTTGGCGTTGCTCGGCGAACTTGGGCTGACGTTGCGCTATGGCACCGGCTCCCACATCCATGCCAACCATGTATCGACGGCCGGGAAATGGCGCAGGGCCACGGGTTGCACCTCCGGCGAGCCCGCCCGGGCGCGAGTGGATTGCGCAGATCTTTCGTTGCGCGAGGGTGATCGTCTCACGCTAGGCCATCTCGCACTGACTGTCATCAAGACGCCCAGACATACCGACACTTGCCTGAGTTACTACACGCCCGGCAAGGCCTCCACCGGCGCGGCCTTGCCTATCCGCGCCTACGGCCATAGCGACTGTCAAAGCGGCGATGCCGCCGCCCTCTATGACTGCCTCACCCACCAACTCGACGCGCTGCCTAACGCGACCCAGGTCTCTTCCGAACGTGATGATCGAGCTTGCAGCGTGTCTTCCTCTGCTCAGAAGAAACACCACAATCCGCGTCTGAATCTAGTGCGCAAGGGCGGCCTCCGTCACCTGCAAGCGCCACAGCTACCCCATCCCACGCGCAGGCACATCGCCCTGCCCGCGAATCGGGGCTGCGGACGGGCACCCGCCGCATGAGTCTGTGGCTGCTATGGCTGGCGGCCCCCTTCATCGGCCTACTGCTAGGCCTGTTCGGAGCCGGCGGCGGCATGCTCGCCGTGCCACTGCTGATCTATGCCGCCGGGCTGCCAGTTAAAGAAGCCGTCGCCATGAGCCTGTTCATCGTGGCCGGTGTGAGCCTCGTCGCCGCCGTGCAGCAGCGGGCGTGGCGGGTCGTGAAGCCGCTGCTGTTGGCCTCCTTATTCGCCGGAGGATTGCTAGGCGCCTGGGGCGGCGCCTGGCTGGGCATGCGGATAGCGGACGACCTGCAACAACTACTATTCGGCATCTTGCTAGTAGCCGTGGCGGCCTGGAGCACGCGCTTGCGCGTGGCGGACAATCCGATGGGAACACCCACTTGTCGGTGTGGCTGGGCCTTCGTGGCCGGCATCGCCCTGGGTTTATTGACCGGCGTATTAGGGGTGGGCAGCGGTTTCTTGATGGTGCCGACCTTACTCGCGCTGGGCATTGCTCACATGCCCACGGCGGTGGCCCATTCACTGGTGCTGATCGCGGCCAATGCCAGCGTCGCCGGTATGTTCTATCTCGGCGCCGTGCCGATGGAGCCCCAACTCACCCTAGGCGTTGGGTTGGTAGCCGCGGTCGGTAGTATCGTCGGCAGTCTATTATTGAAACGCTTACCCGGAGCGCGCTTACGGCGTAGTTTTAGCCTCGGGCTGGGGGTACTCGGCACGGCGATGCTGGTCCATCTGGCCTGGTGAGGCGCTCACCAGCGATCATCGATACCCAGGAAAAAATGGGGTTCCACCAAGGTGTCGCCCCCGTCCTCCAGCACCATATTCAAATCCAAACGGCCGAAATCCAAATTCATGATCGGACCGTGGTAATCCAAGCCAAGGTTCAAATTTACACCCCGATGATGCTTGAATAAGCGCCAGTCTGATTGCCAGGATGGACCGATCTTGATGCTCATCAGGAGCTGTGGCGCAGACAACTCGCCGTCCAATTCCTCCATTGCATTGGATACTTGCTCGCTAAAACCGGCGTAATGATAAGCGTGGACGGAGGAAGAGGCACAGGGGACGGGACCTGGCGCCGCACCCAGGCACCCAGGACTCGGCTTCTGCAGACCGGCTGCCGCCGCCTGCTCATAGCCCACAGAGTCGGCATGAGCTAGAGTCGTGGCGATCACGCTCAGGCCTACGATCGCCCCTAACAGCAACAGAGAATCAGGTTTACGCATGACAGCACTTCCACATAACCTGGCTTCCTGCCGGTAAATTTAGTTAATCAGCCACATACAGTGTGTATCGTCCTCTCATAATATTCCGTTAATGCCGTCACAAGCCGCGTCTATCGTGGCCGTTAGTGCTTCTTGTAGTCTGCATCGCGCCAGCACTGGGGGAGTGCTTCACCCGAGGGAAAAACCAGCTCACCCTTGGGGAAATCCGCCGGCTCCTGCAACTCCTCACCGGCATGAAAACGCCCCGACACGGCGGCACGGCACGGATCGCTCAACGCTGCAACATCCAACACTTCCACCAAGGAACCGCTTTGTTTGTGCTTCATATACATCGCCAGATCCCTCCGTTAATAAGACATTACCTATTTCATCATACACCCAGCGCTGCCATAGTGCGGTTAAAGGCCCCAACGGCACGCTGAACTGAATATTGTCATCACTGTCCCAACTTTTAATCCTCCGCGATGCGCGGCCGATAAGTCTGTGGGGCAACCGCCCTCATCAGCCAACAAGGAGAACCGGCCATGAACCCATTGCGTCGCTTGCAGGAGTTAGGACAAAGCGCCTGGTACGACAACATCGAACGCGGTTTACTCAAATCCGGCGAGCTGGCTCGCAAGATCGACGAGGACGGCCTCCGCGGCGTGACCTCCAATCCCACCATTTTCGAGAAGGCCATCAACGGCAGCCGCGACTACGACGCCAGCTTGGCGCGCTTGGCGGAAGGCCCCCACAACGCCCGCGACGCGTTTTTCTCGGTCGCCATCGAAGACATCCAGGCCGGTGCCGATCTGCTGCGTCCGGTTTATGATGCCAGCGAGGGCCACGACGGTATGATCAGCCTCGAAGTCTCTCCCGACCTGGCCTACGACAGCGACGGCACGGTGGCCGAAGCCTTGCGTCTGTGGGAGCGTGTCGACCGCCCCAATCTGATGATTAAGGTACCCGCGACCCGCGAAGGCGTGACGGCTTTCGAGCACCTGATTGCGCACGGCGTGAACGTCAACGTCACACTGCTGTTTTCGGTCGAGCGTTACAAAGACGTGGTCGAGGCCTATCTGGCCGGACTGGCAACGCGCTTGCGGCGCGGCCAGCCGATAGACCGCATCGCCGCCGTGGCCAGCTTCTTCGTCAGCCGCGTCGACAGCCTCATCGACAAATGGTTGGATCAACATGCCGCCACCAGCGGCTTGCAAGGCCATATCGCCATCGCCAACGCCAAACTCGCCTACGCGTGGTATCAAGAGATCTACGCCGGCTCGCGCTTCGACGAGTTACGCGCCGCCGGCGCACGCCCGCAACGTTTACTGTGGGCCAGCACCGGCACCAAGAATCCCGCCTACAGTGACGTGCTATACATCGAAACGCTGATCGGTCCGGACACGGTCAACACGCTGCCACCGGCGACCTATGTGGCATTCAAAGACCACGGCAAACCGGCCGTCACCCTAACCACAGGCCTCGACCAAGCGCACCAACACATGACGACACTGGCACAACTGGGTTTTGATCTGCGCGCCGCGACCGATCAGCTGGAACAGGAAGGCGTGGAATCCTTCGCCAAGTCATTCACCACCCTACTCGGCGCCATCGACACCAAAATGGCGGCGCTGCGCAACGGCCAGCGTGCCACGGGCTGACCCCGCTCGCGATTGACTTGCATTACACTAAGGGCCCCGTCGGATTATCCAACGGGGCCCTTTGATTTGGAGCCACCATAGCGTCATGTGGACAGCCATCAGCGCCGCGATCGCGCAAGCGAGCGGCGAACCATTCACGATGCGCGGACGGCAACCGGTAGGCGGTGGCTGCATCAATAGCGCCTATACCATCGAAGGTGATGAGGCGCGTTATTTCGTCAAAACCAACGCCGCCATTCACGCCGACATGTTCGCCGCCGAATTCGAGGGCTTGCACACCCTCGCCGCCAGCGACACGGTGCGGGTGCCGCTACCCTTATGCTGGGGCGTGAGCGACACGCATGGCTATCTGGTGCTGGAATGCATCGAGTTCGGCCGCGCCGAGACCCGCAGCATGGCACGCCTGGGGGAAGGGCTCGCCGCCCTGCATCGCCACACCCATGCCCAATACGGCTGGCATCGCGACAATACGATCGGCACCACACCGCAGCTCAACCATCCGCACTCCGACTGGGTCACATTTTGGCGCCAGCAGCGCTTGGGTTATCAACTCGAGCTGGCGGCGCACGGCGACCATCGCGGCGCCTTACAACGCAAGGGTGAACGGCTGGTGGCGCAGCTCGATCAACTTTTCGGCGACCACCGTCCCGCCGCGGCGCTGTTGCACGGCGATTTGTGGGCCGGCAATCACGGCTACACTGACACCGGAGAACCGGTACTCTTCGATCCCGCCGTCTATTACGGCGATCGTGAAACGGACCTGGCGATGACCGAGCTGTTCGGCGGCTACTCGCCGGACTTTTATCACGCGTACCAGGCGGCGTATCCCTTGGACGAGGGCTATCACGTCCGCAAACAGCTTTACAACTTGTATCACGTGCTCAATCATCTTAACTTGTTCGGCGGCGGCTATGGCGCCCAGGCCGAGCGGATGATCGACAGTTTGCTCAGCGAAGTCAGCTAATCATTCCCACCTTATTTTTCTAACGGTGTCTCATGGCGCGCACAAAATCCATTTATAAAATCATTTTTCACAATCGAGGCAAGATCTATGAAATCCACGCCAAGCAAGTGCAGCACAGCGCGCTCCTGGGCTTCGTGGAAGTGGAGGGGCTGATATTTGGCGACAAATCCGCCGTACTGGTCGATCCGTGCGAAGAAAAGCTGCAAGCCGAATTTAGCGGCGTCAAACGCACCTATATTCCGATTCAAGCGGTGCTGCGCATTGATGAAGTGGACAAGCAAGGGACCAACAAGATTTCACCGGCGGGGGAGAATGTCACCCCGTTTCCCTCGCCAATCTTCACGCCCGGTCGCGACCAAACTTAGCCAACGATGCAATCACGGCCTCATCTCCCCTCCGTCGCCGTCACATTCCACGCCCATTGCAACACCGGCGCCAAACGTTGGGGCAGCAAGGCGCGCGCCGCCTCATACTCGGCCCAACGAAACTCATCATGCTCGGGCCGACCCAGCTCCGCGCTGACCGGTAACTGCACTTCGCCCGAGTCACTGGCAGCAAGGTAATAGCGCGCCACCTTACCGCGCCCGTAGGGAGCGGTTTCGCGGTAATCCTGGCCCCAACGAAAATCCAATTCGGTGAGCGCCGTCTCCTCCTCGACTTCACGAATCGCGCCCTGCAAGGGATCCTCACCGGTCTCGACCATACCCTTCGGGAAGTCCCAGTTCTTATAGGCACGCAGTAACAGCACGCGACGCCCGACATCTGCGCCACGTACTATCACCACCCCCGCCGATAACACCCGTCTCCGCAAAATCAGCGTCCTCCTTACCGGCCTGCACGGCACCTTCTGATATATCAATAGTAGCCAATGCGCGCACCCACACTGATATGATGGAAACGGGTCCTTAACAGCTTGCTGAAAAGCCTCCGGCGGATGCCAGACCAGGCGTAAGACGGCAAAAAAGCGCTTTTACAGGCGAGTGAATGAGCATTTTGAGTCGTTTTATCACCGAAGGTCGGCGCTAGCCAACATGGCAGGGCGCCGTTCTAGGTTTTTTCAGCAAGCTGTTAACCCATTCTTCTCGTCGCACACAGAGGCAGGCAACTCGGCGCTGATTTCATGAGCTGGCAAGTCATCACTAATGTATTGGGTGGCCTGGGACTGTTTTTGCTCGGCATGCACCTCATGACCGAAGGCCTCAAACTCGCCTCGGGCCAGGCGCTGCGCAATATCCTCGAACGCTCCACCGCCACCCCCTTGCGCGGCGTGTTCTCGGGCTTGTTCATCACCTCGTTGGTGCAGTCCTCCGGCGCCGTGACGGTGGCCACCATCGGCTTCGTGAACGCCGGCTTGATGACGCTCAAGCAATCGATCACCGTGATCTACGGCAGCAACATCGGCACCACCACTACCGGCTGGCTGGTGGCCGTGATCGGCTTCAATTTCGACATCAAGGCCTTCGCCCTGCCGCTGATCGGCCTCGGCATGGGAATGCGTATTATCGCCAATAATCAACGCCTCGGCGCGCTGGGCGAGGCGCTGGCCGGGTTTGGCGTGTTCTTCATCGGCATCGACATCTTGAGGACCGGTTTCGTCGGTCTGGGCGCTGATTACGCCGTCCAGTCCTGGCATGGAGACAATCTCGCTGGGCTGGCACTGCTGGTGGGCACGGGCATCTTGTTCACCATGCTCATGCAATCGTCCAGCGCCTCCATGGCGGTGATACTTACCGCCGCCGCCGGCGGCGTCATCACCCTGGAAGCCGCCGCGGCCATGGTCATTGGGGCCAACGTCGGCTCGACCTCCACCGCCGTGTTGGCGGTGCTCGGGGCCACGCCCAATGCCAAGCGGGTCGCCGCCGCACATGTCGCCTTCAACCTCATTACCGGCGCCGTGGCACTGCTCCTTCTACCGCTGCTGTTGTGGTCGCTGGGCGTGCTGCGCGCGGCCCTGCAACTGGATGGCGAACCGGTCGCCTTGCTGGCCTTGTTCCACACCGCCTTCAACGTGTTGGGCGTGATCTTGATGTGGCCGCTGACGACTCGGCTAGCGTCATGGCTGGAACGGCGTTTGCGCGTTGCCGAGGAAGACGAAGCGCGACCGAAATATCTCGACCGCAACGTGGTCAATACCCCGGTACTGGCGCTGCACGCGCTAGCCCAGGAATTGGCGCGCATCGGCGCCATCAGTCGCCGTATGGCCAAGGGCGCCATCAGTACCGAACTCGCTCCGGGCCAACGCTTGGCCGGAGATAAAGCCATCGTGGATAAACTCACCAATGCCAGCGTGGACTTCAGTGCCACACTACAACGTACCAGCCTGCCCGCCGATCTGGCCGACGCCCTGCCCAATGCGCCGCGGGTGGCGCGTTACTACACTGAAGTCGCGGAAACCGCGCTTACCCTTGCCGACTTAGAAGCACGCGCGCATCGCATCGAAGAAGCCGCGCTGGCCGAACACTTGGCACAATTCAAAGTCGCGACCATAAAATTGCTGGATGCCGCTAATATCGACGACGAGCATTTCTCAACCGACGCCTGTCGCCACCAGCTGAAAGCATTAGAACAAGACTATCAACGCCTGAAAGGCGAACTGCTGCGCGCCGGCACCCAAGGCCTGCTGCCGACGCGTCACATGGTGGAGCAGCTGGACATACTGAGCGACATGCGGCGCATGTATCAGCAAGCGGAAAAGGGCGGGCGCTATCTCACTACGCTGAGCACCTATGCCAGCGCTCAGCGGCCATCCGCCGCCGAGGCGGCGGCGAGTAATAACGAGCCTTAAACCTGCATCCCCTGTGACCGCAAATGCTCCTGGGCTTGCAGCGCGAGCAGAGCCATTTCCAACTCCTGCTCCCAATCGTAGGGCGGGGCAGGCGGCAGCGGATCGGGAATGTCGATGTCGTAGTACCCTTCATCGGCGTAAATCTTCACGTAGCGCGTCTCCTCGATACTGGGCGTCAGATCGGGCCACACATCATGGAATAGATTCTCGGGTCGCAGCACGCCCCATTCATGGATGAGCTGATAACCGTCGGGCAGATCAGTATAGGCTTCGGGGGTCCCGGTCTGCGGACCGCCGGTCTCTTCGTTCACATGTTTGGTGTGAACGTAGACGATAAGCTTGGGGCGATGCTTGGCGATTTCGGGGGTGTCGTTCTGACCCGCCGGCATCCACGAGGAAAAAGCCACATCGAAAGGGAAGTCGATGGCGGTGATAACCTGCTCGCGCATTTCGTAGCAATCACTGTCATAAAAATTGCGAATCTGATTGGGCTTGGCGGCCGGATGGTTACCGCCGACCTGCGGTTCCCGCACACCAATGACTTTCAGCCCCTCGCGCGCCAGCAAGCTGCCGAGGAAACCATTGCCCGGATGCAGATCACAGACCACCGGTGCGTCAGCCACTTGGCGAGCGTACAGCGCGATCTTGCGCCACTCGTCGCGCAGCGGAAAATACGGCGCCACCGTGGGCCCGAACTTGGCAGGATCGCGATCGGGATTACTGAACACTAGGGCGTGCAGCGGCAAATCCTTGATGCGCTCGGCGAAGGGCAGTGACTCGTTCCACGCCGCGTGCTGCCTCTCTTGAAAAGCGATGATGCGATTGAACATCGCGTCACTGAAGGTTTCCATGTGCCGCAAGGGCTCGAACTGGGGAATCATAAAGTCACCTAATAAATTCAAACGTAAAGACATCAAGGCGCAAAGGCTCGCCGTGCGAGGACTCATGCCTCGGCGCCTGAGCGCCTAGGCATGGCCCGTCGCAGTTAAGAATGATAGCGGACACTGAGTTCATGCACTGCGTCCACCAGCACTTTGACACGCTCGGGATTGATGTGTTGATGAATGCCGTGTCCGAGGTTGAACACATGGCCCGCACCGGTACCGTAGGATTGCAGGATGGTGGCGACTTCAGCGCGAATACGCTCAGGCGAGGCATACAATGCACAGGGGTCCATATTACCTTGCAGCGCCACCGTGTGGCCGACGCGCCCGCGGGCCGCGCCAATGTCGGTGGTCCAATCCACTCCCAGGGCGTCGCAACCGGTCTCGGCCATCGTTTCCAACCACGCGCCGCCGCCCTTGGTGAACAAGATCACCGGCACCCGCCGGCCTTCACTTTCGCGCGTCAGTCCGTCGACAATCTGCGCCATATAGCGCAAGGAGAATTCCTCATAGTCGCGCGGGCTCAGCACGCCACCCCAGGTGTCGAAGATCATCACCGCTTGCGCCCCGGCGGCGATTTGGGCATTGAGATAACTGGTGACCGCACGCGCGGTCTTATCCAGCATCTTATGCAGCAGTTCGGGGCGGTCGAATAACATGCCCTTCACATGGGCGTACTCCTTGCTGCCGCTGCCTTCCACCATGTAAGTGGCCAGCGTCCACGGACTGCCGGAGAACCCGATCAGCGGCACGCGACCGTTCAGCTCGCGACGGATCACCCGCACTGCATCCATCACATAACGCAACTCGTCTTCGGGATCAGGGATGGGCAAGCGCTCGACATCGGCGGCACTGCGAACCGGATTTGCGAACTGAGGTCCTTCGCCCTGGGCGAAGCTCAGCCCCAAGCCCATCGCGTCGGGCACGGTGAGGATGTCGGAAAACAAGATCGCCGCGTCGAGATCAAAACGCGCCAGCGGTTGCAGCGTCACTTCGCAGGCCAGCTCGGGATTGGTGCACAAATCCATGAAGGAGCCGGCCTGCTCGCGCGTAGCGCGATACTCGGGCAGATAACGCCCGGCTTGGCGCATGATCCAAATCGGCGTGCGATCCACCGGCTGGCGCAGCAGGGCACGGAGGAAACGGTCGTTCTTGAGATCAGTCATTCATAGCCTTTAAAGAAAATAATTGTCACGACGATCACCGAGTCCACGAAGAAAACTCAAAGATCAAATTCTGTGGTCTCCGAGGTTAACTTCTTATCCGTCGTGTTGAATCATACTCCCAGATAATCCAGGATCCCCTCGGCCGCGCCGCGACCTTCGAACACCGCCGTCACTACTAAATCCGAGCCGCGCACCATGTCGCCGCCGGCGAAGATTTTTTCATTGGTGGTCTGGTATTGATAGCGACCTGAGGCGGGCGCCTGGACGCGGCCGCGTTCGTCGGACTGGATGCCGAACTTTTCAAACCACGGCGCAGGACTGGGACGGAAGCCGAAGGCGATGATGACGCAGTCGGCGGGCACGATTTCTTCGGAGCCGGGCACGACTTGCGGCGTGCGACGGCCGCGCGCGTCGGGCGGCCCCAGTTCGGTGGTGACCAGTTTGACTCCCTCAACCTTGTTATCGCCGACGATTTCCACCGGTTGGCGGTTCCATAGAAACTGCACCCCTTCTTCCTTGGCGTTGGCCACTTCGCGCTTGGAGCCCGGCATGTTCGCTTCGTCGCGGCGATAGGCGCAAGAGACGCGGCGCGCGCCTTGGCGGATGGCGGTGCGATTACAGTCCATGGCCGTGTCACCGCCGCCCAGCACCACCACGCGCCGGCCTTTCATATCGATGAAGCCGGCCTCATCCTGAGCCATGTCGAGGCAATGCTTCACGTTGGAAATGAGATAGGGCAGGGCGGGATACACGCCGGGCAACTCCTCGCCGGGGAATCCGCCTTTCATAAAAGTGTAGGTCCCCATGCCCAAGAACACCGCGTCGTAGTCGTCGAGCAATTGCTGGAAGGGGATGTCCGTGCCAACGTCAGTGTTGAGGACAAACTGCACGCCCATCTCTTCCATTAGTTGACGACGGGTGCGGACCACTTCCTTTTCCAATTTGAATTCGGGGATGCCGAAGGTGAGCAGACCGCCGATCTCCTCGTAACGATCGTAGACCACCGGCTGTACGCCGTTGCGAACCAGCACGTCGGCGCAACCCAGACCCGCGGGACCGGCGCCGATCACGGCGACACGCTTGCCGGTGGCCACCACCTTGGACATATCGGGCCGCCAGCCCTGTTTGAGGGCCTCGGTGGTGATGTATTTCTCGATGGAACCAATGGTCACGGCGCCGAAGCCGTCATTGAGCGTGCAGGCACCTTCACACAAGCGGTCTTGCGGACACACGCGGCCGCACACTTCCGGCAAGGAGTTTGTGCGGTGCGATAATTCCGCCGCCTCGAAGATATTGCCCTCCTTGACCAGCTTCAGCCAATTCGGAATGTAATTATGGACCGGGCATTTCCATTCGCAATACGGATTACCGCAGGCCAGACAGCGCGAAGACTGCACCGCGGCGGTCTGAGGCTGGAACTGACCGTAGATCTCGCGGAAGTCGTGGATGCGCACTTCGGCGGGCGTTTTCTTCGGGTCCTGACGCGGAACCTCAATGAATTCGAAATTTTTTGTCATGGTGTTTTTGACATGCACTCAAGTGGAACTCATGACACCTCACGCCGCGCTAAGCAGCGTGTCCAATAGGCTGTTAATATCTGCCGCCTTGGGCTTGACCAGCCAGAAGCGGGGGAGATAGGCGGCGAAATCATCGAGAATTTCCTGGCCCCAGGCACTGCCGGTCTCGGCAACGAACTCCTCTATCATGCCATACAGGTAATTGCGATGCGCCGCCATGGGCTCGGTGGTGAGGCGATGGATGTCCACCAGCTCGTGGTTATATCGATCGACGAAACCCTTATCCATGTCCAGCACGAAGCTAAAGCCGCCGGTCATACCAGCGCCGAAGTTAATACCGGTCTCACCCAGCACCACGATGACGCCGCCGGTCATGTATTCGCAGCCGTGATCGCCACAGCCTTCCACCACCGCCTGCGCGCCGGAGTTGCGCACTGCAAAACGCTCGCCGGCCATGCCCGCCGCGTACAATTTACCGCCAGTGGCGCCGTACAAGCAGGTGTTGCCGATGATGGCCGTATCACGCGACACGAAGCGGCTGCCCTGCGGTGGATAGATGACCAGCTTGCCGCCGACCATGCCCTTGCCCACATAATCGTTGGCGTCGCCTTCCAAGTGCATGTGCAGTCCGCCGGCGTTCCACACCCCGAAGCTCTGTCCCGCGGAGCCGGACAACCGCAAGGTGATCGGCACCTCACTCATGCCGGCATCGCCCCAACGCTGCGCGATTTCACCCGACAAACGCGCCCCCAGCGAGCGGTGCACATTGCGCACCCGGTACTCGAAGCTGCCGCCTTGTTTGTGCTCGATGGCAGTTAGACAGTCTTTCACCATTTGCTCGGCCAACTCGCCTTTGTCAAAGGGGACGTTGCGTGGTTCGAGGCAGTACTGCGGTTTATCCTTGGAGACACCCCCATCGGACAACACCGGAGACAAATCCAAACGGCGCTGTTTGGCGGTCTGGCCTTCGAGGATTTCCAGCAGATCGGTACGACCGATCAGCTCCGCCATCGTGCGCACGCCCAGCTTGGCCATCCACTCACGCGTCTCGGTGGCGAGAAAACGGAAGTAGTTCATGACCATCTCCGGCAGTCCGACGAAGTGCCGCTCGCGCAGCACATTGTTCTGTGTGGCCACACCGGTGGCACAATTATTGAGATGACAAATGCGCAGGTACTTGCAGCCCAGCGCAATCATCGGCCCGGTCCCGAAACCGAAACTCTCGGCGCCGAGGATGGCGGCCTTAATGACGTCCAGGCCAGTCTTCAATCCGCCGTCGGTCTGCAAGCGCACTTTCTGGCGCAGATTGTTGCGGCGCAGGGTCTGGTGTGTTTCCGTCAAACCCAATTCCCAGGGTCCGCCAGCGTATTTGATCGAGGTCAGCGGACTGGCACCGGTGCCGCCATCATATCCGGCGATAGTGATGAGGTCGGCATAGGCCTTGGCGACACCGGCAGCGATGGTGCCCACGCCAGGCTCGGCCACCAGCTTCACCGATACCAGCGCGCGCGGATTGACTTGTTTTAGATCAAAGATGAGCTGCGCCAAATCTTCGATGGAGTAAATATCGTGATGCGGCGGCGGCGAAATCAAGGCCACGCCGGGCTTGGCGAAACGCAGCCGGGCGATGGTCTCGTTGACCTTATCGCCGGGCAGCTGGCCGCCCTCACCGGGCTTGGCACCCTGGGCGATTTTAATCTGCAACACTTCGGCGTTGACCAGATAATGCGGTGTGACACCGAAGCGGCCCGAGGCCACTTGCTTGATCTTGGACATCTTCTCGGTGCCATAACGGGCCGGGTCTTCGCCGCCCTCACCGGAGTTGGAACGTCCACCTAAGCGGTTCATGGCCGTGGCCAGCGCTTCGTGCGCCTCGGGCGAGAGCGCGCCCAGTGACATGCCGGCCGAGTCGAAACGCGGCAGGATCGCCTCGATGGGCTCGACCTCATCGACCGGAATGGATGGCAGCTGGTCGCGCACTTTGAGCAAGTCGCGGAAATTGGTCACCGGCCGGCTGTTAACCAAGTCGGCGTATTTCTTGTACGTCTCGTAGTCGCCAGTTTGCACCGCTTCACGCAGGGTGCTGACCACGTCGGGGTTATAGGCATGGTACTCGCCACCGTGGATGAACTTGAGCAAGCCGCCTTGTTGGATGTCCTTGCGGCTCAGCCACGCTTCGCGTGCCAGCAGCTTTTGTTCGTGCTCTAAGTCCTCGAAATCAGCGCCCTGAATGCGGCTGCAGGTGCCCGCGAAGCACAGGCCGACCACTTCCTCGTGCAAGCCCACCGCCTCGAACAATTGCGCACCGCGATAACTGGCGACAGTGGAAATGCCCATCTTGGACATGATCTTGTAGAGGCCCTTGTTGATGCCCTTGCGATAGGACTGGGCCAAGTCGAGCAACGCTTTGCCCCTGATTTCATGGGTGCGCGCCAAATCGTACAGCACTTGGTAAGCCAAATAGGGGAACACCGCAGTGGCGCCGTAACCGATCAGGCATGCGTAGTGATGTGGATCGCGCGCGGTGGCGGTTTCCACCACGATATTGGCGTCGCAGCGCAGACCCTGGTTTACCAGGCGGTGATGCACCGCGCCGGTGGCGAGCAGGGCATGCAGCGGCAGCATGTCCTGGGCGATGTCGCGGTCACTGAGTACCAACACCACTTTGCCGGCGCGCACCGCCGCTACCGCCTGGTCGCACACCTGCTCGATGGCCTGGCGCAGACCCAGCGCCGGCGCGTAATTGAGCGAGATGACCTCATGCGCATAATCCGCGTCCTTCAAGCCCACCAATTTACAGAACTTCTGTTCTGACAGCAGCGGCGAGTCGACGGTCAGGCGCGCGGCGTGTTCGGGCGTTTCTGAAAACAAATTACGTTCGCGTCCGAAGCAGGTTTCCAACGACATGACAATCTGCTCGCGCAGTGGATCGATGGGCGGATTGGTGACCTGTGCGAACTGCTGACGAAAATAGTCGTACAGCGAGCGCACGCGCTGCGACAACACCGGCATGGGTGTGTCATCGCCCATGGAGCCGATCGCCTCTTGGCCCGCTTCGGCCAAGACACGCAACACTTCGTCACGCTCTTCGAAGGTGACCTGATACAGTTTTTGGTACGTCGAGACGGTTTCCTCGTCCCAGGGGCGCGGGGGCACGTCTTCCAGCTTGGCCTCCAACACGCGTCGTTGTTGCTTGAGCCAAGCGCGATAGGGATGCTGGGACTTCAATTTGTTGTCGATGTCCGCCGGCAACAGCAATTCGCCGGTGACGGTATCGGCGGCGATCATCTGGCCGGGCTTGAGGCGCCCCTTCATCATCACGTCAGCGGGATCATAAGCGTAGACCCCGATCTCCGAGGCCAGCGTGATATGCCTATCCTTGGTCACCACATAGCGTGCCGGCCGCAGACCGTTGCGATCCAACACGCAGGCGGCGTAACGGCCGTCGGTGAGCACGATGCCGGCCGGGCCGTCCCACGACTCCATGTGCATGGAGTTGTATTCGTAGAAGGCGCGCAAATCCGCGTCCATGGTATCGACATTGTTCCAGGCCGGCGGAATCAGCAAGCGCATAGCGCGAAAGATGTCCATGCCGCCCGCCAGCAGCGCTTCCAGCATATTGTCCAGGCTGGAAGAGTCGGAGCCGCTCATGGACACCAGCGGGCGGATGTCGTCCATGTTGGCGATGTCGCGCATCTCGAATTTGTTGCCGCGCGCCGCTGACCAGTTGCGGTTACCCTGCACCGTGTTGATCTCGCCGTTGTGCGCCAGGTAGCGAAACGGCTGGGCCAACCGCCACTGCGGCCAAGTATTGGTGGAAAAACGCTGATGAAAGACGCACAGCGCCGACTCGAGACGCGGGTCCTGCAAGTCGCGATAGAACACTGGCAGATTGGCCGGCATGACCAGGCCTTTGTAGGACAACACCCGCGCCGACAGCGAGGGGATATAGAACATCTCGTCGCCCGGTTCGATCGCCTTCTCGGTACGGCGGCGGGCGATGTACAGATGCCGCTCCACGGCCGTCTCGTCCATCGCGGCGGGCACCTCGATGAATACCTGCTCGATCACCGGCAAACTCTTGAGCGCTTCCTCGCCGCACGCCTGCGGATTGCACGGCACCTCGCGCCAGCCCGTGACCGTGAAGCCCTCGGCTTCCAATTCGGCGCTCAAACAACGCCGCGCGGCATCGGCCTGGGCGCGGGCCGTGTTAAGAAACACCATCCCCACGGCGAAGCGCTCGCCCAGAGTCAAACCGGCTTCCTGGGCCACGGTGCGCAGATAGCTTGCCGGCAGCTTCATCAACAAGCCGCAGCCGTCGCCGGTCTTCCCGTCGGCGGCGACTGCGCCGCGGTGAGTCAGGCAGGCCAAGGAATTGATGGCGGTTTGCACCAACCAATGGCTGGCTTTGCCGTCCATATGGGCGATCAAGCCAAAGCCGCAGCTGTCTTTTTCGAATTCGGGCCGGTACAAACCGGTATGCAAATCTGTGGTTTTCACTCGTGGTTCGCCTGTCTTCATTGCTCCAGTCGCACACGCCAATCAGGCGCACGAACGCGCCTCCCGCCGGAGGCAAAATGGGACAGGAGTATACTCGCCCGCAGGGCGCGGATTCAACGCAAAGGCGCGCGCGGGCCCTTAGCGGCTGCCTAGATCGTCATGCACACTCTTGAAGCTGCGTGCCCAGGGTTGCATCTTACCGAACGAGGCCGGCAGTTTCTTGGCGGCCGCGAGTGCTGTGACACGATTCGGGTACTGGCCATAGACCAGAGCGTAGAGCACCTGTTTGTTGCGCTGCACTGGGAAATAGGCGGCCTGCTCCTGCAATTTATGTTGCTCGATGAAAGCGCGCACCTTGTGCTCTTCGCGTAAGGCCATGAGCTGCAAGGTGTAATGGCTGGCCGGTTGGTCAGCTAGCCAGTCCGCACCACGCAAGGCATCGCGCCTTGGCGCCGGTGTTGGGGCGGGAGGAGGCGCGGCTGCGATGACCGGCGGGGGCGGCGGCGGGCTCGCCACGGGGGCGGGCGGCGCGGACGTTGCTGCTGGCGCCGCGGCGGCCTCAGGCGGTGCCGGCGGCACGGGCGCGACCTGAAGGGTAGCCTCGGCTGCCCTCTCAGCCACGACAGGTGCCTCAACGAGTGGCGCGCTGCTTTCCGCCACCGGCGGCGCCTCACGCACCACCGGCGCGCTTTCAGGGAGGGGCGGCAAGGACAACGACTCAGCACGCTCCGCCACCGGAGGCGGCGGCACTACTTCCTCGGGGGGGGCGGAACTGAACAGCCCCCGATACAAGAGCACCACGGCCACGACCGCGCCAATCAGTATGACAGGCCGTTTCCAGCTGGCCGATGCGCCGCCACCTGCGTCTTGTGCCGCCCCCCGCGCGGACCGCGCTGGACGCGACTCAGCACCGAGATTGAGCTTGTTCAACAACGCATTGTGCGCCAGCTCGTTGAGCCGCGAGGGATTACCGTCGGATGCCGCGTACAGCTTGACTACCAGCGCGGCGTTGAAGGGCCCTTCGTCCTGGGCACCGGCGCTGCGCATGCGGTGCCGCAAATAGCGCGCGGCATCCTGCTCGGTGAGCGCCGGAACATCGAAAGCATGCGCCACCCGGCTTTGCAGAGACACGAGCTGCGGCAACGCCAAGGCGTCATTGAGTTCGGGGTTGCCGAATAGCATCACACTAATCATGTGGGTGCTGTCATTTTCCTCGATCAAGCGCAGCACCAGTTCAAACGCGGCCGCGGACAAATGCTGCGCATCGTCCACCAACAGAATAGGCGTTTGTGCGCTTTGGCGCAGAGCGCGCAAATGCGCCACCAATTGCTGAAACTGCTCGTCCACATCGCGCCCCACCTCAGCGGAAAGCGCGTAGCCGGCCAGCACTTGCTCCATGAACTCTTCTTGTCCCATGCCGACTTCGGCATTGACCACGCATAGTCGCCAAGTTTCGTTGGCGCGCGCCACGAATTGCTGTAGCAGGGCGGTCTTGCCCATGCCGGGCTCGCCGATGACCACCAGCAAATGACTATAGGGCGCCAAATGGTGCATCAGACCCAAGCGTTGTTCACGATTGGCATCGGCGTAAAAGGACTGGTTGTCGTCGACCCCCATGAACGGCTCTCTAGTGAGGCCATAGCGCGCCAGGTGGGGCGCGCTCTTGTCCTTGATCAAATGCTCAAAATCCTTATCCATGGCCTCACCTCGAGTTGTTCGCCGCCTCTCAGCGACGCCAAGTTATCTTGCCCCGTCACACGCCCTGAGCGCGCTCGCCTTCCACGAATACCACGCGGTAACCGCGCATCACCTGGGCATCACGCGCCTTGCTGAGCGCTCGCTCGGCGTCCTCGCGCGTCGGGTAGTGCTCACGCTTGATCCGCCGGCCCGCATCGGCCCGGCCGGATTCCTTGATCAATGTCCACCCTCCCAGCAAATCCTCTTGCAATAGCAGCTGATAATAGCGCGGCAGTGTGCCGCTGGCGGGGGGAGTTTGCATATAAATGCGCATGGTCGAGCAACACCGCTAAGTCGTTCAGCATGTTAGGGCCTGTTGACACATCGCGCAACGCCGCCGTGCAAGCCACATTGAAAGGTCCTAGGTCAATTGCTGGGGGTTGAACACACGTTCGTGCTCAGCGATAGCATAACGGTCGGTCATGCCGGCGATGTAATCGGCCACCGCCCGCGCCCGGCCGGCCCGGCCGTGCTGCGTCTCCAAGCGCAGCACGGCACGCTCCTGTTCCGGCGGCAGCAGATGCGCATCATCCATGAACACCGCGAACAACTCGCCGATGACGCGCCGTGCCTTGGCGCTCATGCGCTGCACGCGATAGTGCTGATACAGGGCGTGGCGCAGAAAGCGCTTCAATTCCAAGTTTTGCTCGCGCATGGCATCCGAGAAACCGATCAGCGGTGCAGGGTGCGCGCGCACCGCCTCGATGTCCGCCGGCGCAACGGCGTCCACACGCGCATGGCTCGCCTCGACCAAATCGGTGACTTGACGGTTGATCATGCGCCGCACCGTCTCATGGATCACCCGTCGTGACGGCAGACCGGGATAGGCATTCATCACTTCTGCGTATTGGGCGCGGAACAACTCGATCTCCTGCAACTGCTCTAGCGTAATGAGGCCGGCGCGTAGACCGTCGTCCACATCGTGATTATTGTAGGCGATCTCGTCGGCCAGATTGGCCAGCTGCGCCTCCAGGCCGGGTTGCTGTTTATCCAGGAAACGCCGTCCTAATTCGCCCAATTCGCGCGCCTTGGGCGCCGCGCAATGTTTGAGGACGCCCTCGCGCGTTTCGAAGGTGAGATTGAGGCCACTAAACTCCGCATAACGCTCTTCCAACTCATCCACTACGCGCAGCGATTGCAGGTTGTGTTCGAATCCCCCGTAGTTTTTCATGCACGCATTGAGGGCCTCCTGTCCGGCGTGGCCATAGGGGGTGTGGCCGAGATCGTGGGCCAGCGCGATGGCCTCACTCAGATCCTCATTGAGATGCAGCGTGCGCGCCACCGAGCGGGCGATTTGTGCGACTTCGATGGAATGCGTCAGACGCGTACGGAACATATCGCCTTCGTGATTGACGAACACCTGGGTCTTGTATTCCAGACGGCGAAAAGCGGCGGAGTGTATGATACGGTCGCGATCGCGTTGATATTCACCGCGATACTTCGGCGGCGGCTCACGAAAACGCCGTCCACGCGAGTGCGCCTCACCGGCAGCATAGCTGGCCAGGCCCCGCTCCGCGCCGCCCAGCGGCAAGCTACGGTTACCCATGTCCGTCGCCATATCGCCACAGCAATGTTTCGTCGGCGCGAAAGTCGCGCAGCACCGCGCGCAATAGCGCCGGATTGTAATCATCGCTCACCACCGCCTCACCCAGCGATTTCAGCAAGACCAGCCGGATCTTGCCCGCCTGGGCTTTCTTGTCCACGGCCATAAGTCGTAACAACGTATCCACCTCGAGTTGCGCCGGCGCGCGCACCGGCAGCCGCGCGCGCCGCGTCAGGGTTTCGATGCGCGCCAGCAAGGCGGCCTCCAGCCAACCCAGCCGTCGGGACAATTCCGCCGCCATGACCATGCCGGCCGCCACCCCTTCGCCGTGCAACCAGGCGCCGTAACCCAGGCCCGTTTCGATGGCATGACCGAAGGTGTGACCGAGATTGAGTAGTGCGCGCACACCGCTTTCCTTCTCGTCTGCCGCCACGACGTCGGCCTTGTTGCGACAGGAGCGCTCGATGGCCTCAGCCAAGACCGCGGGATCGCGCGCCAGCAAGGCGTCCATGTGCGCTTCCAGCCAGGCAAAAAATTGGCGGTCGCGGATCAAGCCATACTTGATGATCTCGGCGATGCCAGCGCTGAGTTCCCGATCGGGCAAGGTTGCGAGCGTGTCGGTATCGATGAGCACGCAGTTGGGCTGATGAAAGGCGCCAATCATATTCTTCCCCAGCGGGTGGTTCACGCCGGTTTTGCCGCCCACCGAAGAATCGACTTGCGCCAACAAGGTGGTGGGGATTTGGATGAAGGGCACACCGCGCTGGTAACAGGCAGCGGCGAAGCCGGCCATGTCACCCACCACGCCACCGCCCAGCGCTACCACCGTGCAACGGCGATCAAATTGCTTTTCCAGCAAGGCATCGAAGATCGAGTTCAACACGTCCAAACGCTTGTATTGCTCACCGTCGGGCAAGATCACCGAGGCACACTGAAAGCCAGCGAAGGCCGCCAAGGTGCGCTGCATATACAAGGGCGCGACGGTCTCGTTACTTACTATCATCACCTGCCGGCCCGCCACATGCGCGCGTAACAACTCAGCACGCGCTAACACGCCGCTCCCGATATGGATGGGATAGCTGCGCTCACCCAAATCAACCGTGAGTGTTTGCACTGATGGCCTCATTCATTTGTTGTATCCACGCCCCTGTTCATTTCTGATCGCGAGTTATCGCTCCTATTCCGCAAAGACCGACGCAGGACTGCAGCGACCCGCGGCACTCCTTGCTCCTCACTCCTCACTCTTCACCGCCGGCTTGCGCGTGCGGCGGGGACGGATTTTAGCAAGGATGTCGCGCTCTGCATGACGGGCACTGCGCCCGCCGGTGTCGATGACATAATCGGCGATGTCCCGGTATAGGGGATCGCGCCCGCGCAGCAACTCCTCCAAGCGCGCCCGTGGATTTTCGGTTTGCAGCAGCGGGCGGTTACGATCCTTGGCGGTGCGGGCCAACAACTGATCGACCTCGGCGCGCAAGTAGATCACGACACCGCGCGCACCGAGATGCGCGCGATTATCCGCATCCAGCACCGCGCCACCGCCGGTCGCCAGCACGATACCTTGGCGCTGGGTCAATTCGTCGAGGACTTGTTTCTCACGTTTGCGGAAGCCCGCCTCACCCTCGACGTCGAAAATCAGAGGGATGCTCGCGCCGGTGCGCGCCTCGAGCTCGTGGTCGCTGTCCACGAATTCATAGCCCAGCGCCTTGGCCAGTTGCCGTCCGATGGTGGTCTTGCCGGCGCCCATGAGGCCGACGAGGAAAATGTTATGGGTGTCTTTCACCCGCCTATGGTACGTCAGCGCCCCCCGGTTAGCACAAGGGCTGAAAATGAAGCGGGGACCAGACGGTCCCCGTTGTTCATCATTGACACCAGATACGACAACGCATTAGTTGAAGCGCTCATCCACGGCACAATTACGGAATGTTGCAGTCCCGAAGTCATAACCGCGGCCGAACGGACTCGTGAAACCCGGTGGGGATATTTTCTCATCATTGTAATCTTCACTAAGACCCGGCAACCCCAGACTGGCACGGGTCATATCTTCAGTGCCGTCCACGGCAACGCGCGCTTCCACCACCACATCGAGCCAATAGGCGTATTCCTCGGGATAGAGGATATTGAATTCGGCGATGCCATCGCTGTTGGTGGTCACCACGGCGCTGCTGCCACTGGTATTGTTGACGGTGGCGATATTACCCGGATCGAGCAGGCCATTGGCGTTCACATCGCTGTCGACGGCGGTGTCAAAAATCCCGTTGGCATCCAAATCCTCGTTGGCGCACCCGAACAAGATCCCGGTAAGCGCAGGCGCGTTCGTGGGGTCGTTGGTCCACCTTATGAAGGAACTGGTGGCGTTATAAAGCGGGTAATGAGCGCCCTTGTGGTAACGCTTGGACCATACCGTAATCGACACCGGTTGATTGGCGACCGGCCCACCGGCGCTGTTGGTCACGATGGCAGCATAAGGCAGCTGATACACCGTATCCGAGTAATTATTCATGGTGTTGCCGGTGCCCAAGGCCACGCTCAGCGCCTTATTGGTCGCAGTCAGCTCGGCTTGATCGGTGACGGCGGCGCTGAGAACGCTGGCACGTATGAGCACGCTATTCTTACCACTGCTGACATTGCCTGCCGTGTATACGGTGCTCACCTGGCCGAAGCTGTCGGTCTCGCCGGTGGCCGGCGAAATCGTGCCATTGGTCGGGTCACTGTCAATAGAGAATGCCACGGTCTGGTTCTTCACCAAGTTGTAATTGATATCGCGCACGGTAGCGGTAATCGTACTCTTCTGACCGCCCGCCACCACCGAAGGACTGGCCTGCGCCTTGACGGTGGCCGGCGTGGTCGCCACGAACTCGATGGACTGCACCGCCAACAAACCGCCGGCGCTAGTCGCCGACACCGAGGCGGGGCCGGCGATGTTGGAGGATATAGTCACATTCGCACACCCATCGGCGGCGCCTGTAATTGCTGTGGCCACGGGGGTCCCGCTCGAGATAAAGTTGCCGCGCGTACTGGTGAATGTGAGCGTCTGACCACCCTGCGGCACACCGGCGTCGGTCCAGCACACTTGCAAAGGCAAGGCGGCGCCGAGGGCCGGCTCCGTGGTGGCGGGCGTTGTGAAGTTATAAGAAACCGTACCCGGCGCTGCGACGCTCAAGGCAAAGGTGCCGCTCACACCCAAAGCCGTGGCGGTAATGGTGTCTGATCCCGCCACCGCCGCGGTCACATCCACCGTCACACTACCCGCACTATCGGTGGTCAGCGTCGTGGCGCTTAGGGTATTACCCAGCGCAGAACTTATAGTCAACGTCTGAAAAGCGATCGCATTGCCCCCGGAATCGGAGAGTGACGCCGTCAAGGTGGTCGTCACACCCAGCTCCAGACTCGTGGCACCCGCGATGCTGATCTTGGTGCCCTTGACTTGGATCGCTTGAGTAGCACTCAATCCCGACCCCGACTCGGTGGCGGTGACGGTGACGGTGCGGATGGTGGGATCGCCACCGGTGCTGAGCTGCGCCGTCGCTCTACCATCATCATTGGTGTCGGCGCCCGTGACCTTGATGCCGCCGGAGCTGGCGGCGAATTGAATTGTGGCACCTTCCACGAAGTTATTGTTGGCATCGCGCACCAACGCGGTCAGCGTGACCGGCGAGGAGTCATCTGATGGTAATTCCGGGCTACTCACCAGCAAGCTCAAGGAGGCTGAAGACACGCCGGTGGTCGGTACGATATCCGGCTCGTCGCTCACCGTCGCACCGCTGCCGAATCCGTCACCGCCGCCACAGGCGACCAATAACGCCGCCAGCCCACTGATTATCAAGATTCTGAATGCTTTAAGAGACATTTTGACCTCCGGCGGAACTTCGGGTGCGATCCGCGCCGCGATTACTTGCCCTGGTTTTCACTATTTCGGCACCTTGGGTGCAGTTATTTAGGCTCGCGCCACTCAGCGCGTCCCCAGACTCTCTTTGAGAATCTTCGGAGTGACGAAAATCAGCAGCTCCACCTTGTTGTCGACTTGGCGCGTGGTGCGGAACAACGCGCCCAGCACCGGCAAATCACCGAGCAACGGCACCTTGTCCACTTGCTTGCTGCGCGTCTGCTCGTAAATGCCGCCCAACACTACGGTCTCGCCGTTCTCCACCAACACTTGGGTGTTGATTTCGCGGGTGTTGATGCTAGGCACGCCCTCGAACACCTGACCCACGCTGTCCTTGCTGACGTTGAGGTCCATGATGACGCGATCGTCGGGCGTGATGTGCGGCTTGACCTTCAGCCCCAGCACCGCCTTCTTGAAGGAAATGGTGGCCGCGCCGCTGGAGGACGCTTCCCGGTAAGGAATCTCCACGCCTTGCTCAATCAGCGCTTCTTTTTGATTGGCGGTGATGACACGGGGATTCGACACCACTTCGCCGCGCCCCTCGGCTTGCAGGGCCGACAGCTCGAGATCGATCAAATAATCCGAGCCGAGGATCGCCAAACCAATGCGACCCGGCGCGGTCGCGGCCACCGGCAGGTTGGCGTTCAAGCGGTCATTGAGTGAGGGCAAACTGACCGGGAAGGGTTGGCCGGTGTTGACGATATTGCCCAGAGCGCTGTTGACCATGGTGTCATTGCCGGCGGCGGAGCCGGTGACGGTGGACAACTCGCCGGGGCTGGTGCGCATTCCCGTTACACCAAAGCGTGCGCCCAGTTCACGGGTGTAATCATCATTGGCGACCACGATGCGTGATTCGATCAGCACCTGCCGCACCGGAATATCCAACTCGGTGACCACTTTGCGTATCTCCGCCAAACGCGTCGCGGTATCCTGCACCAACATGGTATTAGTACGTTCATCCACTCGCACGGTGCCGCGATCTGACAACATGGAAGAACCTTCGGCCTGCATCAATGCGGCGAAATCCGCGGCCTTGGCGTAGTTGACCTGAATGATTTCCGAACGTAACGGTTCCAATTCCGAAATCTGCTTTTGCGCTTCCAGCTCTTGCTTCTCGCGGGCCGCGACTTCTTCGCCGGGGGCGATCATCACCACGTTACCCATTTTGCGCATGGCCAGGCCCTTGGTGCGCAAGATGATATCCAGGGCATGATCCCACGGCACTTCGCGCAGACGCAGACTGATGTTGCCCGTCACCGTATCACTCACCACGATATTAAGACCGGTGAAATCGGCGATTACCTGCAAGGCCGCTCGCACCTCGATATCTTGAAAATTCAGCGACAATTTTTCGCCGGTATATCCGAATTCATCCCGCTTGATCTTTTCCTTGGCGGCCTTGGACACGGGCTTCACTTCCAGTGTGAATTGACGCTCGGCCTGATAGGCTAGGTGCTCGTAGAACCCTGAGGCGGTGATGACCAAGCGGGTGTTCTTGCCGACCATGAAGGTGTCGACCATGCTAATGGGAGTCGCGAAGTCCACCACATCCAAACGTCGCTCCAACTCCTCGGGGAGCACGGTACCGGCGAATTCGACGACGACCTTGCCGCCTTCTTCGCGCACATTGACCGGGGTCGCGGGATTGGACAGGCTCACCATCACCCGTCCCTCGCCTTGGGAGCCACGACGGAAGTCTACGTTCTCGATCCGGAACTCCGGCGCCGTCGGTATCACACCTGCGATGGCCGACTCAGGCGTCGGTGCGGCGACGGCAGCGTCCCCCCCTTCGATGGTAATCAGGAATCGATTGCCTTCCACGCGTGTTTCATAGGGCACCATTTTCACCAGATTGACCACCACCCGGGTGCGGCCTTTGCCCTGCACCGCGGTGATGCTGCTCACGACGCCCATGCCGACGCTGTGACTCTTTTTTTCCAGATTGCTTTCAGTGGCGGGAAAATCCAGCGCAATGCGCGCCGGTGTGTCAGTAGTGAAACTGCGCGGTTCCGCAGCAGGGCCGGACATACTCAACTCCACCTGCACGCGGCTACCCGGCAAGGTCGTGAAGCGAATATCTTCGAGCTTCACGCCCTCCGCAGCGGCGCTGGCGCTCCACAGTGACGGCAATATCAGCAAGGTCATAAGCGCCCCGCGCCAGCCTCGCAACCACAGGCACATGGCCATCGCTTTTTCGGTTTTCATTTGCAATCCGCTCATTCTTCTGGCTCCCCTGTGGGATTACTCCGCCAACGCCAAACGCGCCGGGCGCTCCTGCCAACCACCTAACCCGTCGGGCACAATCTCGACCAGTTCCACTTTCTCTTCGCTCACGGCGATAATGCGGCCGTGATTCTGTCCTATATAGTTTTGAAGGGCGGCCCGATACACCAAACCATCCGGCGCCTTGATGACGGCCCAGATTTTCCCCCGCTGCTCCAGAGCGCCTACCATTCTCAGCGTATCCAATGGAAATCCCTCGAGCGCTTCACGGCGGCGATTGGCATCCGGCTGGATACCCGAGCCGCTACCGGCCACCCCGGTGCTCGGGCCAGTGCCTGTCACAGGCCAGGGCTCGAACGGCGATCGTCTCGCCGCCACTGCATAGGTAAATGATTCGAACGGCTTCACCTCTGGAAGAGGGTCGATACGCCCGCCGGGCTTGGTCTTGGTTTGCTCCACGTATTGGCGCAGATCATCAATATTGTCGCCGGAACAGGCCGATAATGCGACAGCCATGATCGCCAGCGCCATACCGCGTCCGATGCGCCCCTGCATTCTCAACGCTAGGCTGCGCACGATACCCGTCATTGTGCGCCCTCCTCAAGATAGCGGTAGGTCTTGGCGGTAGCTTCCATAATGAGATTGCTACTACCTTCATTGTCCTTGGCTGGCATGATGGTGATGTCATGCAGGGTTACAATACGCGGCAAGACAGCCACGCCGCTGGCGAAATTACCGAACTCGTGATAATCGCCGGCCACCTTTATTTTAATAGGCAGTTCGGCATAGAACTCCGCCGGCGATTCGGCCTGGGGCTTGAACAATTCAAACTCCAAGCCATTAGCCAAGCCGGTCTGGGAAACGTCCACCAACAATTCGGCGATTTCGGTGCGTGAGGGTAACTGCCGCAACATGGTGCCGAATGATCGCTTCATCTCTTCCATTTGATCCCGATAAGGCTGCAGGTTGGCCGCTTTATGCTGCTTGGCTTCGAAAGCAGTTCGCAACTCCTGTTCCTTGTTCTGGGCCGCCTTGAGATCTTCGAGTTGGGTACGTGTATCAAACCAAAAGCCCGCTCCCAGCACGCCGAGGCATACCAAGATCACAGCGACGATCTTGACCAGCATGGGCCAACTGCCCACATCACTGAAGTCGAGGTCAGAAAACTGTTGCTTGAAATCGGCTAAATTCATGAGTTGGCTCCCGCTTCTTCGGGCTTGGGTGCGGCGCCGATCGTCTGTTTAATTTCCAACATGAATTTGCTGGTGCGTTGATTATCCTTGCCCAGCGCTTCGATCACGTTCAGGCGCGGATTTTCCAGCCACGGGGATTCATCGATGCTGCGCATGAAGGCGGACACGCGCGCGTTGGACTGGGCGATGCCCTCAATCACAATGGTCGAGCCGGTCTGCTTGACGCTGGTCAAGTACACCCCTTCCGGCAGCGAACTCACCAACTCATCGAACAAATGCACCACCTGCGGCCGTTGACCTTGGAGCTGCTCGATGATGCGCATGCGCGCCAACAATTTCCCTTTCTCGGACTCAAGCGCTTGTATTTCTTTAATCCTGCCCTCGACGACCTGGATCTCACCTTCGAGATAACCATTGCGGGCGTTTTGTCCATTGATCAACCCGACCATATGGAAGTGCGCATACACGACGACGATGGCCATCACCACCACGGCGCCGGCCAACATGGTGTAGAACTGCCGTTCCTGGTCCTTGCGCAGCTGTTCGCGCCATGGCAATAGATTGATGCGCGTCATCAGTCGAAACTCCTTAAAGCCAGGCCGCAGGCGATCATCAACGACGGCGCGTCACTGGCCAGCGCATGGGGCTTCACTTTGGAGGACAACGCCATATTGGTGAAGGGGTTGGCAACAGTCGTGCTGGTGCCGATCTTCTGCTCTATCAGTTCGTCAATGCCGGCAATGGAGGCGCAGCCTCCCGCCAACATGATGTGATCCACATTGTTGTACTGACTGGAGGAAAAGAAGAACTGCAAGGACCGACTGACTTGTTGCGCCATGGCCTCTTTGAACGGCTCCAGAACCTCGGGACCGAAATTATCGGGCAAGCCACCTTGCTTCTTGGCCATGCCGGCCTCTTCGTAAGAAAGGCCGTAACGGCGCTGAATTTCTTCGGTCAGCTGCTTGCCGCCAAAGACTTGTTCGCGCGTATAGATGATTTTGTAATCGTGCAGCACGTTCAGCGTGGTCATGGTCGCACCCACGTCGGCGACCGCCACGGTCTTGCCCACGCCTTCATCAGGTAATTGCGCGGCCAACAAACCGAATGCTGACTCCATGGCGAACGCTTCGACGTCGACGATCTTGCAGGTCAGCCCGCCCAATTCCACCGCTGCCACCCGCACGTCCACGTTTTCGCTGCGCGAGGCGGCCAACAACACGTCGACGGTATCTGGCTTCTTCTCCGAGGGTCCGAGCACCTGGAAATCCAGATTCACCTCTTCCATGGGGTAAGGAATGTACTGATCCGCTTCGAGCTGGATCTGACTGGCCATTTCCGCCTCGGACAGCGAGGCAGGCATGGATATTACTTTGGTAATGACGGCCGAGCCGGCCACCGCCACCGAGGCGTGCTTCAGTCGCGTGCCGGCGCGCTTGACAGCGCGAGCGATGGCCGATCCGACCGCGTCCACATCAGCGATGCTTTTCTCCACCACGGCATGCGGCGGCAGGGGCACGACGGCATAGCTTTCGACCCGATAACGGGATCCGCTCTGGCCGAGCTCGAGCAGCTTGACGGCGGTGGAACTAATGTCCAGCCCGAGCACCGCCGACCCCTTCCTTCTAAACAGCTGCACTATATTTTTCCTTTCCTGGTCCCTATGCTGGCGGAGGCAACTGTAAAAGCACGTAAAATCGCGCACTCAACCATAATAAATAACCGCTCAGAACACAACATGGCTCGCCTCTCCTTATCGGAACCTTTATACTAAACATTAGCTCTTATTCTCTCGACCCAATTCACAGACCCTGCCCTTACCCATGAAGTTGTTTCTCAAAACCCTCCGCATGGGCCTATACGCCTTGGCCGGCTCGGCAGCACTGGGGGCCGCGGCGGCGGTAGGCGTTTATTTTTACCTCACGCCGCAGCTGCCCTCCATCGACAACCTCAAAGAGGTGCGGCTGCAAGTTCCCCTGCGCATTTACAGCCGCGACGGTCGACTATTAGCCGAATTCGGCGAAATGAAACGCACCCCCCTGGCCTATGGCGATATACCGGAGCACATGGTCAAGGCCGTGCTGGCGGCGGAGGACGACCGCTTCTTCCAACACCCTGGCGTGGATTACCAAGGCATCTTGCGGGCAGCCTGGGTGCTGGCCACCACCGGCCAAAAAGCCCAAGGCGGCAGTACCATCACCATGCAGGTAGCGCGCAACTTCTTCCTGAGCAGCGAAAAAACCTACCTGCGCAAGCTCAACGAAATCCTGCTGGCCATCAAAATCGAAGAAGAACTCAGCAAGGAAGAAATTCTGGAGCTTTATTTAAATAAAATCTACCTCGGGCAACGTGCTTACGGCGTGGGCGCCGCCGCCCAGACTTATTACGGCAAGAAATTACCCGAGCTGAGTCTAGGGCAATTGGCCATGATCGCCGGCCTGCCCAAGGCACCGTCGCGCAATAACCCTATCGCGGATCCCGAGCGCGCGCTGATACGGCGCAATTATGTCTTAGGACGCATGTTCAACGTGGGCTATATCGATGAAACAACCTTCAAAACTGCCGTCGAGCAACCGGACACCGCCGCTCTCCACGGACTGAGTATCGAGGCCGAAGCACCCTATCTTACCGAAATGGCGCGTGCCGAAGTAGTGCGGCGTTACGGCGAGACGGAAGCCTATACCGGTGGGTACAAGGTCTACACGACGCTGAACACGCGCCTGCAGACCGCCGCCAACGGCGCCTTACGCGGCGCACTATTGGACTACGACCGCCGACACGGTTATCGCGGACCCGAGGCACGGGTCACCCTGGCCGAGGGCGCGGACACCGAGACCTGGATACAAGCCTTGGCCGATCGCGGGCCGATAGGCACGTTACAGCCAGCACTGGTGATCGAAGTGGCCGCAAAAGCCGTGACGATGGCTCTTAAGGATGGCTCCACCACGGTCCTTGCCTGGGAGGGCATGAACTGGGCCCAGCCCTATATCAATGAAACCACGCGCGGTAAGGCGCCGGAGTCCGCGGCAGACGTGTTGAGCGTGGGCGACGTTATCCGCATCGAGCGCAACGCCGAGGGCCAATGGCAGTTGGCTCAAATACCGCAAGTGGAAGGCGCCCTGGCCGCATTGGATCCACGCGACGGTAGCGTCGCGGCCTTGGTCGGCGGCTTCGACTATTTCCGCAGCAAATTCAACCGCGCTATCCAAGCCGAGCGACAGCCGGGCTCGGCCTTCAAGCCCTTCGTCTATTCCGCCGCACTGGAAATGGGTATGACCCCCGCCACCATCATCAACGACGCGCCGGTGGTGTTCGAGGACGCCGGCCTGGAACAAGCTTGGCGCCCGGAAAACTACAGCGGTGAATTTTACGGCCCGACGCGCTTACGCGAAGCTTTGACCCATTCGCGTAATCTGGTTTCCATACGCGTACTGCGTAGTCTCGGCATCGGCGAAACTATCAACTACCTCAAACGCTTCGGCTTCGAGACCAAGGCCTTACCGCGCAATTTGTCGCTTTCGCTGGGCAGCGGCTCGATCACACCGCTGCAATTGGCCGGCGCCTACACCGTACTGGCCAACGGGGGCTTTCGCGTCACGCCTTATTTCATCGATCACATCGATGACATGCTGGGCAATACCCTCTATAGCAACGATGCGGCGATGGTTTGTCCAGAGTGCGAGATACTCGACAGCACCCCACGGCAGAAAAGCGTGATCGCCACGACGGAATCGGACACAACATCGGATACGCAAGCCCCCCCCATGCCCGCACTTGCACCCCGCGTGATCAGCGCGCAGAACACCTACCTCATCACCAATATGATGCAGGACGTCATCCGCGATGGCACCGGACGGCGCGCGCGTGCGCTGGGGCGCAGCGACATTGCGGGCAAGACCGGCACCACCAACGACCAACGTGACGCTTGGTTCGCCGGCTACAACGCCGCCATGGTCGCCGTGGCCTGGGTGGGCTTCGACGACGGCCGCCCGATGGGCAACCGCGAAACCGGCGGCCGCGCCGCGCTACCGATATGGATAGATTTCATGCGCGCCGCCTTGGCTGAGACCCCCGACCTGCCATGGCCGCAACCGTCCGGCCTGGTCACGGTGCGCATCGATCCAGAAACGGGGCAACTCGCTGAAGCCAACGCCCCCGACGCCATCTTCGAAACCTTCTATGCCGAGCGGGTACCCAGCGCGCCGCAAACCGCGCAACGCCACAGCACGGGAGCGGCGATACCGGAGCAATTGTTTTAGGGCCCACGTAATGGCAACTCGACACAGCAACCGGAGGTCGGCACCCGTCAACGGCAAGGACGCCCGCATGCGCCAGCGCATCACCTTGGAGGCGGCGCGCATCATGGCCGAGGAACACGAAGCGGATTATTACCGCGCCAAGCACAAAGCCGCCGAGCGCCTCGGCGCCCCCAACACCCGCAACCTGCCGCGCAACGAGGAAGTGGAAATCGCGCTGACAGAATACCAGCGCTTGTTTCGCGCCCACCGCCAACCGCAATGGCTGCGCACCATGCGGCTGACGGCCATCGAGATGATGGAGTGCTTGAAACACTTCCACCCAAGATTGGTCGGGCCCGTGCTGCGCGGCACAGCGGACGAGCATTCTGTAATCACCCTGCACGTGTTCGCCGACACCCCCGAGGAAGTGGGCTGGTTCCTCTTAGATCAACATCTGTCTTATCTGCAAGGGGAACGTCGCCTCGGCTATGCGAATGGCGACCATGCGGTGTTACCCAGCTATCAGCTCATGGTGAGCGACATTGCGGTCGAACTGGTGGTGTTCGCACACAATGGCCTGCGACAGGCGCCAAAAAGCGAGATCGACGGCCGCCCCGTGCAGCGCGCCGCACTCGCGGATGTGCGAGCCCTCGTCAATCAAGACAATCAAGACAATCAAGACAATCAAGATTAGCGAACAGCGTGCGTTAACGCCAACATCGCCTTAGAAGACATACTCGACTTTTACGCGCTGCGCGCGCTTAAGACCGAATCCGCCAATCGATCGATCGGCCCCGGCTTATCGATACAAT
>CALZJG010000048.1 GCA_945787555.1 uncultured Chromatiaceae bacterium | reverse complement strand
GCGCTGTCCGAGCGAGCCCAGCGCGGCATGAAAGCGGTGGAGGAAGTGGGCTGCACCGCCTGTCACAACGGCGTGAATTTCGCCGGCCCGGCACTGCCGATGGGACAGGGTTTCTATCAGAAATTCCCCGTCTTCACAGACAACGAGTACACCACCAAATATCAATTCATGGATGACATGGGGCGTTATGAAGCCACCCAGGACGACGCCGACAAACACATGTGGCGTGTCCCGACCTGGCGCAACGTGGCGATCACCGCGCCCTACTTCCACAACGGCGCGGTAGCGACGCTGGACGAAGCGGTACGCGTGATGGCCAAGACCCAGCTCAACAAAGATCTGAGCAAAGATCACGTGGCTGACATCGTGGCTTTCTTAAACAGCCTCACCGGCGAATTCCCCAAACAAACGTTGCCGCAGCTACCCGCTACCGCGAACATGACGGTGGTCGCGGAATAATACCCTCGCATAACCCTTACCCGGGCGTCCTCGCGGCGCCCGTTTTTTTTAATCTTCGCCCGGGGCGCAAGCGCCTTCGCAACTCACGCTGAACCAGTGTCCATCGTCGAGACGTAATGCCGTCAATTGCCCACCCCACACGCAACCGCTGTCGAGGCAAACCACGCCAGGCTGCGCATGGCGGCCCAGCGTGGACCAATGACCGAAGATGATGTTCAAGTCGGTGCTCTTGCGTCCCGGCACCTCGAACCAAGGCAGATACGGCGCCGGCTGCCTACCCGGTGCGTCCTTGAGCTTGAGCGCTAGATTGCCTTGCGCATCGCAGTAACGCACCCGCGTCAAGCAGTTGGTGATGAAGCGCAAGCGTTTCCAGCCACTCAGATCGTCGCGCCAACAAGCCGGTCCATTGCCATACATATGCTCGAAGAACGTCGTCATATGCGGACCTTGCAGCGCCGCCTCCACTTCACGCGCGCACGCCTGAGCCTGCGCCAAGTCCCATTGCGGCGGCAAGCCGGCGTGCACCAGGGTGTATCCCAAGTCGTCGTCATGATGCAGCAAAGGCTGCGCGCGCAGCCATTCGAACAAGCTGTAGCGATCGTAGGCTTCCAGCACATCCATGAAATTATCCGCGGGGCGCAAGCGATCGGCGTAATGCGCCACCGCGAGCAGATGCAAATCATGATTACCCAACACCACCACCGCCGCCGCGCCGAGCTCCTTGACGAAGCGCAGCGTCTCCACCGACTGCGGGCCGCGATTCACCAGATCGCCGCAAAACCACAGCTGGTCGCGCGCGGGATCAAAGCGCAGTGTGTCGAGCAATCGGCACAGCTCGTCGAAACAGCCTTGAATATCACCGATGGCGTAGGTAGGCATTAGATCGGTTGTCAGGTTGTCAGGTTGTCAGGTTGTCAGTGGACACTAAACAAATACCCCGTCAACTGCCAAACTCGTAGACCCCAACACCCATGGTTACGCCTCACTCCCAACGGGCGGTACGCGCAACCAAAACGTCACCGGCCCGTCGTTGGTCAGACTCACTTGCATGTCGGCCCCGTAGCGGCCACTGGCCACATTGCCATGCACGAGGCGCGCCCGCGTCAGCAAGTGGCGGAACAAATGCTCGCCTTCCTCCGGCGCGGCAGCGGGCGTGAAGCTGGCACGCATGCCCTTGCGGGTGTCCGCGGCGAGGGTGAATTGCGGCACCAGCAACACGCCGCCCCCCGTGTCGCTGAGGCTGAGGTTCATTTTGCCGTCGGCATCGGGAAACACACGATAACCCAGCAGCCGTTCCAACAAACGGTCGGCTTGCGTTTCGGTATCGCCGCGCTCCACGCCGACCATGACCAGCAAGCCGTGCGCGATAACCCCCACCGTTTCCTCCGCTACCTCGACGCGCGCACAGGAAACACGTTGCAGCAAACCGATCACGTCAGGCGATCCGCCATCTTAATGGTCGCGGCGACCAGCGCATTGACAGTTCCGGGCTCGGTGGCGGAATGACCGGCATCGGCGACAATTTTTAATTCAGCCTCCGGCCAAGCCCGCTTCAAACGCCAGGCATTTTCAACCGGGCAAACCACGTCGTAACGCCCATGCACGATGACTCCGGGTATGTTTCTTAGTGTGTGCACGTTAAGCAGAATTTGTCCGGGATCGAGAAAACTATTGTGCATGAAATAATGGCATTCGATGCGCGCCAAGCTCAGCGCCGTGTGGGGATCATTGAAGTGGTTGACCACCTCCGTCTTGGGTTTCAGCGTGGAGCAACGCCCTTCCCAGGTAGACCACGCTTTGGCGGCGGCCATGCGGGCGATTTCATTGCCGCCGGTGAGCAGGCGATAATACGCGCCCACCATGTCGCCGCGCTCTTCCTCCGCCACCGGCTTGAGGTAATCCTCCCAATAGTCGGGGAAGAGTCGGTTGGCGCCGTCCTGATAGAACCAGCGAATTTCCCCAGGCGTGCACAGAAAAATGCCGCGCAATATCAAGCCCAGCACACGCTCGGGATAGGTTTCGGCATACACCAGAGCCAAGGTCGAACCCCACGAACCGCCGAACACAGCCCAGCGCTCGATGCCGAGATGAACGCGGATTTCTTCCATGTCGGCGACCAAGTGTTGCGTTGTGTTATCGGTCAGCTCGGCGTGCGGCGTGGAACGGCCCGCGCCGCGTTGGTCGAACAATACGATACGATAGACATTGGGGTCGAAAAAACGGCGATGATAGGGCTCGCAACCCGAGCCGGGGCCGCCATGCACGAACACCACCGGCAAGCCTTCTGGATTGCCGCACTCCTCGATGTGCAAGGTGTGCCGTGCATCCACCGCGAGGGTGTGATTCACATAGGGCTTGATGTCGGGGTAAAGGGTCAGCATCACGGACTCCGCTTCCGGCTAGAGACTCATATTAACCGGAAAGCGGAGTGCACGACACCGCGTCAACCGGTGGCGCTACGCGAGGCCCGTTTGCGGTCGTTTTCCGCCAGCATTTTCTTGCGCAGACGAATATTGTTCGGTGTCACTTCCACCAACTCGTCGTCGTCGATGAATTCCAAGGCCTGCTCCAGGCTCATGCGGATGGGCGGCGTGAGCAGGATATTCTCGTCGGTCCCGGCGGCGCGGACATTGGTGAGCTGCTTGCCCTTGAGCGGGTTGACCACCAGATCGTTGTCACGCGAGTGAATGCCGATCACCATGCCCTCGTAGACCTCTTCACCGGGGCCGATGAATAAACGACCGCGCTCTTGCAAGTTGAACAACGAGTAACCCAAGGCCTTGCCCATGCCATTGGCGATAAGCACGCCGTTGATGCGCTGGCCGTAGCTGCCTTTCTTCATCGAACCGTAATGATCGAATACGTTGTACAGCAGCCCCGTACCTTGCGTGGCGGTGAGAAACTCGGTGCGAAATCCGATCAAACCGCGTGAGGGAATAATGTAATCCAAGCGCACACGGCCCTTGCCATCCGGCACCATGTTATGCAGATCGCCACCGCGCAGACCGAGCCTTTCCATTACCGTGCCTTGGTGCTGCTCTTCCACATCCACGGTGAGTTGTTCATAGGGTTCTTGCTTCTCGCCGTCCACCACTTTAATGATGACCTCGGGACGCGACACGCCCACTTCGTAACCCTCGCGACGCATGTTTTCGATGAGGATGCCCAAATGCAATTCGCCGCGGCCGGAGACGCGGAATTTGTCCGGGTCATCGGTATCTTCCACGCGCAGCGCAACGTTGTGCAGCAGTTCGCGCTGCAAGCGTTCACGAATCTGGCGCGAGGTGACGAACTTGCCGTCACGGCCGGAGAAAGGCGAGGTGTTGACCTGGAAAGTCATGCTGACCGTCGGCTCGTCCACCGACAGCGGCGTCAGCGCCTCGGGCTGTTTAGGGTCGCACAGCGTGTCGGAGATGTTCAACTCCTCGATGCCAGTAAAGGCGATGATGTCCCCCGCTTGTGCCTCGGGCACTTCGACGCGCTCCAAACCAAGAAAACCGAGGATCTGCAGCATGCGGCCGTTACGCTTGTTACCGTCATGGTCGATAAGTGTCACCGCCGTGTTGGGCTTGATCTTGCCGCGCGTGATGCGGCCGATGCCGATGACACCGACGTAGCTGTTGTAATCGAGCTGCGAAACCTGCATTTGAAAGGGACCGTCCGCATCCACTTGCGGCGACGCGACATGCTGGACGATGGCCTCGAACAGTGGCGTCATGTCACCCGAACGCACGTCGGGATCCAGTCCCGCGTAGCCGTTGAGCGCCGAGGTGTAGATGACCGGAAAATCCAATTGCTCCTCGGTGGCGCCGAGACGATCGAACAAATCGAAGGTCTGGTCCAGCACCCAGCCGGGGCGTGCACCAGGGCGGTCTATCTTATTGATGACCACAATGGGCTTCAAACCGCGTGCGAAGGCCTTTTGCGTCACGAAACGGGTCTGCGGCATGGGGCCGTCCACCGCGTCCACCAGCAACAGCACCGAATCCACCATGCTCAGCACCCGCTCCACCTCACCGCCAAAGTCGGCATGACCGGGGGTGTCGACGATGTTGATGAGGTAATCGCGCCAGCGCACCGCGGTATTCTTGGCAAGGATGGTGATGCCGCGCTCCTTTTCCAGCGCATTGGAGTCCATCACCCGCTCTTGGGCGGGGCCGCGTGCGGCCAGGGTGCCGGACTGCTGGAGCAGCTTGTCGACGAGGGTGGTCTTGCCATGATCGACGTGAGCGATGATGGCGATGTTACGCAGATTCTGAATCACGGGAAAAACCTCGAAAGAAATTAACCGCCTAGGAGAGGTGACATGCTCAGGAATTCGGGTTCCGTAGGCAGCAGGACTCAGACGGATGACGCGCTAGCGCCCAAAAAGGTGGCATATTGTACTGTTTTCTTGCTCAAAAATCCACCATCCCTAGACCGGGCGTCACGCCTGCATCGAGGCCGGCGGGATTCCCCTCAACACGGGAATATACGATACGGGCATAGCGGCAATCTAACCTAGCACGTTGCCGAAATGAGCCGCGGCGAAATTTCTCCGCACGTCGTTCAACGCATCCTAGCTGCTGATACTCCTTTCAGCGCAGGCTACTTATTCTCAACGCCCAATGTGGCGCTGAATGAAGGAGAAAACCTGGCGCTCATATTCAGGGCCAGCATATTCGTAAATATCCGCATGATCGGCGCCTTCTACGACCCATAATTCCTTGGGTGCCGGCGCGCTTGCGTGCAGCCGATAGGTTTCTTCCCGCAGCGTATGCTGATCAGCGCTGCCGCCTATCACCAAGATAGGCGAGGTAACATGACGTATGGCATCGATCGGCCGGAGCTGATCTAGAGAGATATCAAGCCGAACGGGCAGCTGCCAGGTAAGCAAGGGCGCCACATGGTGACCCAGATCACCCAATTTGATCACCAGCCTGTTGGCCACTGCGGCTTCAATCGTGGGATACACCGATTCAAGAATCAGAGCATCAACCTGTAAGGGCCTGTCCCCCAGGAGACTGGCCGCCCCGCCCAATGACCGCCCGACAGCAACTAGCTTGCGACACTGCAGCTTTGATCGCAGAAACTTCACTGCGGCGTGCGCATTGGCCGACTCACGGTAACCAAAGGTGATTTGCTTGCCCGATGACTCGCCATGCGCCTGAAAGTCGAATAACAGCACTGTATAACCATGTCGCCGGAATAACCTAGCGCGCGCTATCATGCCGGCTCTATTGGCCCGCACACCATGCATGAGGACCACACAATTTCCCGGCTGCGCACCCGGAACCAACCAGCCGTTGACGCCCCCAAACTGCACGTCGTTGACATCCAGATCACGGGGCGGGGCGGGAATTGGACCATTCGCGGGTGCAACCAAAACAGTTCCAGCACGCCACAGAACGAATAGCATCACCACCAAGCAAATGGTTAGCAATCCAGCGAGATAGGGTTTCATAGAACCATTGGGGCGATATCGCACCGTGCATTACGCCGGAATATGACTATCAGCAGTAACAGCGATACGGCACTCGTCCAATGCTGGCTGCATTAGATCAAACCAGCCCACCGCCCAGCAACGAGCCGAGCAAATACGTTGCCAAGCCCGCGCCACCGCCGATCAACATCATGCGCAGACCACTCCACCATGCACCCTTGCCGGTGAACAGGCTGAGCGTGGCGCCCACGACAAACAGCGCGACGCCGGTCACGGCGACGATGCCCGGCATGAGCCAGGGACTGGGGCCGAACATGAACGGGATCAACGGCACCATGCCGCCCACGGCGAAAGCGGCGAAGCTGGAACCGGCCGCGCCCCAGGACGAGCCCAGATCGTCGGGATTCAGGCCCAGTTCCTCGCGCGCCAGCGCATCCAGGGCTTGCTCGGGATCTTTCATCAATTCGGCGGCCAGCTCGTCAGCGTGTTCCTTGGGCAGTCCGCGCGCCTTGTAGATGAGCGCCAACTCTTCCTGCTCCTCGAGGGGATATTCCTCCAGCTCCTCGCGCTCCAGGGCGATTTGGTATTCGAACAGCTCGCGCTGCGAGCGCATGGACACATACTCACCGGCGGCCATGGAAAAAGCCCCCGCCAGCAAACCGGCGATGCCGGTGAGCAGCACGATCTTGGGATCCTGTGTGGCACCGGCTACGCCCATGATAAGGGCGGCGTTGGACACCAGCCCATCATTGACGCCGAACACCGCCGCGCGCACGTTACCGCCGGCCTCCACGCTCTTGTGGCGACGGCCGACCTCGGCCACCGAGGTCGGCATGGCATGGCCGCCGTGTACCGGCCGGCCTTGATACACCGACATACCGCGCACTTTCATGGCGGCGAGGATAGGGCGCAAGGCGCGCGGACCCAGCGCGGGAATCAAGCGGGCGACCAGGCGGGCGCGCAAGCTAGGTTGAAACTCGGGCAGCGTGTCGCCGCCCTGGGTGATGAGTTTCTCCCAGATGCGCGCCTGCGACTCGGCGGCATCGGCCAATTCGGCGAACAGGGCGCTTTTCTTCGGGTCGCGTTCCGCGGCGGTGACGATGCGGTACAGCCACGCCGATTGCTTTTCCTCGTGCCAATTAGTCAGCGACATACCCGAGCCTCCCTAACGGCGTTGCGGCCATGATAGCGGCGCGCCTCGGACCGGCCAACGGCGCTTCACTGCGGCGGCCGCAAGTCGCTCAAGCTCCAGCGCGGCCAGGCAGTGAAAGCCAGTCCCACCCGTTGCCCGGCCAGCAGGCGCTGACAACCGGCATAGGCGATCATAGCGCCGTTGTCGGTGCAGAACGCCGGGCGCGGGTAGTAGACCTCCGCCCCCGCGGTGGCGGCCCAGGCCTGTAAACATGCGCGCAGGGCGCGATTGGCGCTGACCCCGCCGGCCATGACCAAGCGCGTCAAGCCAGTCTGCTCCAGAGCACGGCGGCATTTGATGACCATGGTCTCAACCACGGCATCCTGGAAGGCACGCGCGATGTCGGCGCGGGTCCGCTCATCATCGCCATGTTGTTGCAGGGTGGTCAGGGCGTAGGTCTTGAGGCCGCTGAAGCTGAAATCCAGGCCAGGACGGTTGGTCATGGGGCGCGGAAAGGTGAAGCGCGCCGGGTCACCCTGCTCCGCCAGGCGCGCCAAGGCTGGCCCGCCGGGATAGCCCAGCCCCAGCAGCTTGGCGGTCTTGTCGAACGCCTCGCCGACGGCATCATCGAGCGTGTCGCCCAATAAGGTGTAGCGGCCGATGCCGTCCACCCGCACCAATTGGCTGTGTCCGCCGGACACCAGCAGCGCGACGAAAGGGAAGGCGGGCGGCTGGTCCTCCAACATGGGGGCGAGTAAATGGCCTTCCATGTGATGGACCTCCACCGCCGGCACCCCCAGCGCCCAGGCCAGACCGCGTCCAATGGCCGCCCCCACCAGCAAGGCGCCGATCAATCCCGGTCCGGCGGTGTAGGCCACGCCGTCGAGGTCAGCTGTACCGATACCCGCCTCGCCCAACACCTGATCCAACATGGGCAGGGTTTTGCGCACATGATCGCGCGATGCCAATTCCGGCACCACACCGCCGTATTCCTCATGCAAGGCGACCTGGCTGTGCAAGGCATGCGCCAGCAAGCCGCGCGCGCTGTCGTACACGGCCACGCCGGTCTCGTCGCAAGAGGTTTCTATTCCGACCACGCGCACAGCAGCACTCCAATATTTACTGATCTCACCATCAAGTTGTTTCCTCGCTCGCCGTAAAAAACATATACTTTGAGTCTTTGTCGGGGCTGCTCAGCCCGCTCAACCTAGGAAGCACGGCGTCACATGATACAGGTACGCGCACTCACCAAGGTATTTCCCCAGGGCCCCAAAGCAGTGGATGAACTGGATCTGACGGTCAACGACGGAGAAATTCTCGGCCTGCTCGGCCCCAACGGCGCCGGCAAGACCACCACCATCCGGGTGTTGTCCACGCTCTGCGGCTTCGACTCAGGCTCGGTAACGGTGGCCGGCCACGACGTGGACAAGGAGCCTGAGAAAGTACGCCAGAGCATCGGCCTAGTGGCGCAGAACACCGGCATCGATTACTTCCTCACCGGCCGCGAGAACCTGGAGCTGCAAGGCCAGATGTATCGCATGAAGAAGGCGGACATCAAGACCCGCATCGAGGAGCTGGCCAACTATTTCGAGCTGAGTGACTCGCTGGACCGCACCGTCGCCACCTACTCCGGCGGCATGCGCCGCAAGCTGGACATTGCCACTGCGCTGATCCACCGCCCCAAGCTGGTGTTTCTCGACGAACCCACCCTGGGCCTGGACATCAAAAGCCGTAAAATGCTGTGGAACTATATCGAGAAGCTCAATAAAGAATGGGGCATCACCATTCTGCTCACCACGCATTATCTCGAGGAAGCGGATAAATTGGCCGATCGCGTCGCCATCATCAACGCGGGCCAAATCAGCGTGGTGGACACACCCGAGGCCTTGAAAAACGCCATTTCCGGCGACGCAATCAGCCTGAGTTTCGAAAAACGCGATGCCGCCTGCCAACAGTACGCCGCGGCGCTGCAACAGAACGCCCATGTGAAAGACCTGATGTGGCAAGGCAACAATCTGCACATCTACGTCGATAGGGGCGCCGATTGCATCCCGGAAATCACCGCCTTGGCCACCCAGCACGGCGCACGCATCCTCACCCTGGGCTTGTCGCGCCCCACGCTGGACGATGTATTCCTGCGCTACACCGGCACCAGCATGGAAGGCAGCGCCGACGACGGCGACAGCGGTGACGAATGGTGGAAACAGTGGGCCGGTAAGGGCGGCGGCGGCAAATGGGAAAAACAATGGAGCGAAGGGCAGCAAGAAGGTGAGGGCGGCGATTGGCAAGGTAACGACTGGTCGCAAGAAGGCGGCGGTGATTGGCAAGGTAATGACTGGTCACAAGCAAGCGCCACCGACACGAACACCGCCGCGGAACAGCCCCGGCCCGCTCAACAAGACGCCAGTGCGCAACCGGGCCAAGCTGATAAGAAACCCGAACAGACCACCGCCGCAACACAATCCGAGGCCGACCAAAGCGACGCTCAGGATCAAAAAGATTGGCCGCGAGACAGCGGTAAAGAATGGCCCAATAAACAATGGCCGTCGGATAAATAATCAACTACATCGATCTACCCCGAGGAATTAGCATGCTCGCGGACACTTGGTACCTGTTCAACAAATTCATGAAGATCACCATCCGCATGCCCATGTGGACCTTGTTCACTCTGGTGCAACCGCTGATCTGGCTGGTGATATTCGGACAGCTGTTCAAGAACATCACTCAGTTGCCCGGCTTCCCCACCGAAAATTACATGGACTTCTTCGTCCCCGGTGTGCTGATCATGACGGTGTTGTTCGGTTCATCGTGGAGCGGCGTAAGCCTGTTGCGGGAAATCCAATCCGGCACCGTGGATAAAATGCTGGCCTCGCCGGTCTCGCGCGTGGCCATTGTCCTCAGTCGCGTACTGCACTCCACGGCGCAAGTGGTGGCGCAAGTGTTCATCATGCTGCTCGTGGCTTGGATATTGGGCGCGCAACTTAACCTGAATCCGATTTATCTCATCCTCACAACGCTCGTCATCATTCTGTTGGGCTTGTGCTTCGCCTCGGTCTCGAATGGCTTCGCCATCATGCTGCAACGGGAAGAACCGCTGGTTATCATTGGCAACCTGATGACACTGCCCTTGATGTTCTTTTCCACCGCGCTGGTGCCTGCCAGCTTCATGCCGGGCTGGATCGAATACATCTCCATGGCCAACCCCATCAACTACGCCGTTGAGGCGGTGCGCGCCGTGTTGGTGGGCGAGCCCAACCTAGGCGCCTTCGTGATGCCTTTCATCATATTGCTGGTAGTGACGGGTGCGGCGCTGTGGTGGGCGGTAGCCGCCTTCAACACCTTGCGCGACTGACGGGCTTTAGGGAGAAAAAGCTCGCCGCTGGCAAGTCGCGCACAAGGCGCTGCCCTGCCCATCTCCATAGCTGTCGATAGACGCCCCCGAAGCGGCACATCGCTGACGCTATGACAATGGTTCGGCGCAGCTTTGCCGAGCGTTCCTACTGCGCAACCCCTAATGCGACGCACCAGCGCGCCGTTATGCACGCCGACAATCAGTTCACACAGCAAATAATGCAGAGCGTCGTCAGAAATTGATCGACATACCGGCCACGATGTTGTGGCGCTGGAAGTCACCTAATGAGGGGCTGGTGCCGATGATCTGATTGATGCTGGCATCCTGATTGCTGATGACCGCGATGACCGGCAGATTAGAATCTTGCAGTTGAAAAGAATAACTACTGAACAGGCGCAACTTTTCGTTGATGAAGTAATTCATGCTCAGTGACAGCGAATGCTGGACATTTTGCCGCCGCTCCCCCTCAATGCTGACCGAAGCCGGGTGCTTATAATCAAGGAAGGTGAAACCGTAACCTCCGTTCATGCTCCAGCCCGGACGCAGATTCTTCGACAGTTGCAGATTTGCCGTGTGACCTAGATAGGCAAAGTCATCGCCGCGGCGGTCGGTGTTGGCGTTGTTACGCAAGGAATAACTAATATTCCACGACCAGCCGTTACCCAGGCCTTGATTGAGTAGCGCGGACAAGTTCTGAGAATTGGCATCGAAGACCGGAGAAGAATCTGATTTGAACATCCGATAATCCAAACCCACCCTGACGGCGGTAGGCGCAGCAGCGCGTTCCTCCTCACCGGCCAGGAACGGCAGCAAGGCCGGCAGTTTGAAGCGACGCGAGGCGTCCGCCGTCAAGGCATGAGAAGTGTTCACCCTCTCCTCGCTCAACAGGCCCGAGAATTCGCTGTACGTATAAGTGGCGGAAAAATCCGTGTCACGCCAAGTGGTGCTGACAAAAGGCGATACCCCCATATTCAGAAAATCGAACTCGGAATTGTGATAAACCGAATAGGACGGGCTTAACGCCACTCCCCATCGGATGCGCTTACCACGCAGTTTCTGTCGATAGGTGATACTACCGCTCAGATCCGAGCGCAGCTCCTCGACAGGGTTGTCCTCGCTGTAATTGCTGTTGGTATCCCAACTCATCGAATAACCGAGACTATAGGAAAACCCACCGATACGTTTTTGCAGCGCGTCCAAACGGGACTTGGCATTGTCAACCATGGCTTGCGTCCCTGAGCGCAGGATGGTGCGATATTCAGAGACGGCATCCTCCTCGCGCCCGGTCTGCTCGTACAACAATGCCAGATTAAACCGCGCACCCAAATGGGAAGGCAAGATGCGTAAGACTTCCTTGTACGACTGCTCTGCCGCTTCCTGGCGCTCTGCGCGACTGTAGATCAAAGCCAAAAAGAAATGCGCTACGAAGCTATTCGGATCTTTGTCGATGATGTCCTCGAACTGACCTTCCGCCGCCTCGTACTTTCCATCCGTGAAGCTCTTCTTCGCCAAAGCCAACATCATCACCGAGCGCACGTTCTCCACCCGCGCGGGGTCTTTTTCGGCATTGATGTAGCGACTATAGAGAGGCACTGCCTTGGCGTAGTCGCCCGACTCATCGTACAGTGTCGCCAACGTTTGTATGGCCTGCAAATGATCGGGCTGCAACCTGACCACATTCTCGAAGGCTTCCAAGGCCTCGCCCTGGCGACGCTGACTCAGAAATATCAAACCCATATTGAGCCAGGCATCGAAATCATCAGGATCACGCGCAACCGTTTCCTTGTAGGCCAGTATGCGTTCCTCCAAGATGCGCGCCTGGATTTCCTTGCCCTGTTCCGAGGCGTAGAGACTACCCAGCATTTGCGCGGCTTGCTGCGCTTGCGGCGCCCCCCGTGCAATGTTAATCAACTCCTCCAAAACGTGGGCGGCATCCTGCGACCTGCCCCGCTCTAGATACAAAGCCCCCAGGCGCAGACGCGCATCCAACTGTTGCGGGTCTGCATCGATGAGCGCACGCAAGGTAATCTCGGCATCCTCCGACCGCCCCATACCGCGATAAGCCGTGGCAAGGTTGAAGCTCGCCAAGTGATTCCCAGGCTCTCGCGCCAATACGGACTCGAAATGGCCACTCGCCTCGTCATAGCGCTCCTCATTCAAAGCGCGCAAACCTTGCAGCATGGACAAACGCAAGCCGGCGGTGATGGCCGGCGGCGATCCGGGCGGGACCAGGCTCAACAGAATTTGGTAATGCCGCATGGCATCATCAAATCGATTCAGCCGCTCATAGACTTCCCCCAAAGGACCATGTACGGCCGGGTTATCCGGCTGTCCTTCCGCGACGATTTCCAATGCCTGCTGGGCTTCATCGACACGGTTCAGCGCCACGTAGGTTTGCCCCAAGTCCAGCATCGCCCCCAAATCATTGGGGTCGGCGCTGACGGCACTGGTCAACATCTCCAAGGCGCGCTGCATGTCGCCCTGCATGGCTGCTTTGCGGCCCAGCAATTTCTTCATGCGCCGATCCGCTTCCTTACCCTCGGGTGTGGTCGGCGCCAAGGCGATGACTTGCTGATAGGTGGCGATGGCTTCATCACCACGCTGCAGACGTTCGTACGTATCGCCCAGAATAAACCGCAACATGTGGTTTTCAGGCGCCAAATTGGCGCTGCGCTGCAAATACTCGATGCCGCGCTCGGCGCGATTAGTTCGCAAATAGATCATACCGGCATTGAACAAGGCTTCCGGATTGGACGGATTGAGCACTAAAGCGGCCTCGAACAATTGCAGCGCGCCGGCCACCTCGTTCCTCTCCAGCAAGTCTTTGGCCTCTGACATTATGGCATCGAAGGGGCCTGGAGCCGCCTCCTGCGCGCGCGCAGCACCGATCGCCACTGCAGTGACCAGCATCAACATGCAGCAACAATATAAGGTCTTATTCACAAACGACCGCTTTCGTATGCGCAGAGCATTCATTCCGACTCAGTAATACAAGGTCACACGCAACAATGCCTTCCAACCGTCAAAGTCCAAGCGCAATTGCTTGTAATCGCCACCCAAGCCATCCTTGAACTCCATATTCTGATCAGGCCCCGGCCTCAGGGGTATTTCCAAGAACAGGTTATCGGTGTCGCGAAAGTCGATATTGATGGTGCCATCTCGCAGGTGTAAGTCTCTGCCGCCCATTGCGTAGCCGGCTTCCACCCCCAATGACAGCCAATCATTGACAAACCATTCACTACCGACGCCGGCTTCAAGCAACAACATACCCGTGGCCTGCGATTGCACCACCGCTGATTTTCGGAAGCTCTTCGGCGGCCCACTCAAGAACAGGAAGGAATAGTCCTCGCGATAGTCGATATCGAATAATTCGTGCACACTCAGCCCCACGTACAAGTTGTAGCGTTTGGGACGCATCAACACGTTATAACGCCACCCAAGAAAGAACTCGTTATAACTAAGATCGGCCTTGCGTGAAGCCACCACTGATTCGAATGCACCCTGCACTGGAAAAGTGCCTTGCACCGAGGTGGATTCATTGACTTCCCAACTGCCTATACCGATACGAAAGGCATGCTTGTCATTTAAGCGCCAAATAAACTCCAAACCCACGATCGAGCCGGGCTCAAAATCGGACACAGGCATGGGAAAATTAAAGGTCTCTTGATTGTTAAAACCGAATTCATCAATGATATCGGCTACACCTTCGAAAGGCGCTTTGAGCTCACCCTCATTCAACATTTTCAAGGACGGCGCATGAAGACCGACGAAGGGCGACAACCCCCAAGCGCGTTCGCGCTCCTCGGCTTGCACCGACGCCATGCCCAGTGACGCCGCTAGCGCCACTAGCACTGTCGCCGCGATTGGCGGCTTAAGAGACACTCGCCACCTTCTCATGCGCTGGCGCTCGTTCGCGCAACGAAAACAACATGGGTAGCACCACCAGCGCCACCACACAGCTCACCACCATGTAGGAAACCACGAAATAGCCTAACTTCACATGCGGCGGGAATTGGGAAAAGAACAACACCGCGAAACCGGCCGTCACCACTACCGCATTGAACACTATGGTCTTACCCACGGTACGCATCGTAACGCGCGCCGCCTCGGCATGATCGCCACTGCGCTCCCATTCGGCTCGGTAGCGAAAAATGTAATGCACCGCGTAGTCCACGCCCACACCTATCGCCACACCGGCCGCCAAGGCCGTCGACACATCCAAGGGTATGCCAGCCAGCCCGGCGAAACCCGCGACAATCAGCGTCGCCAAGGTGACCGGCACAACGGTATATAAACCCGTCCACAAGGAGCGAAATAACAGAGCGGCGATGAGTAAAATACCTATTTTCGACAGAAAAATGGCAAGGGTCTGACTATCGATGAGCAGATCCGCCCATACATAAGAGTTGTTCGCCGAACCGGCGTAGTTCACCTCAACGTTGTAATCGGAGAAATGGCTGCCGGCATAGGCGCTCGCCTCATCTATGATCCGACGCAAATCTTGTGTGTGGTCGGTCTTGATCGAAAAGGTCACCAACGCCTTCTTGTAATCAAAGTCGATCACATCGTCCAGCTGTTCAGGCCGCCCCGATACTGAGAACAAGAACAGATACTCACCGATCAATGCTTGCGACGCCGGTATGACATTGTAAGCCTCATCGCCTGCATGCAATGTCTTATTCATATTTTTGATGTAGTCGACAACGGAACGTGAGGCGCCGACATAGGGCACCTTTTCAAGATGGCGCTGCAGTCCCTCCACTTGACGCAGCAACTCGGGAGACTTGAATGTGTCTGCGACATCACCTTCTATTACTACATTCAAAAAGATGGTGCCGGAGAATTTGTCATTGAACATGTCGTTGGAATGAACCAACTCGCTGTCTTTACTGAAATCGCTCATCCAACTGGAATCGACGTAAAGCTTACTGGCGCCGAATGTGGATACCGCAATGAGCGCGGCTAGCACACCCCATACCAATCCGCGCCGATCCCGCAAGCGATCGACCCCACCTACCAGGGCGCGATTTAATTGATTTTGCTCAGCGTAGACACGCAACGCACGGCGCTTGGCGAGGTAGCCACCCACCTTTGGTTTCAACACCGTCAACACGGCGGGTATCATAGTCACCGTCAACAACCAGCTGAACAGAATGCCGAGCACGGTGAAGATGCCGAAAATGACGAAAGGCGGCATTTCAGCAAAGCCGAGCGACAAGAAACCCACGGCGGTCGTCACGGAGGTTGTCACCAACGGCGCACCCAGCCTTTGCAAGACTTTCTTAACGGTCTCGGCACTGCTGCGTTGCGCATCCTCAAGCACCTGGTCGTAGTAATGACTCATCAAGTGCACCGAATCACCGATGCTCACCGCGACCAATATTACCGGCAGCATAGTGGAGATGGTGTACAAGGGCACATCGAATACCACCATCGCACCCAGCGTCCACACGATCGCCGCGCCCATCACGAAAAGCGGCAACAACACACCGCGCCAGGTCCGAAAGATGATGAACAGACTGAGCGCCATCACCAACATCAGCACCGGAATCATCACTTGCATGTCATGCATGGCATGCATGCCTGAAGTCACTTCGATCACCGGCCGACCGGCCAAATAAAATCGGTCACCATTATCTTCATATTCCGTCGCGTCGGAGCCCTGATTGTTCTGCTGCCACCAATTGGCGCGATCTTCGCCAGCCCCTGGCTGAGAGGGCGCGGCTTGCTGTTGTACACTTTGCGTCAATTCCGGACTCTGTTGTTGCCACTCGCCGGGTTGCCACTCGGTGCTGTCACTGATTTGTGTGCCGATATCTGCACTGGTATCAGTAGGCGATCTTTGTTGCTCGACTTGTTGATTGGCGGCTTGCCATTGCTCGCTGCCGCCGCCCCACTGCGAGGACCATGCAGCGCCTTCTCCGCGCTCATTAGCGAGAATGCCTTGAATCTGCCAATAGGTCATATAACGATTCGCCTGCCCCTCCTTGAGCTTGGCGCGTATCATCGCCGCCTTACCGTCAGCGGAAACGAGATTGCCCACGAACAGATCCGCATTGGCGTACACGGTAGCGCGCAGCCGCTCAATCTCCTCCTCACTCTCAGGCACCCCGGACATCAAAGGCTCGGAGCCCATGCTCGACTCTGTACCCACAAACATCGTCGCGGTGGTTAGCGAGGCCACATCGACCGAACGCGCGGCGACCACGCCTTGCAGGCCCGCGACCGCCTGGGTCACCCGCGCAATGCGTGCCAGTGTTTCGTAATTGAACACCCCTTTCTCTTCATTGACGATACCGATGATGACCGCATCTTTTACCCCGAAGGTCTCATCGACTTTTTCATCGTAAAGAATGGCCGCGTGCCCTTTGGGCAAGTACACACGCGCATCGGTTTCCCAACGCAGACCAGGGAGCTGCATTAAGAAGTACACCGTAATCGCCAGGATCAGCCCAATAGCGACCTTGGGGTGGCGCACAACGGCGTCGTAATAATGTTTGATCATGAGCACCACAATTCCCTATCGTGATTCTGGATGGACGCGGCGCACACCCGGCGACCCTCATACGGTAACGAGCACTTAGAAGGCATACTTGAACTCCAGAAAAATACGGTCGTTGTCGTGGAAGTTGCCCAGAAACTGGGCACGTTGCTCACGCACCTGTACGTTACCCAAGACGTTGGCCGCAGACGAAACGCCGAACTGCGATTTCTGCCCATAGAACAGATCCAGGCCGGTGGCGATCTGCAAGCGATCGGTGATTCGCACAGTCCATTTTGGCTTCATATAGAGCTCGTCCATGTTGACGAGATAGATCGCCAAAAACGAGAACACCGAAGAGCTCTGCGGAAATTCCTTGCGCAGAAACAGATTAACTCCGGTGTCGACTTCGTCTTGGATGATACCGGGATGATAATCGAGGACGATCCACTGCACGATGCTGGGAGATATATCCATGCCCTTCCAGTTGTAGTCCAGGCCTAGACCCCAACGTATGTGATCACGCTTGAATTCACCGTTCCTATCGAGAAAGCCATCGTTGTTCTCATCGACATCGAACACGGCGAAATATTTATCGGCGACATAAGCGAACTCGCCTTTCAATATGATGCTGTGCAATTGCTTGATGAAGGTCGCACCGTAGATCGATATGCGCGTATAGGTTGGCATGAATACCGGCGGCTCGGCTTCGTCTATGCGCACACGGCGGAAAATAGCCGGGAAATCATCCCAGGTATAGAAATAACTAAAGCTGAGATCCGTGTCCCAGCGATTAGTGCTTACCTTTAGACCAACTTCGGCGTTGCGGTAATCGTAATTCTCCGGGAAGCGCGTACCCGGCACTTCTTGCAACAACTCCCACTCCGAACCCGGCGGCGCGGGTTTATGAAAGCGGATGTCTGGAATCCAAATGAACTGATAAGTGTAATTATCACGATAATAATCAATCTTGGCGCTCCATAGAGGAATCCTGTAATCGAGCAGCTCCGGCAGGATCATTTCGCGGAAGTCCATGGGATTGATTTCGTCGGTGATCCGCACTCCCTCGAGCACACCCCAAACGATAAATTGCTTGCCCAGCCTTACATCAACATCTCCAAGGAAAGCATCCAAGTACAGCTCGCGAATTTCAGCAACGGGGGAATCCTTTTCCCTGGCCAAGTTGACGATAAACGCGAGCGGCTCATCGGAATTACGCTCCAAACGCGCCGCGATGGTATCGTAATCAAACAGATCATAGGCCAAGTCGTAATAGGCCCAGCCGGAGAAGTTGAGTTTGTAGCGGGAACTGAAGGGATACTTGGCATTCAGAAACGCAATGTTTCTCAGCTTGGTAATTGAGCGCGGTTCACGGAAACGATAGGCCGTTTCGTGCTTCAAATAGCCGCTTAAGTCCAATTCGGACCACCAAGGCGGCTCATCCACCTCTTCGGGGGGCGCCTCGGCACCCGGAAACAAAAAATCAGCGCCCGACCCCTCGTTCTCCGATTGGGCCATGGCGCTGTTGTTGCTTCCGAACCAAGCAAGAAATATAACGATTACTGCAAATCTAATAAGCAGCTCGCTATTCCATCTTAAATAGTGTCCTTGCATAAATCACAGAGAATGACGTGACCTTCTCCCGGCGTCCCAATACCCAGAGTCGCCGACATCCCTGAATTCAGGGAGCGGCCGCAACCTGAACAGTCTATGGTTCTGTTCAGAGTAATGTCCTCCCACCCCAAGACCGTGGGAAAACGCACCGGCGCACTTTTGGCTGCGCTGACTTCGATATTATCGGCCTGCTGTGAGGAATACCTAACCCCACCACGAGCTGACCCAAAAGCATCCTCAAGAACATTACGTATCAGGATCGACACAGGCATCCCCAAATCTCTGGCCCGTTCAATCACTTTTTCCTTGAGCTCACGGGGAACCCGCGCGCCCAAGTACTCTTCCTTACGTTTCATGGCTATCGCCATCGCCTTATCACGTCCGGCACTACCTTGCCTGGACATCTGCGGTCTCATCCTTTTGTCTGACCCGTGCATGATTACCTCTCTTCCTGGGCAAGCACCCATTCATATGTCCCATCAACGTCGAAAACGCCATGACGTTGGACATATGTTTAACATTGTTAAACGCCCAGGTCAACGGGCAAGACCTCTATCTAACCCTCTGCATGCAACCCCCACTCGTCGACGGGCCCAGTAATCAGATACGCGCCATGAAATAGCGAACGGCAAGGCCGCTGAGCACGGCCTTGCCGCTTGACAGTCACGATGTTAATGCACCGGATTATGGCGCCCCTAATCGCAGGGCTCTTTCGGAGAAGACCTCGTCTTCCAAACCCACATTAATCTTCACATCGCGGACTTGGAAAATTGATGAATGACCCGTTTGCACATTGCGCACAGTCACCTCATCCCACACCCAAGCGCCGTTGACTTGCTGCCAAGCCAAAACCTGTTGTTTGAGCGGCTGGCCCTTCTTATCGTAATAGTCGACCTGGCGTTTGACACAGCTATCCCACGACCCTTGTTTTGAAAACCAGGACACGGTCTTGCTGTACAAGGTTCGATTTTTATCGCGCGGAGTGTTCTCCACGGCGTAGATATCTTGATTGCCGCGCCGCAAGCTCTTTGACAAAGTATGCTCATCGGCATCTAGGGAACGACCGCTGATATCAGCATAAGTCAGGTCGGAACCCAAGAAACTGTCGCCCGGATCGCGGATAGAAACCCGACGAATTTTCTTTAATACGGGCAGATAAACCCATTGGTCAGCGTTCTTGTCCGCATCGTCAGCATAGGCCCAGCGCATAAAAGCCGCGCCTTTGGCATCGGGCGGAAACTCCGTGAACAGCACCATCTTGTCCGCGACACCCTCCGCACCGGCGTAGTCCTTCCAGTAGCGACTATAGACATTTTTCTTTTCGTTATTGTCCTTATCCCTGAGGATGATAGTGAGATTGGAGCGCTGATCCTTACCTGGATTCTTGAAGTTACAGCGCTCCATGATGTCGCGAGCGGCCAGCGCATCCTCTGCCCAGACCACACCTCCCGTTTGGAGGCCAAAAGTCGCCATTACCATCGCGGATATCAAGTGACTCTTCTTCATGGAGATGTGATCTCAACTATCAGGGCTTAATACCTTGGATCAAGGTAAACGGACTGGGTTCCGGCAAGGGTCGAAAAGACAGGTTGGTAAAGCCGATATCAGCTGCCCAGTCTGCGACTTCCTTGGCCGAATAAGCGCGACCGCCGGGGGTATGAATTAACTGGTTGATACCGATCAACGCGGCGAGCAAAGGCCCGTTCTTCTCGGTATTCAGGAATTGTTCCTGGATGAGGATGACACCGCCCGGCACCATCGCGTCGAACGACTTCTTGATGATGTTCTTGATGACGTCCGGCCCCTCTTGACTGATCATGGAGGAAAGCAGCACCACATCATACCCTTCACCGAATTCATCCTCCAGGTAACTGCCTTCCTTGGTGGCAACCACATCAACAGCCTTGAAGTCGCGGATGATGTCGCGCGTGACGCGCAACGTCTGCGGTAGATCGAAGACGTCAGCCTTGAGGCCGGCATTTTTTTGCGCCATCTTGATGGAGAAAATACCCGGGCCACCACCGACATCCAGCATTTTCTTATGCCCCGCCAATGGCACCTCTTCGGCCAGCAAGTCGGCTTGCGGTATGCCACGATAGAGCATACCCATGATATAGGTGCGGGTTGCCTCATCACCCTTATCATGCTGCTTTTGCACCACAGGCTTGCCATGTTTCGCCGCATCCGTCAGCTGCGACCAGGCAGGCACCCAGTCGGCGAACATCGATACGATACCGCCTTGATAGCGCGGGCCACCCTTCACCAAAAAAGTCTCGGCCACGGTGCCGTTGCGGAATTTGTCGCCCTCTTTTTCCAACAAATCCAGTCCGACACAGGCGATAAGGATCAATTCCATGCCGCGCGGATCTGCACCCGTTTTTTGCGCCATTTCCTCTGCTGTGGCAGGGCCTGCCGCTAGCTGCGTGAACACATCCAAGCTATGTGCCGCATGGAGAACGCTGGAATTCCAATACGCCGAACTGATCCGCATCACAGCCATCGGATCGGGACCGTTCCACTGATTTTGCTCGCTCACTAACCTGTCCCCTTAAGAATATGTGAAATTATCGCATTTAAAGAGTGAATAACGGCTGAATTAGATCAGCCGACAAAAATATCGGCCCGCGTATCCTATACTTAAATGGTGCGGCCGTCACCTCGTGACGCGCGCGGGCAGATCACGCCCCAGCCTTCTGAGGTAACGAGATTAGCCCCTTTCCCATGTCTATTCCTCACCCGTATGCGCTCACACTGAAATGCGCGCAGAGGACCGAAATAGCCATTTTAATTGAAGGCGCGACCAAACGCATACTAGAACTTATGCGCGCAGCCACCCACCGAGAGGCAGCTTCGAAACTGGCCTAGCATACTTATCGCCTTACCGGCCATGCTGCGCTGGTAACAGCAATATCCATTATGACAGATGGCATAAAAGCGTTATTCGCGCTCAAGGTCATACGCCAACCCATTTGCGGCCCTGGGCTGCGAATCCATATCTGCAATAAACTCTACTAGAGCATTAGAATTTGTGCCACGCGCGCGCGCTCACAACGCATCAGCCCAAGGGGTACGGGTGTGGTTGATTGCCCTACGCACGGGGCCATAGAGGCGCCATCAAGACGAACAAACACACTATGCAACTCGATGTTCATTTGAGAAGATCCGCTTGATAACCACTGGCGCCCGTGCTGCCCTAGAGTGAACGAGCAATTAAGCCTTGGGGCGCGCCGCTCTCGCGTGCGCATTAATTGATAGGGACGCGGAACATCGACCCGACCCTCTCGATAGCCCGTCATGAATCTGCAGGACGTAGCGCGCCCGCCGGGCCCCTATCAGGCTCATGACGAGGTGGCTGGGCGCCGCGCCAATTCATCGACCACGATCACAAGTTCTCTACACAACTGGCTCTTGGCTATCCTCAACAACAAAAGAGAGGACGCCGTAGCGCCCTCTCTATTTGTTGTCATACCGAGGTCTATCTAGTTAAAAGGTAGGCTCGGATTCGAACACCGAACTCCAATCCTCCGGGTCCGCCTTCGAAACACCAAAAGCGCTGATGAGCGCGCTTAAGTCTGAGCTAGCATAAGATTCGAAGCCATGCGCCTGATGGATGCCGAGCATGTTCTGATGCATCCAAATCGGCTTGACGGCCTCTCCGGCGACCCAAGCCGTTGAGCGACTGCCTCGCAGCATCGTTGCACCCGGGAGACGGGTCACATCGGTCTGAAAATGAACTTGACCGCTCGCGCCACCCCACAACATATGCTTCAGCAAGCTGTCGGTAGAGCTTGCGCCCGGGTCTACACAGATGCAGTCGCCTTGGCAGTTCAATTCTACGACGGAGCCACTGCAGATGGCCTCACGGTCGTAAGGCACCGGCGGTGCGCCGAAGGTGTATTGAGAGAACAAGCTGGAAATCGACGCCACTACGATGAGAAATAGAGATCGCCGTGCAATCATATCGCCCCCCCTAATCCGTCGCTCACTGCCCTATGCGCGCTACTAGACTGATAGTTTAACCCGCGCATCTTAGCCAGTGGCTCTTCGGCCCGCCGATATTGTTCCGTTAGGGCTATTATAGTTCCACACTGCCCGATGTGGATACAGCGCTAGACTTTATCTATAGGCCAGGAAAAAACGTCAACTTAAACTTGGCAACCCAGAAAAAGAAAGAGGAGGCATAGCCTCCTCTTTCACTCTACACCAAGATCTGTCGATCTCGTTTAGAACTGCGGAGCGGCACCGAACTCGGCCTCGAGCACAGAGCCAGTTCCCCACTCCCAGGGACCCGGGTTGTTGTTGTCGAACCGGCTGTTGATTGCAACAGGGAGGGTGTCCAAGTTAGAGAAGGACTGAAAGCCAAACACACCGATGTCCTGCATTTGCTGTCCCACCCAAATGCTCTTGATGAGAGTAGAAGGGCCGAAACTCACGGCATCGCTGCCACCCGTACCGTCCAGGTCGACGCTACCGGAACCGCCGGAGATTTTTTGACGCAGATCGAACACCTGCTTATCGGTCGTACCGGCCGTCAGCACCACTTCCTGATTGATGTTCAGGTCACCATCCGCGAAGCGGAACGCGGTGTTGAACTCGTTGCCCGGGTCCTGGTTACGGACGATCTGGGACACGTCCACCTGCGCCTCACCCGGGCCCTGCGCCCAGCCCACGGCTAGGTTGTTGGAGGTGAAGAACTCATCTCCGGTGGTTTGCTCTTCATACAGCTGCTGCTTGCCGGCGATACCCGAATTGCTGACACCGCCCACACTCTGGGCTACGTAGTTCTCATCCGAGAAGGTCAGTGAGCCGGCCGGAATGGTGGGGATGGTGCCCGCGGGCGCACTGGGTATCGGCGTACCGGTCGCATCCAGGTCGGTGATGATGGTCTTGAAGTAAGTCACCCCACCCACTTCGACTTGTTGCTGAAAGAAACCGTTATCTTGGATGGGTGTGCCACAGCTGGTGGCGCCCGCTGGACAGCCGCCCGGCCCACTGGTGTCGTTGATGGTAATATCGCCGTTGCTAACGCTCCACTGGTCGAAGCCATTGGTGGTCGGCGGAGCTGCCATTGCCGCCCCCGATACGATCAGCGCAGCAGAGCCCGCCGTCAAAGCAAATTGATATGCCCTACGCATTTGCATGCCTCCTAAATTTATCGTTTTACTGAATAACCAATCCGGAAGAACGGATTGTTTAACCCCAGAATCTCTTTGGATTCAATAATTTCAAAAGATGGAGCCACCCCATCTTGTCACACACCCACTGTAAAACTCGTTATTTGATTGTGTCGTTATTCACTGCTGTCCATTTTAATAGCACGCATTGCGGCGCTCAGTCAACCTCCTGTCAACCCACCTAAAGCTTTAGGCGTTGTACGATGTTAAACATTCCGCGCCATTCCTGTCAAGCTCTAGCCTTGTCCAATATGAAATGAGTCTAAAGGGAGAGTGGTGTTTCTAATATGAAATGAGTCTGGGGGTGAGCTGAAGCCGGCTCGGGTTGCGTTCATGATGGGAGGATGAAAACCATCAT
>CALZJG010000047.1 GCA_945787555.1 uncultured Chromatiaceae bacterium | reverse complement strand
GCGCCAAGCTCAGTGTTAGCCTCACCGGCGCAGGGCTCGCTCACATTGATGCGCTGCGTTGGGATGCCTTTAACGAAGGCGCAGACCTGGAAGGGCACGTCGAGGCGTACAAAGAACGGTATGGTCACTATCCCGAAGCCGTACTGGGCGACCCTGTCTATGGCACCCAGGCCAACCGCTGTTACTTGAAGCAACACGGCATTCGCTTTGCGGGCAAACCGCTGGGTCGTCCCAAGAAGGTGACGGCGGAGAACCAAGCGGAACTCAAGCGCCTCAAAGCACAGAGGCGACAAGAATACCGGGAGCGAATTCCAATAGAAGGCAAGTTTGGGCAGGGCAAGAACGGATACCGCTTGAACGACATCCGTGCCAAGCGCGCCGATACGTCACTGGCGTGGATCAACAGCATCTTCTTGGTGATGAACCTGCTGATTCTACTGCGGGTTTTCTTGGGCTTGTGTAAAAGTGGCGTACTCACCGCTGTGTTGCGAACAAAACGCTACATGAACAGGCTGTGGGTATGGATTGTTTCGTCCTTCCGTGCTCAATCCGCCAGCGGGCTTCCTGATCAAAGGAATGCCGTTCTTACTTTTTGAGGAAGATCTTATGTAGGCTCCTGGGCCTACTTAACCTAATGAATTAAAATAATTTAATACCTCTGGTTCAGCTTGACAGCGAGCAGACGGCTAGCCTAGACTCGAACCTGCTTTCTTTGTAAGCCATTATAAATTCTGTGATCAGGGGGGGCCTTCCCGCAGCGCGTCGTATCGGCGGGGGAGGTGGGGTCTGCACGAAAGGATAGCGGCCGCAGGACATGCTGGAAAATTATCTGCCGATTCTCATCTTCCTAGTACTAGGGATCATCTTTGGCGTAGTGCCGGTCGCGCTCGGCAAATTGGTTGCGCCCAACCGTCCGGACAGCGATAAGCTCGCTCCCTATGAATGCGGCTTCGAAGCCTTCGAAGACTCGCGCATGAAGTTTGACGTGCGCTTTTACCTGGTTGCCATCTTATTCATCATCTTCGATTTGGAAATTGCCTTCCTGTTCCCCTGGGCGGTTGTGTTGGAGGAAATCGGCCTGTTCGGTTACATGGCCATGGTGGTGTTCCTCGGCATCCTGGTGGTGGGCTTTATCTACGAATGGAAGAAGGGGGCGCTGGAATGGGAATAGAAGGCATACTGGAAAAAGGTGTCGTCACCACCACCGCTGACACGCTTATCAACTGGGCGCGCACCGGATCGTTGTGGCCCATGACCTTCGGTCTGGCGTGCTGTGCGGTGGAAATGATGCATGCCGGCGCGGCACGTTACGACCTTGACCGCTTCGGCGTGGTATTCCGTCCCAGTCCGCGTCAATCTGACGTGATGGTGGTGGCGGGGACGCTGGTGAACAAAATGGCGCCCGCTTTGCGCCGGGTTTACGATCAAATGTCCGAGCCGCGCTGGGTGATTTCCATGGGTTCCTGCGCCAACGGCGGTGGTTACTACCACTATTCTTATGCCGTGGTGCGCGGCTGCGATCGTATCGTGCCTGTCGATATCTACGTGCCCGGTTGTCCGCCTACCGCGGAAGCGCTGCTCTACGGTGTGATTCAACTGCAAAATAAGATCCGTCGCACCAATACCATTGCTCGCTAAGGAGAAAAGGATACATGGCTGAAAAGGCTGACAGCCTGAGTGCGCGCTTGCAAGAGCGGTTCGGTGCCGCCGTGCTCCAATCTCGAATCGCGCACGGTGAGCTGACCATTGAAGTGCCTCGCCAACAGCTGCGCGAAATCGCCCAGGGGCTGCGTGATGAGGCGCCCTTTGCCTTTGAGCAGCTCATTGATCTGTGTGGTGTGGATTATCTGCAGTACAAAGAGGGCAAGTATGAGGGATCGCGCTACGCCGTGGTCTATCACTTGCTGTCGGTGTCGAATAATCTGCGTCTGCGTGTCAAAGTATTTTTGGGCCAGGAACCGCCGCGGGTGGATTCGGTGGTGGATATCTGGACCGTCGCCGACTGGTTCGAGCGTGAGGCTTTTGATCTATTCGGCATCTTGTTCGACGGACATCCTGATCTGCGTCGTCTCCTTACCGATTACGGTTTCATCGGCCATCCGTTCCGCAAGGATTTTCCGCTCATCGGCAACGTCGAAATGCGCTACGACCCGGTCAAGCGCCGTGTGGTCTATGAGCCGGTGAGCATTGAACCGCGTGTGCTGGTGCCGCGGGTGATACGTCACGACAGTCGCTATGAGGGCCAGGTCCCCGATCTTTCCGAGGTGCAGCGTGGCTGAGATACGCAACTACACCATGAACTTCGGCCCGCAGCATCCTTCTGCCCATGGCGTGTTGCGCCTGGTGCTGGAGATGGACGGTGAGGTGATCGAGCGCGCCGATCCGCATATCGGACTGTTGCATCGCGGTACCGAGAAGCTGGCGGAGAGCAAGCCATTCAATCAAAGCGTGCCGTACATGGATCGCCTGGACTACGTGTCCATGATGTGTAACGAGCACGCCTATGTGATGGCGATCGAGAAGTTGCTGGATGTCGAACCGCCGGTGCGCGCGCAATATATCCGAGTGATGTTTGACGAGATCACCCGCATCCTTAATCACCTGTTGTGGTTGGGCGCGCATGCCTTGGATATCGGCGCCATGACGGTGTTTCTCTATGCGTTCCGGGAGCGGGAGGACCTGCTCGACAGCTACGAAGCGGTATCCGGCGCCCGTATGCACGCGGCCTATCATCGCCCCGGCGGTGTGTATCGCGATTTGCCCGAGACCATGCCTCAGTATCAGACGTCGAAATGGCATGGCTCCAAAGACGTCGAGCGCATGAACCGCAATCGCCAAGGTTCCTTGCTCGATTTCATCGAGGATTTCACGCAGCGTTTCCCCGGCTATGTCGATGAATACGAAACATTGCTCACCGACAACCGTATCTGGAAGCAGCGGACTGTCGGCATTGGCGTGGTCACGCCGGAGCGCGCCTTTCAGCTCGGTTTCACCGGCCCCATGCTGCGTGGTTCCGGCGTGGAATGGGACTTGCGCAAGAAACAGCCTTATGAAGTTTATGACCGGCTCGACTTCGACATTCCGGTCGGCGTCGAGGGTGATTGCTACGACCGCTATCTGGTGCGCGTGGAAGAAATGCGCCAGTCCAATCGCATCATCAAACAATGCGTGGATTGGCTGCGTCGTAATCCCGGCCCGGTGATGGTGGACAACAGCAAGATCGTGCCGCCTGCGCGTGAGACCATGAAGCAAGACATGGAAGCCTTGATCCATCACTTCAAGCTATTTACCGAAGGGTACTGCGTGCCGGAAGGCGAGGCGTATGCCGCGGTGGAACACCCCAAGGGTGAATTCGGTATTTATCTGGTGTCTGACGGCGCTAACAAACCCTATCGTCTCAAGATTCGTGCCCCCGGTTTTCCGCACATCGCCTCCTTGGATGAAATGTGTCGCGGTCATATGTTGGCGGACGTGGTGGCGATAATCGGCACTCAAGACATCGTATTCGGAGAGGTTGATCGATGACGGTGGTAAAACAACGCAAGGCGGATTTGCTCGCGCCGGAAGTGAAAGCCCGCATCGATAAGTGGGTGGCGAAGTATCCCATCGAGCAAAAGCAATCCGCGAGTATGCCCGCTTTGCGTATTGTGCAAGAGGTTAATGGTTATCTGACCACCGAGCTGATGGATGCCATCGCCGATTATCTCGACATGGAGCCCATCTCGGTCTATGAGGTCGCCACCTTCTACAGCATGTATGATCTCAAGCCGGTGGGGCGCCACAAAATCAGTGTGTGCACCAACGTCTCCTGCCTATTGTGCGGCTCCGAGGATGTTGTGAAGCATCTTCAGGAGAAACTGGGTGTTAAGTTGGGTGAGACGACGCCCGACGGGAAGTTCACGCTCAAGGAGGTCGAGTGCCTTGCCGCCTGTGCCGGAGCGCCGATGTTGCAAATCGGCAAGACCTATTACGAAAACCTCACCCCTGAGAAGATCGATCAGATCCTCTCCACTCTAGAGTGAGCGTCATGGCCAACGAAGTCTGTTTAGAAACTCTTAAGTTCGACCAGCCTTACACGCTGGAGAACTATCTCAAGATCGGCGGCTATGAGGCGTGGAAAAAAATTCTCAAGAATAAAACCGCGCCCGAGGAGATCATCGCCGAGGTGAAGACCTCCGCATTGCGTGGTCGCGGTGGTGCGGGTTTTCCGACCGGCTTGAAGTGGAGTTTCATGCCGCGTAATTCTCCGGGGCAAAAATACATCGTGTGCAATTCCGATGAAGGCGAGCCGGGGACGTTCAAGGATCGCGACATCATGCGTTACAACCCGCATGCGCTGATCGAGGGCATGGCCATCGCCGGTTACACGATAGGCGCGACTAAGGGTTACAACTACATCCGCGGTGAATTCTGGGAACCCTTCGAGCGCTTCGAAACGGCGCTGCAAGAAGCGCGTGAAGCCGGTTTCCTGGGCAAGAACATATTGGGATCCGGTTTCGACTTTAGTCTCGATTCTCATCTCGGTGCGGGGGCTTACATCTGCGGTGAAGAAACCGCGCTGCTCGAATCGCTGGAAGGCAAGAAAGGCCAACCTCGCTTCAAGCCACCGTTTCCGGCCAGTTTTGGCTTATACGGCCGACCCACGACCATCAATAACACCGAGACCTTAGCCTCTATTCCGTCCATCATGCGCAACGGCGGCAAATGGTTTTTGGAGCTAGGTAAGCCCAACAACGGCGGCACCAAAATCTTTTCCGTCTCCGGCCATGTCAACAAGCCGGGCAATTTCGAAGTTCCCATGGGGACGCCGTTCGCGGACTTGTTGGAGATGGCCGGTGGCATGCGCGGCGGCAAGAAGTTGAAAGCGGTAATCCCCGGCGGATCTTCAGTGCCGGTCTTGTCGGCAGAGGCCATCATGGAGTGCACCATGGATTACGATTCACTGGCCAAGGCCGGCTCCATGTTGGGCGCGGGTTCGGTGATGATCATGGACGAAGACACCTGTATGGTGAAGGTGTTGGCGCGTATTTCTCATTTCTATTATGAAGAGTCGTGCGGGCAATGCACGCCCTGCCGCGAAGGAACCGGTTGGCTGTCGCGGGTGATTCATCGCATCGAGCACGGCCATGGCAAGCAAGAGGATCTGGACATGCTGGTGGATGTGTCGGACCGTATCCAAGGTCGCACGATATGTGCCCTGGGTGATGCGGCGGCGATGCCCGTGGCGAGTTTCGTCAAGACCTACCGCGACGAGTTCCAACATCATATTGATCACAAGAAATGTCTGGTCGGCCCCGGCAGCTGGGCATAGTAGCTGGATACCCTGATTGCGCGTAGCGACGCGTGACGGTGACAATGGAGTTAGAGAGAGGGCGATGGTTAACATCGAAATAGACGGCATTGCGATCAAGGCGACGGATGGGGCGATGATTATCGAGGCCGCCGACGAGGCCGGCATTCCTATCGCACGCTTCTGCTATCACAAGAAATTGTCCATAGCCGCCAATTGCCGCATGTGTCTGGTGGATGTTGAAAAGGCCGCCAAGCCCTTGCCCGCCTGCGCCACACCGGTCACCGAAGGCATGAAGGTGCAAACCAAGTCCGAGCGCGCGCTGGATGCGCAGCGCGGCACTATGGAATTTTTGCTCATCAATCACCCGCTGGATTGCCCCATCTGCGATCAGGGCGGCGAGTGCGACTTACAAGATGTCTCCATTGGCTATGGCGGCGACCATTCCCGCTTCACCGAAGGCAAACGCGTGGTCCAGGACAAGAACCTCGGCCCCTTGATTTCCACCGACATGACCCGCTGTATCCATTGCACACGCTGCGTGCGTTTCGGAGAAGAAATCGGCGGCATCAAGGAGCTGGGTGCTACCGGTCGCGGCGAGCACCTGGAAATAGGCACCTATGTCGAGAAGGCGGTCAATTCAGAGCTTTCCGGCAACGTCATCGACTTGTGTCCGGTGGGGGCGCTGACGTCGAAACCGTTCCGCTACTCCTCTCGGCCCTGGGAGCTCACTTCCCTGGAAAGTGTGGCGCCGCACGATTGCATCGGCTCAAATATTTATCTGCACACCCGGCGCGGCAAGGTGATGCGCGTGCTGCCCAAAGAAAACGAGACCATCAACGAAACCTGGATTTCCGACCGCGACCGTTTCAGCTACGAAGGCTTGAACAGCGATGATCGCTTGGATAAGCCCATGATCAAGCGTGATGGCCAATGGCAGGAAGTGGATTGGGAAACGGCGCTGCAGGCTGCCGTGTCGGGGCTCAAGAACATCTTCACCGCGCACAGCGGCAAGCAAGTGGGTACGCTGATCTCGCCCAATGCCACGGTTGAGGAAATGTATCTCACGCAAAAGCTGTTGCGCGCCTTGGGTTCCTCCAATATCGACCACCGCCTGCGCGAGACCGATGTCAGCGATCAAGCAGTGATGCCCGTGTTTCCCTCACTGAGCCAGCCCATCGAGGCGCTGGAGCGCGCCGACAATGTATTGCTGATCGGCAGCAACATTCGCAAGGATCAACCCATCGCTGGTCATCGCATCCGCAAGGCGGCCCTCAACGGGGCGCGGGTCATGGTGGTCAATCCCGTGGATTACGAATTTCGTTTCAAGGTGGCGGACAAGATCATCGCGACTCCGGTCGGTATGGAGCGCGCATTGGCGGGTATCGCCAAGGCCTTGATGGCAGACAACGGCGCCGCTGCACCTACAGGCTTGGCGAAATTGCTCGCCACGGTGGAGTCGAACGAAACGCATCGCGCCATCGCCATGGCGTTACGAGCCGGTCAACGCAGCGTGGTGCTACTGGGCTCGCAAGCCGCGCAGCATCCCGCCGCCGCCACGCTGCGCGCCTTGGCCGGTTATATCGCGGAAACGACGGAAGCGAACATCGGCTTCCTTAGCGCCGGTGCCAACGGCGCGGGCGGTTGGTTGGCGGGTGCCGTGCCGCATCGCGGTCCGGCGGGCACGCAAGCGGCAGAATCGGGTTTGAGCGCTTCTGAAATGGTGCAGGCCCAGCTCAAAGCTTATGTTTTATTGGGTGTGGAGCCCGAGTTGGATTGCGCCGATTCCGGCGCTGCGCTCTCAGCCATGCAGGCGGCGGAATTCGTGGTGGCGCTCACGCCTTATGTCAGTGCGACGCTGCGCGAGGTGGCGCAGGTGCTGTTGCCGATCGGCACCTATGCCGAGACGGCCGGTACCTTCATCAACGCCGAAGATCGCTGGCAGAGTTTCAGCGGCGCGGTCAATCCGCCCGGTGAGGCACGGCCGGGATGGAAGGTGTTGCGTGTGTTAGGCAATCTCTTCGGCGTGGCGGGTTTCGATTATTTCTCCGCCGTGGAGGTGCGTGACGAATTGGCGCGCGCGGCGAGCGAAGTGAGCGTCAACAACGTGGTGGCCTGGCCGCCGGTTGAGCGTTTGAGTAATGAGCCTGGGGGTGTGGTGCGGCTTGCCGATGTCCCCATCTATGCGGTGGATGGCATCGTGCGGCGCGCGACCTCATTGCAACAGAGCGCGGATGGCGTGCGCGCGGCGGTGTTTGCCGGCGCGACACTGGCGGAGCGCGAGGGCCTTAACGAAGAGACTGTGGTGACGGTGACGCAAAACGGTCGTCGCGTCACTTTGCCGGTCGTCATCGATGAGCGCATCCCCAAAGGGTGTGTTTGGATACCCGCCGGCATGGCGGACAGCGTGGGACTGGGGAGCTACGGCTCACCTTTGGAACTTAGCAAGGGCTGATAGGCGATCATGATTGAGACCTTGGACACGGCCATGGGTGGCATCCCGCAAGTGGTCTGGATAGTGATCAAGATACTGGCGATCGTGTTGCCGATCATGGGCTCGGTGGCTTATCTGACCCTGGCCGAACGAAAAGTCATCGGTTACATCCAGGTGCGTATCGGTCCGAATCGCGTAGGTCCGCGCGGTTTGCTGCAGCCCATCGCCGACGGCCTCAAGCTGATGATGAAAGAGGTCATCATTCCCACCAACGCCAATCGTTTTTTGTTCATCCTCGCGCCTATCCTGGTGCTGGCGCCGTCACTGGCGGCCTGGGCGGTGGTGCCCTTCGATGAGGGCATGGTGTTGGCCGACATCGACGCCAGTATCTTGTACATACTGGCGCTCACTTCCATGAGTGTTTACGGCGTCATCATCGCCGGCTGGGCCTCCAACTCCAAGTACGCCTTTATCGGCGCGCTGCGCTCGGCGGCACAAGTAGTGTCTTATGAAATTGCCATGGGATTTGCGTTGGTCGGCGTGTTGATCGCCGCCGGCAGCATGAATCTGACCGATGTGGTGATGAAACAACAAGGCAGCTTCCTGCATTGGTTCTGGGTGCCGCTATTGCCGTTATTCATGGTCTATTTCATCTCCGGCGTGGCGGAGACCAACCGCGCGCCGTTCGATGTCGCCGAGGGCGAATCGGAAATTGTCGCCGGGTTTCACGTCGAATACTCTGGCATGACCTTCGCGCTGTTCTTTTTGGCCGAATACGCCAACATGATCCTGGTGTCGATTCTTTGCGCGTTGATGTTCTTCGGCGGCTGGTTGTCGCCGTTCCAGGGTATCCCGGTATTGGAAGGGTTGTTCGCGTGGGTGCCGGGTATCGCCTGGGTGTTGGCCAAGACCGCGTTCTTCTTGTTCTGTTTCTTGTGGTTCCGCGCCACCTTCCCGCGCTATCGCTATGACCAGATCATGCGCCTGGGTTGGAAGGTGTTCATCCCCATTACTATCGTGTGGCTGCTGGTGGCGGGCGCCATGGTGCTCGGCAACGTGGCGCCGTGGTTCGATTGAGGGAGCACTAACATCATGAATACCGTCGTCAACTATTTTCGCAGCCTCATGTTATGGGAGCTGCTGATGGGTTTGAAACTGACCGGCCGTTATCTGTTCGCCAAGAAGATCACCGTGCAGTACCCGGAGGAGAAAACGCCGCAATCGCCGCGCTTCCGTGGTTTGCACGCCTTGCGCCGTTATCCCAACGGCGAGGAGCGCTGTATCGCCTGCAAATTATGCGAGGCGGTGTGCCCGGCATTGGCCATCACCATCGAATCGGAACAGCGCGCCGACGGTACGCGTCGCACCACGCGTTACGATATTGATTTGTTCAAGTGCATCTATTGTGGCTTTTGCGAGGAATCTTGCCCGGTGGATTCCATCGTCGAGACGAGGATTTTCGAATATCATTTCGAAAAACGCGGCGAGAACATCATGACCAAGGAACAATTGCTGACGATTGGGGATAAGTACGAACAGCAACTCGCCTCCGATCGCGCCCAAGACGCACGCTATCGTTGAGCGGCATGCGCCCACTGACACGAAGGAAGTTATGAATATCGAGCCGATCATCTTCTATTTTTTCTCCGCAATCCTGGTGGCTGCGTCGGCGGCGGTCATCACAGTGCGCAATCCCGTGCATGCGGCCTTGTCTTTGGTGCTGGCTTTTTTCACCAGTGCCATCATCTGGGTGTTGTTGGAAGCGGAGTTCCTGGCCATTACTCTGGTGCTGGTCTACGTGGGCGCGGTGATGGTCTTGTTCCTATTCGTGGTGATGATGCTGGACATCAACCTGGTGCCACTGCGCGAAGGATTCATTAGATATCTGCCGGTGGGTGCGCTGGTGGCAATCATCATGTTCGTGGAAATGGTGATCGTGGTCGGTTCTAATCGTTTTGGATTGGACGTATTCGGAGCGGGCATGAAGCACGGCCCCGATTACAGCAACACCAAGGAATTGGGTAGTGTTCTGTACACGGTGTATGTGTACCCATTCGAGATCGCGGCGGCGATATTGCTGGTGGCGATCATTGCGGCCATCGCCTTGACTATGCGGCGCCGTCCGGCCACCAAATTTCAAGATCCATCTAAGCAAGTGCTGGTTAAGCGTAACGAGCGAGTGCGCATGGTGAAGATGGCCGCTGAAAACAAAACAACACCGAACGAGTAACAAGGTACAGGGAATCTTCGCGCCGACACCGGCGGCGAAGGGAACAACAACAGGATCGAATGTGACAAGGGGGGGTTAATGATTGCGCTGTCTGAGTTCCTGATACTGGGAGCGCTATTGTTTTGCCTGAGCGTCGCCGGGATATTTATCAACCGGAAGAACGTCATCATCCTGCTGATGGCCATCGAGTTGATGTTGCTGTCGGTTAATATGAATTTCATCGCGTTTTCGCATTACCTGGGCGATGTAAGCGGTCAGGTGTTTGTGTTCTTCATCCTCACGGTCGCCGCGGCGGAAGCCGCCATTGGATTGGCCATCCTCGTGGTGCTGTTCCGTAACCGGCGCACCATCAACGTGAACAACCTGGACAGTTTGAAGGGATAAGGATGGAAAGCGTCTATCTCGGTATCGTGCTCGCGCCGCTCATCGGCGCCATCGTCGCGGGCCTGTTCGGTCGCCAGATCGGCCGTGCCGGCGCGCATTGGGTGACCATCGTCGGCGTGGCGATTTCGTTCCTGCTGTCCTTGGTGGTGTTCAAGCACATCGTGTTGGACGAGAGCGCCGCCTTCAACGGTACTGTCTATACCTGGATGGTGAGCGACGGCATCCGCTTCGAAATAGGCTTTCTCATCGACCAGCTCACCGCACTGATGATCTTGGTAGTGACTTTCGTCTCGCTGATGGTGCATATCTACACCATCGGTTATATGCATGATGATCCGGGTTATCAGCGTTTCTTCAGCTACATCTCGCTGTTTACCTTCTCCATGCTGATGTTGGTGATGGCCAATAACTTTCTGCAACTGTTCTTCGGCTGGGAAGCGGTAGGCTTGGTGTCTTATTTGCTGATCGGTTTCTGGTACAAAAGAGAGTCGGCGATATACGCCAACCTCAAGGCCTTTCTGGTCAACCGCGTGGGTGATTTCGGCTTCTTGTTGGGTATCGCCGCCATCGTGGTGTACTTCAACAGCCTGGACTACGCCGATGTGTTCGCCGCCGCGCCGTTGATGGCCGACATGACGGTACGCATCTTCGCCGCCGATGAGTGGAATCTGCTCACGGTGATCTGCATCTTGCTATTCATCGGCGCCATGGGTAAGTCGGCGCAAGTGCCCTTGCATGTGTGGCTGCCCGATTCCATGGAAGGCCCCACGCCGATCTCGGCGCTGATCCATGCCGCCACCATGGTGACCGCCGGCATCTTCATGGTGGCCCGCATGTCGCCGCTGTATGAACTGTCCGAGACCGCGCTGAGTGTGGTGCTCGTCATCGGCGCCGTCACGGCCTTGTCCATGGGCTTGCTCGGTCTGGTGCAGAACGACATCAAGCGAGTGATCGCATATTCGACCCTGTCACAGCTGGGATACATGACTGTGGCACTGGGCGCTTCGGCGTATGCCGCGGGAATTTTCCATCTCATGACCCACGCCTTCTTCAAGGCGCTGCTATTTCTGGCCGCCGGGTCGGTGATTATCGCTTTGCATCACGAGCAGGACATACGCAAGATGGGCGGCCTCAAGAAATACATGCCCATCACCTATTGGTGCATGTTGATCGGTTCGCTGGCCTTGATCGGCTTCCCTGGTTTCTCCGGATTCTTTTCCAAGGACGCCATCATCGAGGCGGTACACGCTTCCGATATCACGGGTGCGGGCTTTGCGTACTGGTGCGTGCTGTTGGGCGTGTTCGTGACGGCGCTGTATAGCTTCCGGATGTTCTTCCTGGTGTTCCACGGCCCGGAGCGCATCGACCCACACGCCAAGGCGCATCTGCATGAATCCCCGGCGGTGGTGACAGTACCCTTGATCTTGTTGGCCATCCCCTCCGTGATCGCCGGACTCCTGTACGCCGGCCCCTTGTTGTTCCAAGGTTTCTTCGGCGACAGCATCGTGGTGCGCGCCGAGCACGATGTGTTGGCGCAATTGGGCGAGGGTTACACCGGTGCCTTAGGCTTCATGTTGCACGGTTTAATGGCGGCGCCATTCTGGCTGGCGATGGCCGGCGTGGGGCTGGCTTATTACCTGTATATGGTGCGACCTGATTTGCCCGAAAAGCTCAAACAACAATTCCTTTGGCTATATAACCTGCTGGATCGCAAATACGGTTGCGACGACTTCAACGACAAGGTCTTCGCCGGCGGCAGCCGCGCCGCCGGGCGCGTGCTGTGGAAGGTGGGTGATGTGACCCTGATCGACGGTGTGATGGTCAACGGCACCGCCTATGGGGTGGGGTGGCTGTCAGGTGTGGTGCGGGTGATCCAGTCCGGATTCCTTTATCACTACGCCTTCGCCATGATCATCGGCTTGTTGGTGTTGTTGAGTTGGTTCGTATTCGCGTAACAGTCACAAGAAACAAGGCAACTGACGCATGGTTTCCGATTTGCCCTTACTGAGTTTAATTATCTGGTTGCCCATCGTGGGCGGCATCGTGGTGTTGGCGGCCTCCCGGGGCGGTAACGACAACCTCGTGCGCAAGCTGGCGTTGGGCGTCAGCGTGCTTACCTTCGTGGTGTCGCTGCCGCTGTACGGTGCCTTCGACAAAGGCACGGCGGAAATGCAGTTCCAGGAAATGGCGACCTGGATACCGGCTTTTAACATCAACTACCACCTAGGCATTGACGGCATTTCCATGCTGCTGATCCTGCTCACCACCTTTACCACGGTTTTGGTGGTGATCTCTTCCTGGGAAGTGATTAAGCACAAAGTTGCGCAGTACATGGCCGCCTTTTTGATCATGGAAGGCGCCATGAATGGCGTGTTCGCGGCCTTGGACGCAGCGCTGTTTTATGTTTTCTGGGAAGCGATGCTGATTCCGATGTTCCTCATTATCGGTATCTGGGGCGGCGCACGGCGAGTGTACGCCGCCATCAAGTTCTTTCTCTACACTTTCCTGGGGTCCGTGTTTCTGCTCGTCGCAATCCTGTATCTGTTTTTCCAGAGCGACAGCTTCTCTATTCTCGATTATCACGCCTTGCCATTGAGTATGACCGAGCAAGTGCTGTTGTTCCTCGGGTTCCTGCTGGCCTTCGCGGTCAAGGTGCCGATGTGGCCGGTGCACACTTGGTTGCCGGACGCGCATGTCGAAGCGCCCACCGGCGGTTCGGTGATCCTGGCCGCCATCATGTTGAAGCTGGGTGCCTATGGTTTCGTGCGCTTCATGTTGCCCATCACGCCCGATGCGTCCAGCGAACTGGATTGGTTGGTGATCACGCTGTCGCTGATCGCCATCGTCTACATTGCTTTGGTGGCCCTGGTGCAGGAGGACATGAAGAAGCTGATCGCCTATTCGTCGATCGCGCACATGGGCTTCGTGACCCTGGGCTTCTTCGTGGTCTTCGGCATCTTCGACCAAACTGGCAACGTGCAGGGTGCGGCGCTAGGTTTCGAAGGGGCGGTGGTGCAGCTCATCTCCCACGGTTTCATCTCCGGCGCGCTGTTCTTGTGCGTAGGTGTGATGTACGACCGATTGCACTCGCGTCAAATCAGCGACTACGGCGGTGTGGTCAACACCATGCCCACCTTTGCGGCGCTGATGGTGTTGTTCGCCATGGCCAACGCGGGTTTGCCGGGCACCTCAGGTTTCGTGGGTGAGTTCATGGTGATCCTGAGCGCATACAAGGCCAATTTCTGGTTGGCCTTCCTGGCCGGCACTACGCTGGTGTTGGGCGCCGCCTACACATTGTGGATGGTCAAGCGCGTCCTGTTCGGTGAAGTGAAGAATGAAGGCGTGGCGAATCTCAAAGACCTCAATGCACGTGAGGGCGTGGTATTGGGTTCGTTGGCGGTGCTGGTGTTGTTGCTGGGCATCTGGCCGGCGCCAGTGGTGGATGTGCTGCACAGTGCGGTGGATAACCTCCTGCAGCACGTGGTGATCTCCAAGCTTTGATGTCTACATACCCTTAAGGCCGTACGACGGCGAGCAGAGTTGAAACAGGCGAATTCGTGATGGAAGAACAACTGGCCAGTGTGTCGTTTCAAGTGCCGGATATGACGCCGGCGTTGCCGGAGATCTTCGTGCTCACCATGGCGTGCGTGATCTTGGTGGTGGATTTGTTCCTCACCGACCGCAACCGGGTCATTACTTATCTTATGTCCCTGGCCACCTTGCTGGGCGCAGCGATATTGACCTTTAGTCTGCACACCGGCGAGACCGTGCTGAGCTTCGACGGCAGTTTCATCAGTGACAGCATGGCTGATGTCCTCAAGTTCTTTATTTATTTGGTCTGCGCCGCTGTGTTCATTTATGCGCGCCAGTATCTGATCGATCGCCAGTTATTCAAGGGCGAGTTCTATGTGCTGGGTTTGTTCGGCGTGTTGGGAATGATGGTGATGGTGTCGGCGCACAGCTTGCTCACTATTTACCTGGGACTGGAATTGTTGGCGCTGTGTTTGTACGCGATGGTGGCGCTACAACGCGATTCAGGTATCGCATCCGAAGCGGCGATGAAGTATTTCGTGCTGGGCGCGCTGGCCTCGGGCTTATTGCTTTACGGTATGTCCATTCTCTACGGTATCACCGGCAGCTTGGATATCGGTGACATCGGTGCTTACCTCGCTGCCCCTGGCAGCAGCGATAATCTAGCGCTCATGTTTGCGGTAGCGTTCGTCATTGTTGGCCTGGCCTTCAAATTGGGTGCGGTGCCGTTTCACATGTGGATACCGGATGTCTATCACGGCGCCTCCACGCCGGTGACCTTATATATCGGTTCGGCGCCTAAGCTCGCGGCCTTCGCGCTGGTGATGCGTTTGTTGGTGGAGGGGATGGAAGGTCTTCATGTGCATTGGCAGGACATGCTGATTGTGTTGGCGGTGCTTTCCATGGCGGCGGGCAATGTCATCGCCATCGCGCAAGGTAATCTCAAGCGCATGTTAGCGTACTCGACCATCGCGCATGTCGGTTATTTGTTGCTGGGCATATTAACCGGCGTGACTACCGGCTATGCCGCGTCCATGTTCTATGTCATCGTCTATGCCATCATGACGCTGGGCGGGTTCGGCATGATCATCCTGTTGAGTCGGGCCGGCTTCGAGGCTGAGAATCTGGAGGACTTCAAGGGTCTCAACGAACGCAGCCCGTGGTTCGCCGCCATGATGGCGATACTGATGTTCTCCATGGCCGGTGTGCCGCCATTCCTGGGTTTCTGGGCTAAGTTCGCGGTGCTGGAGGCGGTGGTGCGCGCTGACATGGTGTGGCTGGCGGTGGTCGCAGTGCTCTTCGCCATTATCGGCGCCTATTACTATCTGCGCATAATCAAGCTGATGTACTTCGATAAGGCCGAGGAGACCACGCCACTCACGTCCGGTACGGACATGAAATTGGTGATGAGCGTGAATGGCCTGGCGGTGCTGGCATTGGGTATTTATCCAAGTGCCTTGCTGGCGCTGTGTGCGGGGGCGATGGCCACTTTCGGTGGCTGAGAAATTTTGAGGGTTCGACGCTCACCCCGTGAGCAGTTGTTGTACCTCGCGCACGTCTTCGCGGGCTTCTTCCAAAATGTTCAGGCTCATGCGCGGTGTGAGTTCGCCGTCGACCAGTTTGCGATAAGCCGGCACCTGGTCGATGGCCGGTAACGCGGCCATGGTGGGTGTCCCGACGAAGCCGTGCAGTTGCGCCATGATGACGATGTCACAATAATCCGCTTTGTCCTCGCCGTTGTCGCGTTGCCAGTTTTCCGCTTCGTTCGCGACACTGATCAAATCCGGTTCGAATTCCCATTTTTTCATTACCATGGCGCCGATGTCGCCGCGTAAGCGCTGGGCGATCGCGTCAAAAGCCTCGACATTCACAAGTAGCTGTGGATAGCGCTCCGCATAGGCGAAAACGGGCAACAGGCCGATATCGTGGATCAAACCCGCCAGCAGCGCGCGATCTATGTCCAGGCCGGGAGTATGGCGTGCCAGCACCGCACTCAACGAGGCGACCAAGGTGGTGTGTTTCCACAATGCGATCATGCGCTGACGTAGTATCTGTGTTTGCGTTTGGAACAATTGCTTTAAGGCAAAGCTGAACACCAGATTGCGTGTTTGATTGAGTCCGAGACGGGTGATAGCCATGCGACAACTGTTGACGGCGCTCTGGCCACGATACAGCGCGCTGTTGGCCACTTGGACCAAGCGCGCGGCCAGTGCCGGATCGGCTTGCACGATCTTGGCGATGTCGTCGGCGGTTTTGTCCGGATCCTGAATGGCGGTACGCACGCGCACCGCGATATCCGGCATGCTGGGCACCACCAATTTGTCTTCCGTGTAATCCTGATAGAGTTTCACGAACAGACGATCCACCACCCTGTCTACGTCCACCGGGGGTGGTGTGGCGCTCTCGCTGGCCAGTTTTGCGCTGTTCAGCATTAAGCCTAGCAATTGATCGCTGAGTCTGATCACGGTGATGTCGCCGTCGGCGACGGCGGTTTCGTTGCGAGGCTTTTTATTGCTGAGCGGAATCAATGCCTGGGGACTTTCCGCTTGCACACTCTGAGAGGCCTCATTATGAGATTGTAGTGTGACCTTGCCAGAGAGCAGAAAGAAGGTGACAGGCTCCTGGTCGCCGCGACTAAACAGCGTTTCACCCGTGTGGATCGTTTCCACGTAGGTGTTGCGCGCCAGATCGTTCAAGTCGTCCGATTGTAGTTGGTTGAGTGGACGTAGCTTGACGAGGGTGCTGCGATCCACTAATTGGCGGTTCTGGGCCATCCTATATCACCTGTCAATTCATCAGTAGTTTATGTACTTCGCTCACTTCTTCGCGCGCCTCTTCCAGCACCTTGAGCGATTTCCGCGGTCCGAGTTCACCCAGTGCCAGTTTGGCGTAAGCGGGAACTTGGTCTATGGCCGGCAAGCGCGTCATCATCGGCGTTCCCACATAGCTGTGGAGTTGGGCGATGATCACGATATCGCAATAGTCGGCTTGTTCATGGCTGTCGCGCGACCAATCCTCGGCGTCCAAGGCGACATTGATCAAATCTTCGTCAAATTGCCACAGACGCAATACCATGGCGCCGAGTTGTCCGCGTAGGTTCTTGATGGTCGTTTCCAGCACTGTGCGTTCCGAGGCAAGATCGGGGTACTGCTCCGCGTAGCCAAGTATCGGCAGCACGCCGATGTCATGAATTAATCCGGCCAGCAGAGCGCGGTCCACATCGAAGCCGGGGCGCATGCGACCCAGTATCGCGCTCAAGGCCGCTACCAAGGTCGTGTGCCTCCATAGTTCTATCATACGTTGGCGCAACAACGGTGCTTTGGTCTGGAATAATTGCTTTAATGCAAAGCTAAACACAAGATTGCGCGTCTGGCTCAATCCCAGGCGTGTGACCGCCATGCGCAAACTGGTGATATCTGATTTGCCGCGATACAACGCACTGTTGGCCACTTGCACGATACGTACCGCCATCGGTGCATCGGCTTGTATGATCTTGGCGATGTCGTCCACGGATTTTTTATCATCTTGAATCGCCTTGCGTACCCGCAAGGCGATGTCGGGCATACTGGGTATGGCTAACTTGTTTTGGCTGTAATCATCGTAGAGTTGCGCGAACAGTGCATTTTCGCTGCTGTCCTCTTCGACTTCGATGTTGCTGGCGCCGAAGCCGGCGGTCGTACTGGCCTGTGACAGCATATCCAAAAGACCGTCATTGATGCGAACGACAAATGCATCCGTCTTAGTGTTAGCCGTAGTTCGGCGAGGCTTCAGCGGGCTCAGGGGGCGCAACGCTTCCGGCGTGCCGCCGCTGATCGTGACTGATTCGCCGTTGCGCTCCATGATCTCGACACTGCCGGTGATGACGAAGATCATGCAGTCGTCGTTTTGATCGAAACGAAACAAAGACTGACCCGCCCGCAACGGCTCCAGATAAGTTTTACCGGCGAGATCGTTCAGGCTCTCAGTGTCCAGCATGCGCAAAGGCTCCAGGCTGGCGAGCAGATTGCGGTCTATGAGTCGTTTGGGCGCCGTCATGGTAATCCCTGGCTTATGCCATTCATCCAGTGGGTATAGCGGCAGCGAGCAGGGAAAATAGAGGGCTGCGTGCCAGCCTGGTGTCGAGATCAGCCAGATTCCAGTATAGTTAAGCCGTTTTGCCGCGGCCGCGCACCTAGGAGTAGTCAAGCGCTTCCATGAGAATCCTGATCAGTAACGACGATGGCTATCTGGCACCCGGCTTGGCCGCGCTGGCGGAGTCCTTGGCTCAAATCGCCGCGGTGACCGTGGTGGCCCCTGAACGCAATCGCAGTGGCGCCAGTAATTCACTCACCCTGGACAGTCCCTTGCGCACGCACCGCGCCGAGAACGGCTTTACCTACGTGGACGGTACGCCCACCGATTGCGTGCACCTGGCCATCACCGGCCTATTGGAGCAGGAGCCCGACATGGTGGTGTCCGGCGTCAACACCGGCGCCAATTTGGGTGATGATGTGATTTATTCCGGCACCGTGGCGGCCGCGATGGAAGGGCGGTTTCTGGGCTTGCCGGCCATCGCCGTGTCCTTGTCGGGGGAAGCGCCTCAGCATTATGCTACCGCCGCCGCCGTGGCCCAGCGCTTGGTGCTGCGCCTGCAACACGAGCCGTTGCCGGCGGACACGATACTCAACGTCAATGTGCCCGATCTGCCGTGGACGGAACTGGCAGGCTTCGAGGCCACCCGCTTGGGACATCGCCGCAAGGCTGAGCCGGTGGTTAAGAGCCGCGATCCGCGCGGTCGCACCATTTATTGGGTGGGTCCCGCCGGGCCGGAGGAGGACGCCGGGCCGGGCACGGATTTTCACGCCGTGCGCCATGGTTGGGTGTCGATTACGCCCTTGCAGGTGGACCTCACCCGTTATGCCGCCCTGGAGCGGGTGGCCACCTGGGTGGAAGGCATGGGAGTGACATGAGAGAGGATCTACGCGGTATCGGCATGACCTCGCAGCGGACGCGCGACCGCCTCATGGATCGCATGCAAGAATTGGGTATCAGCGATCCGGCGGTATTGGAGGTGATGCGCAATACCCCGCGCCATATCTTCGTCGATGAAGCCCTCGCCTCGCGCGCCTACGATGAAACCGCGTTGCCCATTGGGCACGGTCAAACCATTTCCCAACCCTATGTGGTGGCGCGCATGACCGAAGCCTTGCTGGCGAGCGGTCCGTTGCGGCGCGTCTTGGAAGTGGGTACCGGTTCCGGGTATCAAACGGCCGTCTTGGCGCAGTTGGTGCCGGAGATGTACACCGTGGAGCGCGTCAGCGCGCTGATTCCGCTGGCGCGGCGCCGTTTTCAAGCGCTCCGTTTACGCAACATCCGTATCAAACATGCCGATGGCACCCTCGGCTGGCCCGAGTATGGCCCCTATGATGGCATCTTGGCCGCCGCCGCCCCCGAGCATGTGCCGCATGCCTTGCTAGAACAATTAGCGGAGGGCGGTCGCTTGGTGATCCCGGTCGGGGCCGCCAACGCGCAAACACTGGTATTGATCACCCGCACCGCGCAGGGATATAGCGACGAAGTGTTGGATGCGGTGAGTTTCGTGCCCATGCGCGCTGGGTCGGAATAGTGCGAGTATTTTCCGCGCTTTATGACCGGGCCATGACCTGGGCCATCCATCGCCATGCGCCATGGTATCTGGCGGGCTTGAGTTTCGCCGAATCGTCATTTTTTCCCATACCTCCCGATGTGATGTTGGCCCCCATGGCATTGGCCAAACGCCAAGCGGCCTGGTTCTACGCCGCGCTCACCACCCTGGCCTCGGTGGTGGGCGGCATGTTTGGTTATCTCATCGGTGTGTTCGCGTTCGAATCTATCGAACCGCTGCTGCATCGATGGGGCTATTGGCCTACCTATGAAGAGGCCAAGACGTGGTTCGAGCATTGGGGCATTTGGGCGATATTGATCGCCGGTTTTTCACCCATTCCTTATAAAATATTCACCATCGCCGCGGGCGCGCTCGCCATGCCGTTCTTGCCTTTTGTGGCCGCTTCGGCCGTAGGGCGCGGTGCGCGCTTCTTCCTCGTTGCAGGATTGATGTGGTGGGGAGGGGCCGGCATGGAGAAGATACTGCGCGCCTATGTCGATCGCTTGGGATGGTTGTTGGTGTTTATCATCATAGCCGTATATTTTTTCTTGCGGGCGTGAACGGGCGCGATGCCGGCATTTGAGCTGGATGTTTCTGATAGCAACAAAACGGCTGGTTGAGACGATGATGAATAGTCGTCGCGGACCATGGTGTCAGCGTTGGGTGCTAGGTTGGTGCTTATGGATGCTGCTGATGGTGAGCGGCTGCGGCAGCTTAGTGCACCATCGTGTTGACCGGGGTGATACCCTCTATTCCGTCAGCTTTCGATACGGTCAGGATTATCGTGATGTGGCGCGCTGGAACGACTTGTCGTCGCCGTACACCATCTTCCCCGGCCAAATGCTACGTGTGGCGCCACCCAGTTCAGAGGCCTGGCCGGATCAGCGCGCTGCCACGGGTATCGGCGAGGGGGCACCGGTAACGCGTCGTAGTGCCTCGCCAGGTTCCGATACAGTATCGTCTTCCCGCACGCCGACCCGCGCGCCAGCGCGTGCGACCCGGGCCGTCGTCGCTTGGCAATGGCCCACACAAGGCAAGTTGCTGTCCACTTACTCGAGCGCCGATGCCAGGCGCAAGGGCATCGACATCGGCGGTCGCCTGGGTCAATCGGTGTACGCCGCCGCCGCCGGTCGCGTGGTCTACGCCGGCAGCGGTTTGCTTAGATACGGCAATCTCATCATCGTTAAACATAGTGATGAATTATTGAGCGCTTATGGATACAACCGCGCGTTGCACGTGAAGGAAGGCGACGCCGTGGGAAGTGGCCAACATATTGCCGATATGGGCGCCAAAGAGCAGGGCGCGGCCGCCTTGCACTTTCAAATTCGAGTTGACGGTAAGCCTGTTAATCCGCTTCGGTACCTACCCAAGCCAAGGTCTTGACGCCTCTGCTGGGCACACACCTAGGGGAATACCCTCTTGCAAGATTGTATTTATAGGGGCACTCTGAGAGTCCGCCGCAGCGCTCTGAAAGGAGGCCCACCGTGGACGAACTCGAAGAGCCGACGCAATTCGATAAGGGTTCCTACCCACCGGGCAGCGAAGGGTGGCATCGCGATCACACTGAGGGTGTGCGCGACGTCACCGCCGAGCCCGGCGCATTCAGCAGCCGCCAACTCGATGCCACACGCATCTACCTCAGTGAAATAGGTTATACGCCGCTGCTCACCGCCGATGAGGAAGTCTATTATGCGCGTCTCGCGCTCAGTGGTGACGGTGATGCGCGCAAGCGCATGATTGAAAGCAACTTGCGTTTGGTCGTAAAAATCGCGCGTCACTACATCAACCGTGGTCTTGCCTTATTGGATTTAATCGAGGAGGGCAATCTCGGTTTGATCCGCGCAGTAGAAAAATTCGATCCCGAACGCGGTTTTCGTTTTTCCACTTACGCGACCTGGTGGATACGTCAGACTATCGAACGCGCGCTCATGAACCAGACCCGCACCGTGCGCTTGCCTATCCACATTGTCAAACAGATCAATACCTGCTTGCGCGCATCACGCCAATTGGCGCAGCACCTCGATCACGAGCCCAGCTCCGAGGAAGTCGCGCGGGTGCTGCATAGACCCGCCGAAGAAGTCGAGCATATGCTCTATCTCAACGAGCGCGAAGTGTCCATCGACGCCGCCACGCAAGAGCGCTCGCTCCTTGACGTTATTCCCGACGATGTACGCAATGAGCCCAGTGTGGTGTTGCAAGATGAAGACCTGATGCATTGCATCGAAACTTGGCTGGCTGAGCTAAACGACAAACAGCGCGAAGTGGTCGAGCATCGCTTCGGCCTGCACGGTCACGAAACGGCGACGCTGGAAGAAGTCGGTAATCGCATCGGCGTCACCCGAGAGCGGGCGCGACAAATCCAGGTCGAAGCGTTGCGCAAACTACGCGAAGTGATCGAGCGTAATGGCGCATCGGCGGAGACGTTCCTAGGTTTCTAGGATAGAGATTGTTTCGCTGGCGCATGCAGGATCGTGTTGCTCCTACGGGCAGGGGTTGCTGGTGTTGACGGCACGAGGCTGAGGACATGAGTGAGTGAGATAAAATTCGTATCGCCGCGATCAGGTTCGCGCATCTTCGATGCGCTGGTCACTGTCAAATATACAAGCACAATATTGTCGGCCGACGCACCCTACCCGTGCTGGTTAGCGTGCCGCTTGGGCTTAGATGGATGCTTGATTTATTTAATATCAAATGTGTTTTCTAGTAGCTCAGTATCCAGATGATTTTCAAGGCCGGTCATAAAGTTGATGACACTAGGATCCGTCATTAAACCTTGGGCGGCGACCTCGCGTAGGACTTGAAAACTGGTTTCAAAAGTTCTTGCCCCTTCAAATTTCAGTGCCTGCTGCGCTTCCTGTTTACATCTTTCAGCCAGTAATACGGTGAACAGACTGGCAGTTCCTTTGTTGAGATCGTCGCCTGGTTTAGGCGGAATGTTGGCCATTGAGGTACTTCCGGGTGGTTTGATAGGGCTGCAAAAAACCATTTGACGAGTAAATTCCTATCGGCCTCGTTCGTGGATTTGACCAAACACTTTGACAATTCATCAGCAAATGGGCCGGCGGTGGCGGTGACTGTGAGTGACAAGAAGGCTGGGATCAATATTCTTGATAGTGATCTTGGAGCCGGCGGCACGGATTATTCCTTTGCAGCATAGGGCTCGTATTGATCTTAACTGCTCTCAGCCACCCGAGTGACGTCGACGATGACTTTGAGTCGTTGGCCGGGTTTGAGGTATTTGTGCTTGTTGAGTCCGTTCCAGCGCACGAGTTGGTTGACGCTGACGTTGAAACGTTTGGAGATGCGTGCCAATGAGTCACCGCGCCGCACGGTGTAGGTGATTTTGCGTTCCACTCTGGGCGGGCCGCCGACACGCGGGTCATTTCCTGCCGCGGTGTGGAGGCGCAGCGTGCGACCGGGGCGCAGGTGCTTGCCGGGGGAGATGTCGTTCCAGGCCGTGAGCTGTTTGACGCTGACTTCGTATTTCCTGGCGATGTCCCACAGCGTATCACCGCGGGCGATGGTGTGATCGATGACGCCACTGTCGCGGCGGGCGCCCGGGCCGGCAAGCTCCAGGCTGGTCATGGGGACCAAGAGGTAACGTCCGGCGCGGATGGTGGTGCCTTTGAGATGGTTGAGGGCCTTGATATGCGATACGTCGGTACGATAACGCGCCGCGATGTGGCTGAGTGTCTCGCCGTTGCGCACGCGATGACGCAGCCACTGCACACGTTGATCGTCGGGCAGTTCGCTCAGGCGTGCCTCGAAGGCGGCGGCGCGGTCGATGGGCAAGGCCAAATAGTGCGGTCCGGCCGGGTCGGTGGCACCGCGATTGAAGCCGGGGTTGAGGCGATAGAGTTCATTCATGTCCATGTCGGCAAGCTGAGCGGCGATGCGCAAGTCGATTTGCGTGCCGACGTCGACCGTCGCGAGGTAGGGTTCATTGGCAATGGGAGTGAGTGCGATGCCGTGGGCATGGGGTTCGGCAACGACGGCGCTCACTGCCAATAAGCGCGGCACATAGGCCTTGGTTTCGCGCGGTAATGGCAGCGACCAATAATCGGTGGGTTTGCCGCGGCGTTGGTTCTTTCGTATGGCGCGCTGCACCGTGCCTTCGCCGGAGTTGTAGGCCGCCAGTGCCAATAGCCAGTCGCCGTCGAACAAATCATGCAGGTGATCGAGATATTCCAATGCCGCATCGGTGGAAGCAATGACGTCGCGCCGTCCGTCATACCACCAACTCAGTCGCAGGCCGAAGCGCTGCGCGGTGGCGGGGATGAATTGCCACAGGCCGGCCGCACGACCGGGCGAGTAGGCGTAGGGCTGAAAGGCGCTTTCGACGACCGGCAGCAGGGCGATTTCACGCGGCATGCCGCGGGCGTCGACCTGTTCCACAATGTAGTGCAGGTAGGGCTCCGCTTGTTTTGCCACGCGCCCGAGGTAGTTCTGATGACGTGTAAACCATTTGATTTCAGCGTCGATGCGGGGATGGCCGGTATCGGCCAGCGCGAAGCCGTCGCGTAAGTGATCCCAGAGATTGTCGTCTACTTGGTCGTCGATCTCGCCCTCGGACTCTTCGACGCTGACGACCGCTTCCGTTTCGTGGTCCCAGGTTTCCAAGATCTCGCCGAGCGGACGGCTGTCCAGGTCGATGTTGGGCTGGTAGTCGAACCAATCGGGCGCCTCATCGTCGGCGCTCAGCGCGAGCGTGGCGTGCGCCGTCGGGGTCTCGATGGGAGGGGGGCTTTCAGCGCTCACGTCCACCGCCGCCGCGTGGGCGCGTTGTGCTTCAGGGCTGGCGCATCCGCCAAGGAGTAGGCCCATGAACAGCGTAGAAATAAATGTTAACTTCTTGTTTTTCATAGAATCAGGCACGAGTATGTTCTCTGGGTGCTTAGCCCTATGATCGGCGCCGGGAGCCTATCCCTTAGCCGCTCCAGGTATCTTTCCAGTAGCGTATTGCGCCGAACACGGCGGCCCCTGCATTCAGGGACGTGCCGGTGTGGCGCTGAGCCGCGGCGATGACCGCGGGTATCTGGCAACGCAGGAAGGGATTGGTGAGTTTTTCCGTCCCCAGCCGGGAAGGCACAGTGGGCTGCCCGGCGTGCGCTTGTTGTTCTACTTCCCGCAGGCGGGCCTGCAGGTCGGGGTTGCCCGGTTCCACAGCGAGGGCAAAGCGGAGATTGCCACGGGTGTACTCGTGAGCGCAATAGACGAGGGTGTCGTCGGGCAGGCCGGCCAACTTGGTCAGCGAGGCGTGCATTTGCGCTGCTGTGCCTTCGAACAGCCGCCCACAGCCGCCGCCGAACAGGGTGTCGCCGCAGAACAGTGCGCCACCGCCGTGGTAGGCAATGTGGCCGGCGGTATGACCCGGCACCTCCAACACGGTGAATATGGGCCAGGCGGCACCTAGCCGTACTGTGTCTGCTTCATGCAGCGGATGGGAGAGATGGGGGATGGCTTCTGCGGCCGGCCCGTATACCGGCACCGGATAGTGAGACAATAATTTCGCAATGCCGCCGACATGGTCGCTGTGATGGTGAGTGATGAGCACGGCGACCAGCTCGAGGTGGTCGCGGGCGAGTGTTTCCAAGACCGGGTCCGCGTCGCCAGGATCGACGACGATCGCAAGTCGGCCGTTACCGGCCAGCCAGATGTAATTGTCGCGAAAGGCGGGGATAGGTCTCACGCTCAACATGGCGACATGCTGGCAGCCCGGGGCGGCGGCGTCAAATGCGGTGGCCTGAGTCGTCGGCGCCAGGTATGCTGTTTCGCTTAACGATGCGAGGGAGCGATGGATTCCGACTGCCGACAAAGCCAGGTGGAACCGGTGCGGCGCGCGCTGCGTCTTTGGTACAAGAGCGTGTTGGGCGCGACCTTGTTGGAAAATGAAAATCGCGCCATCGGCGCCGCGTTGCAAGACTTGTTTGGCTATTACTTGCTGCAACTGGGCCAACTGACGGGGGAGGATCTTCTGGCCGAGAGCCGTATCCGCCATCGTGTGGTCATAGATAACTCTGCCTTGACGATAGAGCAGCGGCCCGATCTCTACGCTGAACTCGATGCCGTGCCGGTGCGCTCTGATAGCGTCGATGTGGTGCTGTTGCATCACACCTTGGAATTCGAATCCGATCCTCACCAAGTATTGCGTGAGGTGGACCGCATGTTGGTGCCCGAGGGGCATGTGGTGATCGTGGCGTTCAATCCCTGGAGTCTATGGGGAGTGGCACGGCTGTTGCGTCGCCGCAAGGGGCGTACGCCGTGGTGCGGCAAGTTTCTCGGGTTCAATCGTCTCGAGGATTGGGTGGGATTGTTGGGCTTCGATGTTGTGGATGTCCATCATGTGTTTTTTCGTCCGCCGTGGCGGCACGAGGGCGTGATGCGGCGGTTGCAGTTCATGGAAAAGGCCGGCGCGCGCTGGTGGCCGGTATTGGCCGGGGCCAACGTCATCGTCGCGAAGAAACGCGTGGCGACGTTGACGCCGATCAAAATGCGCTGGCGCCTGCGTCGACCCCGGGTCAGTGACGTAGCCGAGCCGAGCAGCGGTCGCATGAGGAGTGATTGAAGTGGTGGAGATTTTTACCGACGGCGCTTGTCGTGGCAATCCCGGCCCAGGCGGCTGGGGGGTGGTGTTGCGTTACCAAGGCAAGGAAAAAACACTATATGGCGGTGAGGCACACACGACCAATAACCGCATGGAGTTGATGGCGGCGATCATGGGTTTGGAAAGCCTCAAGCGTCATTGCGTGGTGGCGCTGACCACCGATTCGCAGTACGTCAAACGCGGTATCACGGAATGGCTGCCCAACTGGAAACGAAAGCAGTGGAAGACTGCCGACCGCAAGCCGGTGAAGAACGCCGATCTGTGGCAACGCCTGGAGGCGGCCGCGGCACATCATGAGGTGCAGTGGCACTGGGTGCGCGGTCATACCGGCCACCCCGAAAACGAGCGCGCTGATGTGCTCGCCAACAAGGGGATCGATGAATTGGCGGCGGCGACAGGATCGCCTGCGCCGCTGGGAGAGTAAAGCATGCGTCAAATCGTCCTCGATACAGAAACCACCGGCCTCGAGCCCAGGGACGGGCATCGCATCATTGAAATAGGTTGCGTGGAATTACTCAATAGGCGTCCAACCCGCAAACACTTTCATCAATATTTGCAGCCGGATCGCGACATCGACCCCGGCGCCATCGAAGTGCACGGCATCACCAACGAGTTTCTCGCCGACAAACCGCGCTTCGACACTGTGGTGGACGAATTCTTAGCTTTCATCAAGGGCGCCGAACTCATCATTCATAACGCGCCTTTTGACGTTGGCTTCATCAATCACGAATTCAAGCTGCTCGGTAGTGGGCGCGGCTGTTTGGATGATTACTGCACGGTCTTGGACACGCTGGCTTTTGCACGCCAGAAGCGTCCCGGCCAGCGCAACAGCTTGGACGCATTGTGTAAGCGTTACGACATCGATAATTCTCAGCGCGAATTGCACGGCGCTTTGCTCGATGCGGAAATCCTCGCCGATGTGTACCTGGCCATGACCGGTGGTCAGAGCGCCTTGTCATTGGAAGGCGCGCCGGGCAGTGAGCCCGGGGCGGCGGAATCGATACGCCGTCTCGCCGCCGATCGACCGCGACTCAAGGTACTGGTGGTCAATGACCAGGAGGCCGCCGAGCATGAGCGTTATCTCGGCCTCCTGGATAAGAAAAGCGCAGGTCATTGTGTATGGAAACATTTGCCTGAGTCTCCTGAATCCTAGCTCTACGTGAGGTTTCCCTTTTTTTCTAGCCTGCTGTTATAGTGAGGCTTGTGTGCGCCATGCCGCCGGTGCCGTTAAGAAGACCGGGGAGGGCGTGTGCGGCTAGTCTGTCGGGGACAGCAAGGGGGGAGTCATGACGTTGCGGGCATTGCACAAGTACATGGGCGGGCGACGGCTGGGGTCGGCCTGCGGTCGACCGGCGCCGATCTTCGGATCACTGGCCAGTATCGGGTTGGCAATCATGCTTGGCGCTTGCGCCGGCAAGGGCGGAGAACAAGTCGCCGCCACTGCGCCGTCCGCGCCGCAAGAGGCACCGCTGACAGCGGCGGTCGCCGTAGCACCCACCCCCGCCGCCACGACTGGCATGCCAGGCACGCAAAGTGTCGATCCGGATGCGGTGTCCACCTTCGTGCGCGCCGCCCGCTTCGGGCAAGCGCAAGCCGTGAAATTTCATTTGGAACGCGAATTGCCGGTTGATGTGCGTGATGATCTGGGCAACACCGCGCTGATCGCCGCCGCCGCCGGTGGGCATGCCGATATCCTGCAAACGTTGATCGAGGCCGGCGCCGACCCCCAACTTAGTAACCGAGAGGGCCGCACGGCATTGATGGCCGCCGCCATCCGCGGCGACGCGAAAATGATCCAACTCTTAATCCAACAGGGCGCGGATGCGAATGCGCATGATGCGCAAGGCGAGACTGCTTTGTTCGATGCTGTACGCTACGGTCACTTCGACGCGGTGCGCTTGTTGCTCGAGGCTGGCGCCAAGGCCGATCTGCAGACGCAGCGCTCACCGGCCAGCGGTGAGGCCGGCTACACGCCGCTTATGTACGCCGCCAAGCGCGGATTGTCGGCCACGGTATCGGCGCGCGATTGGGTACAGATCGCCGCCGCGCTATTGGACAACAAAGCCGATCCCGATATACGCAACGCGCGCGGCGAATCGGCGTTGAGCATTGCCACTAATGCCGGCCATGTCGACGTCGCCGCGCTGCTCACCCAGCGCGGCGCCAAGCAAGTGCTGACTTACGCCGGCTTGGGTTTGGATGATGCTTTGATCGCCGCCGCCACTGACGGTGATGCGCAAAAAGTCAGCGAGTCGCTCAATGGGGGGGCCGATCCCAATGCCGCCACGCGCGCCGGCGTGACGCCGCTGTTGGCCGCCGCCTACGGTGGTAACGTGGACGCGGTGCGCGCCTTGGTGGAACGGGGCGCGGATATCAACGTGGTGCCGAATGGCTTTCGCGCCTGGACTTGGACCGGCGCTAAAATGTCCACCGAAAAACAAGCCTTGGCGCAAGCCGCTTCGATGGGCGATACCGCTTTGATCTTGGCTTCGCGGCTGGGGCAGCAAGACGTTGTTGCCTATTTGTTGGAAAATGGCGCTGATCCCAGCAAGCCGAATCCTCACGACGATACGCCCTTGGGGGTGGCGGCCGAGCAGGGGCATGCAGACATCGTCGCGCTGTTGCTGGCGAAAAAGGTGCAAGCGGACGAGGGACGTCTCAGCACGCCCGCTTTTACCGGCAGCGCCTTGGTGGGTATGAAGACCGATGAGCGCAACACGCCGCTCATCAAGGCGGCGTTGGGTGGGCATGAAGCGGCCGCTCGGGCGTTGCTGGAAGCCGGCGCAGATCCCAATATTCGTGGCTTCGCTGGTAAGACCGCCTTGTTTTGGGCTGCGGAGCGGGGACATGCCGCCCTCGTGACGCTGTTATTGCAGCACGAAGCGACCCCCAATATTAAGACCAACGCCGGGCTCACGCCGCTCATGGAGGCGGCCAAGAGTGGCCGCTTGTCCTTGGTGCAGGAGTTGATTAGTCATGAGGCCGACTTGGACGCGCGCGAGGGCGGTGATGTGTTGCCCGGCACCCTTGATGTGTCCGCTGGGACGGGCATGACTGCGTTGATGTTCGCCGCCGTGGGCGGCCATGCCAATGTGGTTCAAGTGCTGTTGGATGCGGGGGCGGATACTTCGATACGCAATCGCAGCGGCCAGACGGCCTTGGAGGAAGCACTTAAGTCCGGTCATGAGGCTATTGTTCAACAGCTGCGCGGCGTGAGCGTGGCGGCCGGGAGGTAGGAGTCGGCGTGCTGGCAAAGATCCGCGATTTTTTTGATAGTCGTATCCAGCCGGGTGTGCGTCTCGCCGACGCGCGCCAGTCCGAGCAGGCGCTGCGCCTGGCCACTGCCGCCCTGCTGATCGAGACCACACGCGCCGACTTTCATGTCGGGCGGGATGAACGTCGCACGGTGCAGGAATTGGTGCAACGCCAGTTCGGCTTGAGTCGTGACGAATCCGAAGAGCTGGTGAGTCTGGCTGAAGAGGAAGCGGACCAGTCGGTGTCGCTCTACCAATTTACCGAATTGGTTGACAAGCATTTCAGTGCTGAACAAAAAGTGCGCGTAATTGAAATGTTATGGCGAGTCGTCTACGCCGACGGCCATAAGGACAGTCATGAAGAACATTTAGTGCGCAAGGTGGCTGATTTGCTGCATGTCTCACACAGCGCCTTCATACGCACGCGCCATCAAGTGGAAACCGAACTCGGGCTGGTCTAGAACCATGATCAACCTTGGTCATGTCTTGGGCCAGCGGCTTTGTATGGCGACGCCGCGAATGGATTAGTAAGCACGGCTCGGCGTTTCTGCGTTGCGGACGATCTGCGCTATCACGCTGCAGCAGGGAAAGAATAAAGGCGTGGACGTCAAAAAGCTGATCACCGACATCGTTACCCTGTTGACCGGCCTGCAGGGGTTGGTGAAAGAGTCACGCGGTCACAAACGGGCGATCTTGCGCGAACTTCAGCACAACATTAACCACATCACGCTGTTTCTCGAAAGCGGCGCGGATCCGCAGCGTATCGACGCTCTTATCGCACGCCTGCAAGTCGCCGGATATGAAGCGGCAAGCAAATCTGGCTACGATTTCGGCTCGCTGCAGAAGAATAGACTCAAACGTGAGACGCTAAAGGCGTATCCGCAGTTTCAGAACTACGTCGGCCTGAGCACCGAGCAGTTGTGCGACAAATTATATGGATGGATCGAGCGTTTGAAGATCATCATTGCTGACTACCCCGACAATCCTAAGTTTCGCAAAAACGTGCGTCTCATCAACATCTGGAAATTCATGTTGATGTTGGTCAAACACATCGAAGGCTGAGCGGCGGCGCGGATCAATTTCGAGGGGTCAGTGGACTCCAATTGTGAGTGGCACCGCCGCGCAGAATTTCCCAGCCCGCCTGGCGTGCCCGGGCCTCCAAGGCCGCATCGGGATGTACCGCTACGGCATGACTGACCACCTCTAGCAAAGCGGCGTCGTGGTAGGAGTCGGCATAGGCCACGCTGTATTGCAGATCACAACCGAGTTGTGCGCACAACGTGTTTGCCGCGACGAGTTTATCGACGCCGAAAGGATGAGCGAGGGGAGGCGCGGCGGAAAAGTGTCCTTCCTGCGTGGCGCACAGCGTGGCGCTGCTGGCCTCAGCGCCAACCAGGCGTGCAAGCGGTTCCGCAATGAAATCGGGGGTGCCGGTGAGGAGTGTGATCACCTGGCCCTGTTGGCGGTGGGACGCTAGCCGTGCCAGCATGGGGGGACGCAAGCGTGGTCGTAACATGGTGCGTACAAAGTCTGCGGCTACGTTGCGTACGACATCGACATCCAAACCATCGAGATAGGCTTTGTTTTTCTTGGCCACGTGACGCTGGTATCGCGGCTAATACCGCACGAAATAGCCTAGGGCGGAACTAAGCTGGCGTGGTCCCAACATGCCGCGTCGCGCCAGGTGGGCGATGAAGACGCGCTCCGAGCTGGATCCCGAGAGTAGGGTGCCGTCTACATCCACGAATACGCATTTCATTGCTTGCTCTGCGCCCGCGTCGTGGGTTCGGAGAGTGCGAATTCTATCAATACCGGTACGGCGCGTACTAGGCAGGTGATGACCGAGAGGTGACTCAGTACGGCGCTGACCACGCCCAGCCATGATGAGGCCTCGCTCCACCCTTGTGGCGCTAAAGTCGGCATCGGCTGTAAGAGCAACAGCCAGGCGAAGGTGATGGCCTTGATGGCGCCATAGAAGCCACGCATGAATCGTCCCGCGACTAAAAAACGTCCCAGCGGTGATTGCAGCATGCCGAAAGGCGTCTCGCCGCGCCCGATGCCTTGCCCGCGGAGGGAGTCCACGAGCAGGCTGCGGGCAATGAAGACGATCGCCACCCATACCGGCACCATGTCCAAATCGGCAAGCACGATCCACAGCACATTCTCGACCACCCGGTCTACGGCGATGTCGAATACCGAACTAAACACCGAGATCTCGCCGCGTTTGCGGGCAATAAAACCGTCCACGCCATCGAGAATGATGATGAGAATCAAGAGCGGGACTTTGAGAGCTGCCAGGTGGGTGACGCGAAATACATCATCCCTACGAGTACAAATACCATCAGGAAGCGCGCGAGTGTAATCAGATTGGCCATACTAGAATCGTAGCGTGGCGGGGAGGAAGTGGCGCGTCATACTGATCAATTCATGGTTGGGTTTTGATCGTTGGCTCAGGTCACCCTAAAAGGTGAAGGGGCACGGTAGCACGACAGCACGCTAGCACGTGGGCCGGTGGAAAATGGGAGCATGCCGGCTTAGAGTTTCGTCTCCTGGGCCGCTTCGCGTTGCAGATCCTTGAGGCGGGCCTCGATGCGTGAGGCGCGATAGAAGTCATCCTTGCGGGTCATGGCCAAGGCGCGGTTGAGGTGCTCGATGGCGGTGTGAGTTCGGCCGTTGAGGTAGGCGTATTCTGCTAAGGCTTGTTGCGATTCGATGGGAAAGCCCGCGGCGTTGTCGGCTTGTGCCAGTACTTTGTAAAGCAGCGGCCGAGGATCGCGGTAGCGTAGATACTCCTGTAAAAGCTGTCGCGCGGCTTGCGGTTGCGCGTCATTCACCAGCGCCGTAGCGTACAGCAAAGTAAGCGGATAACTGCGCGGATAGAGCTTGAGCGCATTGGCATATATACGCAAAGCCGTCTGGGCGTTGCCCGCCGCACTCTCTATCCGAGCCTGGGTGATGAGGTAAGGGATGTTGTCAGGAGACTCGGTGAGCAGCGCGCTGATGACGTTGCGGGCGGCGTCATACTCGCTATGTG
>CALZJG010000046.1 GCA_945787555.1 uncultured Chromatiaceae bacterium | reverse complement strand
ATCCCGCCGCGCCCTGGGCGCGGGAGGTCGACGCCGTCGCCGGCGGAACCCGGCTGCACGCCGCGCTGGTAGCGCGCGTACATTTATTGTTCGACGATAAACGCGCCGGCATCGCCCAGCGCCAGGAGTGGGAGGCCGTGTGGTATCCGCTGCACGCCTCTCTTAAAGCCGAACAAGCGCTCAACGTCGACTATGATGAGCGCGACCTGCGCCGTGACCCCCCTGCCGATGCGGTATACGTCATCCCGAACGCTCCCGTCGACCAAGCGAGTAATTTCAAAGAAATCGCCAAGGACTTAGCGGATTATTTGTATCGCGAACAAGGCCTGGAAGTGCTGCACAACCCCGCGCTCAAACTGTATGCCCGACCGGGCGAGGCGCGTGAGGAATTCGCACGACGCTGTCGCGATGCCGCCGATCAATTCGCCGACGCGGAGGCGGCACAATTACGCGAACGTTACGCCGCGCGCATTGAACGGGTCAAGGATCGCATCGCCGAGGCTGAACGGCGTCTACGTGAATTGGAAACCGACACCCGCAGCCGCAAACAAAATGAATTAATCGCCGGGGCCGGGGCCTTATTGTCAGCCTTTCTCGGCGGACGCCGCAGCACTCGCGGCTTGTCAGGCATCGCCAGTCGACGCTCTCAAACGGTCCGCGCCCAGGAGCGTTTGCGCAGCGCCGAAGAGCGGCTCACGGAACGGGCCGATGATTTGACGGAACTGGAAGATGAATTGGCCGAGGACCTGGAAGGCATCGCGACGCAATGGCAGAATGAGGCGGAAAGGATCGAGCCGCTCACCTTGCGGCTGGAAAAGAACGATATCCAGATCGCTGAAATGGCGCTGCTGTGGGTACCCACGGCCTAGCCTGCGAGAATCTGCACGGGCAGTCCCACAGTATTTTCCAATCCTAAAATGAGGCTGAAAGTATTGACGCTACACGGCGGCCTTGGATCGACGGTTAATGGATTGAAACCGAAGTTTTCGTGCTTTCTGTACCTCTTTTGCAGCGTCATTATCACTCATTTCATTGGCTTGGTGTTCAAGTGATTGAGAGGTGATGCCGAGCTTGAGGCATTTCTCGTATTTTGAGATGGATTTCAATCGATCCCAAGGGGTCATGATCTGGTCATGGGGATAGGTTTTCCGGATCTTTCCTTTGGCGTCGATGTTGTCAACGGCGAAGTAACAGGGCGTGCGGAAGTCGAGGTAAGGATTGAGCGCTTCGCTGTAGAAGCGATTGATGGTCGCGGCGTGTTTCTGCGGGATATGGCTGTATCCCATGGCCTTGCGGACGACAGCGCTGTTCTTGCGTTCGGCGAGCGCATTGTCGTTGGTTTGGCGAGGGCGGGACTTGGTGAATTCGATACGGAGCTTCTCCAGGAGTTCGGCGGTTTTGTGATTGACGTACTCGGACCCTGAATCGGAATGGAAGCCGCGAATGGCGAAGGGAAAGCCGTCGAGGAGCCGCCCGATCACCGGCAACAGGTAGGCTTCACTAATCTGCTCTACACAAGCCACCAATTCCCACTGGGTGACGATATCGACGGCGTTGATATAGTAGACACCCTTCACGCCATCCTGATCGCCCTGATGCACGGTATCAATGCGGATGTGGCCGGGGAGTCCCTGCGGGGCGGGCGCTTTGCGCACGCCAATGGCCGCCAGCGCGGGTCGCGTGCTTTTGTAGACCAGGCGATGCTTACCATACCGGGCGCTGGCACGCGGGTTATACAGATGGGAGACTGAGATCTGAGACAGCCGAGCAAAACGCGCATCGCCGAACGTCGCAAAGGCCCGGATCAACAATACCTTGGTCGCCGGACCCGAGAGCGGATCGTGCAGGCTGTCGGTCTCGGCGAGTAGCGCCACATCCTCCGGCCCATAGCGGCATGCAAAACTGGTGCGGCTGACGCGCTTCAGAGGCGTGAGCGAGTTGGTTTTACGATACTGGGCGACGAGCCTCTGGACAGATGCTGTCGCGAATAACCCGTCAGGCGCCGCATATAGGCGAATAGGATGCCGCGTTGCCCCTTGGTCAGGCTGAAATGGCGGTATCTCCTGATCACGCTTGTGACGAAGCGGCGCAGCGTGGATTCGTCGGCGGGATTGGCGATGGCGACATCGGCCGTGCCATTCAGGCATTCCCGGATTTGCTCGACTGTTTCGAGTCTTGATACGTTCATATCGATCACCATGGCTAGATGATCGATCCAAGACCCTTATTTCTGCGTCCTATGCCGTTGGAAATACGGCCCCGCTTCAGCCTCCTATGCCGTTGGAAGAGGCTCCCACACTTGCCATGAGACTCATTTATGCGTAAAATCGACTTCTTTCCTAGTTTCGAAAATGAGCACGATCATGCGTAAAGCCGTCATCATCGCTGCCGCCATCGGATTTGGTGTCACGTTCAACGCCCAGGCCTTCGAGTTCGATGACCTGGAGATCCCCGATCCCAATCCCGCTTTCATGCTGTATTGGAAAATGCCCCTGGAGCGCGCCAGCACAGGAAATGCCGGCAGCGTTGGATTTCGCATCAATCAGGCCCAGGAAATGCCCAAACGGGCCACCCTCGGCGCGCCTCGCCTCAACCGCTCACCCTGGCTGTTCGACCTGGAGCTGGGCGAAGCCGGGTTGAAAGCCTTGAAATTCTCCGGCCGCAGCCTACTACGCCGCTATACCGCCCTGAAGCTCTAATTTCCTCCCCTGCCGCAATCCCGACCTCTATTCTCGACCAAGATAGACCGTCACCTCCTCACGGTCGTGATAGAGCTGCTTGCAGGCCAAGCGGTAATTAAACCCCGCCTGGCCTAGTTCGGCGTGGATGAGCGCCAAACACTTCTCCACCTCTTGAAAACGCCTCTTCATTGGCAGCTTGAGATTGAAGATCGCCCGCCTGCACCAACCCTGCACTAACCAGCGCGCCGCCAGCTGGGCGACGCGGATGGGTTGCTCGACGATATCGCAGACCATCCACTCCACCGCTTGCGCCGGACGATAACGAAAACCGTCCTCTCGACGATGCTCGACCAAGCCACTGTCGAGCAATTCCGGCGCCAGCGTCCCATTGTCTACCGCCGTGACCGACATATGGTGCTTGACCAATTGCCAACTCCAGCCCCCCGGCGCCGCCCCCAAATCCACCGCCCGCATACCGGGACGTAACAGCGCGGCGCGAGTTGCGGGCGAGAGAAACCACAATAAGGCCTCCTCCAATTTCAAGGTCGAACGGCTGGGGGCCGAGCGCGGAAACTTTAGGCGCGGGATGCCCATAGGCCAGGGCGCGCTATTGGAACGGTCGGCATAACCCACATAGGCCGCCGTGCCGCTCAAGAAACAGACATGTAAACGCAAACCCGCCGCCATGGAATCGGTTTCAGGCGCCCAGCGCTCTGCTTTAGTCAGGGCGAGTTGCAGGGGAGATTGGATCCCGCGGCACAGCGCGGCCAGCGCCTTGCCCTCGTTGGTGTCGGGCGTTTCAATCACCCATTCACTGGCCATCGCGGGTAAGGCGCCGGCGGCATCCACTAGCGGCGTCACGCGGTCAGTTACCGGCAAATCGAAGCACTCAGCCACAACCACGAACCATTGCCGCGCAAAGATCAGCGCGGAAAAAGTCATACGCCGGTGCAGTTCCGCCGCCTGTGACGGCACATGCGGATAAAACACCACGTAGGCGCTGTTTGCCTTGGCCTTGCAATAGCCGGTAACGCCTAACTCAGCGGCACGCGCGAGTATTTCGGCGGCGCCTTCGGTTTCAAAGCCGCCACGACAGTGCAAGAACAAAGCACTCATCGTGAACACCTGCGCTGCATGGCATTTTGTCGAGCGACTTTACAGCTGGCGTCCGTCGGACACTGGCAATGCGGCGTAAGCATTTGAAAGAATTCCAATCAGGGTTTTTGGCACGCGCATTGTATCCCATCCACGCTATCCCGCCGGCATGTGGGTGGCCTGCGCGGCATAACGTGGGATCACTTCCACTAGCAACGGAACTCACCGGGGTTTAGAGCTTAGATATAGATTTACATACTAGTAGTTAGGGGAATTTCGATGATGGCCGAAAAACATTCCGATTACACCGTCATGTACGACGCGGAACTGATCATCTTGCGTGGCACCACGCAGACCATTCGCACCCAGTCACACAAGATTTTGGAGCGCTTCGCCTACAGCGCCCGCCCCTATTGCGTGCAATCCGAATCCGGCGAGGCCATCGTGCTGACGCCCAAGTCCTAAGGAAGCGCGGAACAATCTGCTGCGCGTCTCGATCACGGCGATACGCGCACACCCCCTCGCCGATCTTACAAGACATGCCTCGGGATCTCGTTGCGTCTTGCGCTCGGACCGCTCGCACTGCCCCCTCGACTAACTTACAGCGCTTTTTCCGGTTCCGCCGCACTGGGGTAGCGTTGCGGATGAGCATGCGCGTAACCCTGCACATAATCGACACTCAGTTCACGCAATGGCTCCAGCAACGACAAGGACCCCACACCTAATGCCACGGTACGCGCAGCCAAGGCATGCCCCACGCTGTTGATCGACTCCACCATGGCGCGTTCGACAGGGTCGTCGGCTAGGTGGGCAATGACGCCAGCGTCAATCTTGTAGTAGTCCACCGCCATGGATTTAAAATAGGCCAAACAGGACTTGCCAGCACCGACGCGATCCAAGGCCACGCGACAACCCAGCTCTTTGACCGCGCGCATGAAATGGATGGCTCGTTCCACGCTTTCAACTGTCTCAATTTCGTTCAACTCGAAACACACGGCATTAGGCGCCACGCCAGATTGTGCAAACTGTTCACGCAAGAAATCCATGAAACGCTCATCACGCCAGCTGGCGCCACTAAGATTGATGGCGGTGATGAGCGGCGACTGCGCTTCCTCCTGGCCGCCGAGCAGGTGCAAAGCCTCTCGCACTACCCAGCGATCCACCGCTGGCATGAGATTGTAACGCTCGGCGATGGGCACGAACTCAGCGGGCAGGATCACATCGCCTTGCGCGTCGCCTATCCTTACCAGCAATTCCTGATAGCGGGGCAACGCGTTGCTGCGCGCACCCAAGGTCATGGCAGGTTGTAAATACAGCATCAAACGCTGCTCTTCCAAGGCACTAATGATGTTATCGGCGGAACGGCGCTCCGATTGGCGACGGCGTCGATCGGCTTCCCCCTCCATATGGACATGCACACGATTGCGTCCTTCGTCCTTCGCCACATAACAAGCCGCGTCGGCTGCAGCCAGCACGGCCGCCAATTCGGGACTGGCCGCGTTGACCGGCACCACGCCGATACTCACTCCGACTTGATACGACTTGCCAGCGCACTCATAGCGAAAATCCGCTACCACTTCACGCAATTCGTTGGCGATGCGCCAGGCCTGATCAAGCGGACACAGCTCCAACAACACGCCGAACTCATCACCCCCCAAACGCGCCAAGGTGTCGCGACGTCGCATCTTGGCTTGCAGGCGCGCGCTGATCTGACGCAGCAAGTCGTCACCGGCAGGATGACCGCAGCTATCGTTCACCACCTTAAATTGATCCAGGTCGAGGTAACACACTGCATGTTCAGTGGCTTGCACATGCGCGCTGGCGATTACCCGCTCCAAGCGATGTTCAAACTCACGGCGGTTGTAGAGATTGGTGAGTGGGTCATGCACTGCTTGATGATAAAGCCGCTGCGCGGTCTTGCGCGCCTCGGTCACGTCACGCAGCACCAAAACCACGCGTTCCACTTTCCCGGAACGATCCAGCAGCGGGGTCGCGCTTCCATGTACGGCAACTTCGCCGTCATCGTGACGACACAACACCGCCTGCTTGCCTAGCTGGACGCGGCGTCCGGATTTCACGCAACGCGCCAACACATGGTCGCGCGCCTTACCCGCGCCGGCCACCAAGCGCACCACGTCGGCGTAATGACGGCCTTGCGCCTCGCTCTCCTTCCAACCGGTGAGGTCTCGCGCTGCAGCATTGAGCATAACGATGGTGCCCGTCTTATCCACCGTGATCACTGCATCGTCTATCGACCCCAAGGCGGTCAGGGCCAATTCCTTTTCGCGATGCAACGCGGCTTGCGTATGGCGGCGCTGGTCGACTTCGGCGCGCAAGCGCGCGTTGATCCGCGTGAGCGCCTCGGTACGGTCGCGCACTTGCTGTTCCAATCCGGCCTGCGCGCGCACCAACGCCGCTTGAGACTCCATGTAGGCGGTGACATCGTGCCCCACGGCTAACACACCGGTGATACACCCCGCCGCATCCTTGAGCACTTTGTCATGCCACTGTATATGACGTTCCGCGCCCGACTTGGTGAGGATGACGTTGATATTGCCGCGCGTGCGGCTGTCGGCAATGGCCTTGGAAAACAGTTTTGATATCCGCTCCTGCTCGTGCGCCGGCAAGAAGATGCTGAACCAATCCTTGCCCTGGACCTCTTCCAATCGATAGCCACTCAGGGCCTCCATGTAGGAATTGAAGCGCACGACGCGCCCTTGCGGGTCCAACACCAGCACAATCGCCTGCGCGGTATCCAACAGCGATTCGGCGAAATCGCGCTGCGCGCGCAAGGCCATCTGGGTGCGCTCATGTTGGCTCACATCAGCCAATACCGACCAGAACGTACGCTCGCCACTCTCACCCAGGCCCAAGGCGATGCTGTCGAGCTGCACACAGAGTTCATCAGTGATATGCAACCAAGTGCGGTGACGTCCATCACCGACCAGCACCTCGCGCAAATGACGCTGAAAAACCCGTGCCACCGAGTGAGAGAGGAAATCATCAAAGGAACGCCCAACGGGCGTACTCTCCAAGCCCAGCATACGGATTGCGGTGTGATTGATGTTCAAGATACGACCTTGGGCATCGAAGGTGACACACCCTACCGGCGCCCTTTCGTGCAGATCGGTCAGCTGCTGGTATTCCGCCGCCAATTGCTGGTAGGCGAGAAAGAGACTTTCGACATCATGGGCCATATCACCCGGCACGAACGGGTAGGGCTGATTTGAACGCTGGGCGACATCTTTATCGAAACCCATGTCGACTCCTTAACTACGCTGCATACGCCATCTCCCGATCCGCGTATGCACAACTAATTATCTATGACTCACTCTCCCTTGCGCATCGTAACGCCCAGTCCCACACTGACAAACAGCCATCCTTTGATTATTCAATTTAGCATCAAAAGCATCAAAATATACTACTAAATGCCCGTTTATTCGTGCGTCAGCCACTCCTGATGGCGCAATCATCAGTAGCTAACTCACTGCTGGTAATGGTAAATACTGATCCTGCTAGGCAATACCCCTCGACATCTAGGCCACCCCTCCCCCGCTTGCGGTATGATGCAGTTATGCCTTTGACTGAGTTTCACCCCACTGTCGCCGCCTGGTTCCGCGAGCGGCTCGGCAGCCCCACTGAGGTCCAACGCCAGGCTTGGCCCGCCATCCGTGCCGGGCGCCATGCCTTGATCGCCGCCCCTACCGGCTCGGGCAAAACTTTGGCCGCGTTTCTCGCCGCCATCGACGCTTTAATACGTGAAGGGCTGCAAGGACCCCTGCCCGACACCACGCTGGTGCTCTACATCTCGCCATTGCGTGCCTTGTCCAATGACATTCATAAGAATCTCGACGCCCCGCTCTCCGGCGTGCGTGACGAACTGCTGATGAGCGGCCTCGCGGACGTGCCATTGCGCGCTCAGGTCCGGACGGGCGACACCCCGGCCGGCGAGCGCGCGCGCATGCGCCGCCAACCGCCGCATATCCTGGTCACCACCCCGGAGTCGCTGTACATCCTACTCACCTCGGCATCGGGACGGCGCATGCTAGCTCAGGTGCGTAGTGTCATCGTCGATGAAATACACGCCCTGGCCGGCAACAAGCGCGGCGCCCATCTTATGTTATCGCTGGAGCGACTCGTCGCCTTGTGTCGAACAGAGACAGGCCGCGCACCGCAACGCATCGGCTTGTCGGCGACACAGAAACCCCTCGATGAAATCGCGCGCTATCTCGTCGGAACCGAGGAGAACACCTGCGCCGTCATCGACACCGGTCATAAGCGCGCGCGTGATTTGGGTCTCGTGGTGCCCTCCTCACCACTGGAAGCGGTCATGGCCGCCGAAGTGTGGAGCGAACTCTACGCCCGCCTCGAAGAACTCATCCTCGCCCATCGCACCACGCTCATCTTCGTCAACACCCGGCGTTTGGCCGAACGCGTAGCGCGCCATCTCGCCGAACGCCTGGGCGAAGTGCATATCACCGCGCATCACGGTAGTCTGGCGCGCGAACACCGTCTTGATGCCGAGCAACGCCTCAAGAGCGGCAAACTGCGCGCCTTGGTCACCACGACAGCGCTGGAACTAGGGATCGACATCGGCGACGTGGACCTGGTGTGTCAACTCGGCTCGCCGCGCAGCATCGCCGCGTTCTTGCAGCGCGTCGGCCGTTCCGGTCACGCCGTCGAGGCCACCCCTAAAGGGCGCTTGTTCCCGCTTTCACGCGACGACCTGGTGGAGTGCGCGGCGCTGCTCGACGCCATTCGCCATGATGAATTGGATCGTATCCTCATCCCCCACCAGCCTCTCGATGTCCTAGCACAACAGATCGTCGCCGAAGTGGCCAGTTGCGAATGGGATGAAGCGGAACTCTACAACACATTGCGCCGCGCCTGGCCCTATCGGACACTGAGCCTTGACGATTACCACGCCGTGGTGCGGATGCTGTCGGAAGGCTATAGCACGCGACGCGGTCGTCGCGGCGCGTACCTACATCGCGACGCGGTGAACGGCCGGTTGCGGCCGCGCCGTGGCGCGCGCTTAGTCGCCATTACCAACGGCGGCGCCATCCCCGATTTATTCGACTACGACGTCATCCTGCAACCGGAAGGACATTCCATCGGCAGCCTCAACGAAGACTTCGCCTTCGAGAGCCTGCCTGGCGACATCTTTCAATTGGGGAATACTTCCTATCGCATATTGAAAATCGAACAAGGCAAGGTATTCGTGGAGGATGCGCGCGGACAACCGCCCAACATTCCCTTCTGGTTCGGCGAAGCCCCGGGGCGCAGCGATGAGTTGTCGCACGCTGTATCACGCTTACGAGAGAACATCGCAGCAAAGCTCGCGGAGGGCGTCGAAGCCGCCGTTACCTGGCTGCAACAGGAACTGCGCCTGCCTGCCACCGCGGCGCAGCCAATGGCAGACTATCTGGCCGCCGCACAGGCCGCACTCGGCGTGCTGCCTACCCAAGAGACCATCGTACTGGAACGTTTCTTCGACGAAACCGGTGACATGCATTTGGTCATTCACGCACCCTACGGCTCGCGCCTCAATCGCGCCTGGGGCTTGAGTCTGCGCAAGCGCTTTTGCCGAAAATTCAATTTCGAACTGCAAGCAGCGGCACTGGAAGACAGCATTGTTTTGTCGCTCGGCCCCACCCATAGTTTTCCGTTGATCGAGGTGGCGGATTATTTAAAGGCCGCCAGCGTGCGGCAAGTGTTGATCCAAGCGCTGCTGGACGCCCCCTTGTTCGAATCACGCTGGCGCTGGTGCTGCAACATCGCCCTGGCGGTGCCGCGCAATCGCAACGGCAAGCGCGTGCCGGCGCAATGGCAACGCTCGGCGGCGCAGGACTTGGCAGCGGTGGTGTTTCCCGACCAACTGGCCTGCTTAGAAAACATCGCCGGTGATCGCGAGATTCCCGACCATCCCTTAGTGCAGCAAACGCTACAGGATTGCCTCCATGAAGCCATGGACATCGCTGGTTTGGAACGGCTACTGACTCGCATTGAAGACAAACAAGTCACGCTGCTGGCACGTGACCTGACCGCCCCATCGCCCCTGGCTCAGGAAATCCTCGGCGCACGTCCCTACGCCTTTCTCGATGACGCGCCCGCCGAGGAGCGCCGCACACTGGCCGTGCAGCAACGTCGTTATCTCGATCCGCACAGCGCCACTGACCTCGGCCGCCTCGACCCGGCGGCCATTGCGCGCGTACGCGCAGAGGCCTGGCCTGAGCCGCGCACTCCCGATGAATTGCACGACGCCCTGCACGTGTTGGGTTTCATCACCGCGGAAGAGGGCGCGCGCGCAGCGGCCACGACCGCGCCATCTTCGGGCTGGCAAGCACTATTAGATTCTTTAATCGCAGAACGGCGTGCCACGAAAGTCACGACACCACAGGGTGCGTGCTTGTGGGTCGCGGCGGAACGCCTAGCGGAACTGTTGCTCGTCTATCCGCAAGCACAGTTGGCGCCGCCCATAGAGTCTGTAGGCGCAGATATCACCATCGACAATGCGACGGGCGCACACCGCGAACTGTTGCGTAGCCGGCTCGAAGGCTTGGGACCGGTGACGGCGAGCGACTTGGCCGCCTCCTTGGGCATCACCCCTTTAGAAGCGCAATCGGCTTTGCTGGCCTTAGAGCAAGAAGGTTACGCCATGCGCGGGCGCTACACGCCTGATGCCCTGCAAGAGGAGTGGTGCGAACGCGGCTTGCTGGCACGCATCCATCGTTACACCGTGCAGCAACTGCGGCGCGAAATCGAACCAGTGAGCCCGGCCGACTTCATGCGTTTCCTGTTTCGCTGGCAACGCCTCACCGCACGCGGCGAGGGCATTGAGGCGCTGGCCGAAGTGTTGTTGCAATTGGAAGGTTGCACCGTGCCCGCGGCGGCTTGGGAGCGCGATATCTTGCCCGCGCGCATCGACATGTATTTCTCCACCTTGCTGGACGGGCTGTGCAGCTCGGGGCGTTACACTTGGTTACGACCACAACCGCCGCGCGTGGCGAAAGTTAGCGAAAGCCCAGACCACAAGGCACGCAAACAAACGCCGGTGCGCGCCACCCCCATCGCGCTATTGCCACGCATGGAGGTTCGCCACTGGCGCCACCGCGATGCCCCCACTCCCGATCCGCTGCCACTGTCCAGCGCCGCACATAAGGTGGTGGAAGTCTTGCGCGAGTTCGGCGCGGCCTTCTTTATCGACTTAGTGCAACACAGCGGCATGCTGCGCACGCAAGTCGAAAACGCATTGGCGGAATTGGCCGCCTGGGGCATGGTCACCTCGGACAGTTATGCGGGTTTACGCGCGCTCATCGCACCGGCCTCGAAGCGAGCCGGTTACGGGCGCCACTCGCGCCGTGGCGCCCCCAGCCTGGATCACGCCGGTCGCTGGGAATTATTGCGCTCGATCAAGCCCGACTCACCGCGCGCCCAATCGAAGGATGACGCTAGGCCACCGCAAGTCGATGACAACCCGCCGCCGGTCGCCACCAGCCAACATGTGGCACGCGTTCTGTTGCGTCGCTACGGCGTGGTATTCCGCGCCTTACTGGAGCGCGAGAGCGGACTGCCGCCCTGGCGAGATTTACTCTACGAATATCGACGCCTGGAAGCGCGCGGCGAAATACGCGGCGGGCGCTTCGTATCCGGCTTCAGTGGCGAGCAGTTCGCCTTACCGGAAGCGGTGGGCAGTTTGCGCGAACTGCGCAATCAAAGCACGCGCGATGAAACCGAGCGCGGCGATAAGCAAGCGCAGGTTGGCGAGAGTCAATTAATCACCATCGCAGCAACCGACCCGCTCAATCTCACCGGCATCATTACACCGGGCGCACGTATCCCTGCGCAAATCGGCAACCGTGTCACTTATCGCAACGGCACGCCCGTCGCCGCTTTAGTGGCAAAAGAATTGCGTTGGCTGACATCAGAACACAAGCTCAATCAAAGCGAAATACGCGACCAGATCCTACGGCGCGTCCCGCAACCCACCCGTCGCAGCATGGCGGGCATGTATTGACAAGAGGGTGACCAATTTCCAGCGCACGCCAGGCAGGTCGGGTGACATCAAAAGAACAGGGATATATCCGCCGGCCAATGAGCGTGATGAGACGCCATTGAGTCGTTATGCGTGTGCTCGCGTCGTGATTTGCACAGCACCAACTGCGTCGCTTGCCGCTCTTTCACCTCGACTAGCTCCATGCCATAACCATCCCCTTCGATGCGATCACCCACCGCGAGCTCGCGCCCCTCAGATTTTTCCGCAAACAGAGCGGCCATGGACTTGAACGGCGGCTCATCTTGTTCGAAGCGAGAATAGTGTTTCCTAATTTCATACAACGGACAATCCCCCCTCACTTGCCAACAATCGTCACCGCGAGGATAGACGAAGGTGCGGTGCCGTTCGCTCTCGTCGAATATCTCGCCTACCAACTCTTCCAGCGCATTCTCCAATGAGACCACACCAGAGACTTTTCCCATGCTATTCATTACCACAGCCAGTTGTTGGCGTTCCACCTGTCAGCGCACGGTGAGGTCATTGGCCGCCATGACAGGCCTAACGACAACCGGCTTGAGCAAATTTGCCTCACCCACGAGTCGCTTGCCGGCCTCCTCGGCGCGCAGCAGCATGCGTAAAGTGGCTATACCACGAACATCATCTAAGGTTTTCCTATAAACGGGAATGCGCGACCGGCTCGAAGATATGAATAGCTTGCGCAATTCATGCAAAGTCGCTGATTCCTCAATGGCGACGATATTGGAGCGCGGCGTCATGATGTCGGAGACTTTCTTTTGACCGAAGGCGAAGCTACCGGACATGAGGTGCTGCAGACTATCCTCGATCCGCCCTTCTTCGGAAAACACGTCCACCATCGCGCGCAGCTCATCTCTTGCATCGATGCGGGCCCTTTTTCCACTTACATGCTTCAGGGCGAATTGCAGGACACGCTCTAACAAACGCACCACCGGATACAACAGCAGCTGTAACACCATGATAGGTCGCGCCAGCGCGCATGCGAACCCCTCGGCATGGCGTTGCGCATAGGCCTTGGGAAAGATCTCGCCGAAGATCAACACCAGAAGAGTGAGCAATGCGGTAGCCACACCCAAGGCGGCGCTGCCGAACACCGTGCTGGTCCAAGCCGCGGCCATTACCGAGGCGCCGATATTGACTAAATTATTGCCCAGCAATATCGTGATAAGCATGCGATTAGGCTGAGCCTTGAGTCTAGAGACACCCCCGCTACCTACCATACCCGCTTCAACCATAGCTCGTACGCGGGCCGGACTCAGTGACACCAGGGCGATTTCACTGCCAGAGAACAAGCCCGACAGAACCAATAACACTAGTAAAAGGCCAAAAAATAAATAAGTGTTGGACAACCAGCCACCCGCACCTGATACAACGGCGTTGATGTCATGTGCGTGACTGCTATTACTCCACATCCATAACACCAGCACGACGCAACTCAACGTTGCGAGCGTCCAGCACAGTCGGGATCGGTATTGAATTCGAACTACGGGCATCTATCCTCCCCGCCCACCATGGTCTGGCCTCACATTATGAGGCCGCTACCGTGCTTGATCTCGCCCCTTGGTAACATCACCAGCGATGATGGTCGCGGATGGAGAAATCGGATCACGAGGCCAATTCTTCACGTGCAGATCGCGTTGCGGGAAAGGTATCTCTACACCTTCGCGACGGAAGGCACCATCAATCGCAAAATTGATATCGCTGACGACATCAAAGCGGCGGTCGATTTCACGAATAAAGACCCGCAACTCGAAGTTGAGCGAGCTTTCACCAAACGCCATGAACAACACCTTAGGCTCCCAGTTTGCGACCCCCTTGATCACCAGAGGATGCTGTGCTGCCGCCTCAAGTAACAGCCGTTTTACTTTCTCAGTATCGCTACCATAAGCCACCCCGACGTAAACGGTAATACGTCCGCGCGGATCATCCAGCATCCAGTTCACCACTTGGCCCGAGATCAGTTCAGAGTTGGGCACGATGACATCGGCGCGGTCAAACGTCTGTATCAGCGTAGAACGGATACGAATGCGCTTCACGAAACCCTCGGTGCTGCCCACTACGATCCAGTCACCACTTTTTATAGGGCGCTCGAACAGTAGTATCAAGCCCGACACGAAGTTGTTGACGATATTCTGCAAGCCAAAGCCTATGCCCAAAGACAGTGCACCGGCGATGATGGCCAAATTGCTGAATTGCATGCCGGCCACGCCCAGCGCCACCAAGCCCGCGATAGCCACTCCCACGTAGCCGCTGACGGCCACCAGGGATTCCCGCGCACCGCGGTCCATAGGCGTACGGGTTAGCCAGTTCCGCTCCATACGTGATTTGACCCAACCGCTCAGGCCCAGCAATAGCACGAAAAAAATCAATGCCAACAGGACACGGGCTGGAACGATATGCAGAGATCCGATTGGAAAGCCGTCCACCAAATAGCTGTGGACTTTTTGCATCACAGCATCAGAAAGCCCCCACAGGCGCAGCACCACAACCAGCAACACGGCCCACAAGACTAGCCCGGCGATGAATCGCAGCCATATGAGGCCAGGTAGGGGCGCGCCCTCCTCGATGTTAAAACCCTTGCGCAACTTTGCCTGCCAGCGGTGACGGCCGTGATCCAACCCATCCCATAATTCGCGCAACAACCGACTCAGCAATAGGAACAGCGCCAAGGCCACCAAGCTGCCCATCACGGCGCGCAAAGCAAAGATGGAGAGATTCCGGTAACCGAGGATTTCTGCCACCAATATGGCCAGAAACACCAGCCACAGCGCGCCGCGCAACCATAAGGTTTCTGCAAGAGCCGGTATCCGTCCGACCAGCCACAAGGCCCAGATGAGGTTGAGCACCAGCGCCACGGCGAACACGGCCCGCGCTAGCAACAGCGCGGACTCCGGCAAGCTTTGCGCCAGCAAAGTCGAAAAAGATAAATAGCCGAGAAACACCAAGACCGCCAATACCAGTAGACGCCGTGCCAAAGCTTGGCCAACAACGGCGTCTATCGGTAGAAACAATTCACCCGGTGCAACCGGCGCAAAAAAACCACGTATCGCCGCCTGCACGAGAAACAGCACCGGCAGTCCATAGGCAACCACATTTATGAAGGGTAACGGTGTTGTACCTCGCAATGCGTACGCCAGCACCAGTGCGGCAATAGTACTCACCAATATGTGAGGAAAATAATGCGCGGCTACCGCCACCCAACCGCAATTGAAGCGCCCAGCGAAATCGTCGTCCCATGTCTGCGCAAGTATCTTTGCTTTCCATCGCATACGCACTCGCACGCCAGCGGTGACAGCGATGGCCAGGAGCACCACCAATAACGTAGCCATCGTGGCAGTCACGTGCTCCAGCCCACTATTGTCGAGCAAAAATGTCGCCGTGGAAGTTAACCAGGCCGCCGGTTCCTGCCAGTTCTCGCGCAACACCTCCAGCAGATGCGGCCCGGGCGTAAACAAGCGATCGGCTAAGAGTTGCTGCCGACGTTCATTCATCTGTTGAAGTAATTCGTCGGCACGTAATCCCAGCAGTCGACATTGCGCGATTTGCTGCTCCCGCACCGCAAGTTGCATGCTCAACGTCTCGCGCTGACGACCCACCGCGACAGCCTCACCTGCCACTTTCTCACCCAGGCTGGCAATATCCTGTGCGAGCTTGACGTGAGCACTTTCACTATCGGCGACACACTCCAGCGCCGCGCTCTTGGCCTTAAACGCAGCTCTAGACCATATTGCATACGATTGCTCATCTTCGCCGTTCGCAGCGAAAGACCGCTCGACCTCAGAGAGGCTCTGCTCTGCATCATGCACGGACTTATCAGCGCCATCCACCGCAGCCGCCGCCATACCCAGCCACATTGCCAAGCACAGGAATGAAAATATTAGAGCGCCACTATGCTTCTGCGAGTATCTATATACATGGCGATTAACATGCGAGGAGTGGATCACGAAATTAACTCCAAGTTCTGTGAGAACAATCATATGGCGCGTGGACGTGGAGCCACTTTACTGGAAAGTCACCTGTGGCGCATCGCCGGCATGAGCATCATATATGAACCCAAGACTAAAGAGGCGGTAGGCGGGCATACTGATGCGTCATAGTAGCAGTCGTATTATATGTTGCAGAAATCGCAATGACCTAAGTCCACCGGCAGCGGCGCCTAGACTGCCCCCACCAACATCTACGTCATCAGCACAAACTTGGCGGCGGGATCGAGCGCCCCTACATCAAGGGTACAGAAACCGCTGGTGGTTTGCGCCGACGGGCCAAGCGACGGGGACTGCTGCAACAGCTCGACGGAGAAAGCTTGCTGTCGGAACCAAATTAGCGCCAACCATCTCAACACCAACACGATAAACAGCAACAATGCCCGCGATTCGGGGTCGGGGTGCACTTCGCTCCAGCGTCGCTACTAAGGACGGTAATAGAACGGAAGCAAGGCCGCACCGAGCGATCCGACACCGCTCACCGAATACGGCGCCGCCCCTACATTCAGTCCCACCAGGCTGAGGGAAACGCCGCCGGTGGAGACCGCCGCGAATAGAGATCTTCGCGGCATTTTCTCCAGACTAGTCAGTGTCGAGAGCTCAGTGGTGGTCACGCCCGATACCGCTTCGAATGGCGCCTCGACGCAAGGCGTTCCGGTGCCGCTGAAAGGATAACTCATGATCAGCGGAGACGGCATGAATGCCTGTGCGATAATCACTAGCGGTTCGTTGGTTTGAATGTTGATTGGTGCCCGCAACCGCGCGAGAGGAATAGCGTGCAAGAATAGACCGAGCGTCACCATAAGATAGCACAGGGACATCGCATACTCGGCGAAGCATAGCGATACACCCACCGCACCACCGACAGCACCGCAGAAACCCGCGCTAGCTGCCGATGACCGTGGGCCGTACGGCATAGCTGACTACCTTGCGCGGATCGGCCCCCGTTATTGAGCCGCGCTCCTGCCTTTCCGCCTAGCGCTATTGCGCCGGAGTCGCGTGCGCCCCGAGTGAGTTACGGTAAGAGGGGCGGCAGTTCCTTTGTAAGGGCCTGTTTCTCCGCCACGGTCGAACCGGTGAGTGCAAAACCGAGCAAGCTGCCATCGGCGCCACGAAACAAGCAGCGCACGCCGTCAGCTTCCTCGTCGATATGCCATGCGCCCTGGGCCTGTGCAGACGGGGGTGAGACCACGATGGGATGGGCCGGTGTTTTAACCACTACCGGCATCGCCGGATACAGCACGGAGGTGCGCGTACCCGCCAGCGTAGCAGCCAAGGCACGCGAGGCCTGCATGATGGGCATGACGAAGGGCAACACCAAGCCTTCGACTTCGGCGCAATCACCCAAAGCGTAGACATCCGGCGCACTGGTTTCAAGGTAACGATTTACGACGATACCGCGTTGCACGGTCAGCCCCGCCGCCGTGGCCAGGGCCACATTGGGCCGCAAGCCGATCGCTGACAAGATGCAATCGGCCTCCACCACCGAGCCATCATTGAGAATCACGCGCGTGGCATCATCCTCGCGCTCGACGCGTTCCGCCGTCATGCCCAAATGCCATTGCACACCGACGCCTTCCAAGGCGCGCTGCAAGGCTTGCCCGGCCGGAGTTGGCAACAGACGATCGAGCGGTGTGCGTGCTGGACCGATCACCGTCACCCGCTTGCCGGTAGCAGCGAGATCGTTGGCAAATTCGCAGCCGATCAATCCGGAGCCGATCACCACCACGGATTGTGCGGCATCGGCACAATCGCGAAAGCGCGCGTAGTCGGCCAGATCGTTCACCGTGTACACCGCCTTCGCCACATCGGTTACCGGCGGCGGCAGCGGCTGAGCGCCCACCGCCATGACCAATTTAGCGTACTCAACGGTCTTTCCAGCTGCGTGCAAGGTATGCGCGGCGGTGTCGATGGCGTCGACCTGAGTATGATTCCATACCGTCGCCTTGAGTTGCGCAGCCATGTGCTCGGCACTGGCCGTAGCCAGGGTCGTTGCGTTCTTGCCCTTCGCGTATCCATTCGACAGCATCGGCTTAGAATAGAAGGCACCCTCGTCACTTGTGATGACGTGCAAGGGCACGTCGCCATTGAGCTTGCGTAATTCCTTGGCCGCGGTGTAGCCGGCCAACCCGCTGCCGATGATGGCGATCGTCATGCTGTCACCTCACTATTAGTCAAGAAAGCGAGGCCGGCCACCCGGCCTCACGATACCCGCCATTATGCCGCAACTTCCACCATTTCGAAGTCCACCTTGGCCACACCACAATCGGGGCACGCCCAATCGTCGGGAATATCGTCCCAACGGGCCCCGGCTGCAATGCCTTCTCCTGGCAAACCTTTCAGTTCGTCATATAGGTAACCACAGACTACACATTGCCACTTTTTCATTGCCACTCTCCTCTGTGTTTCGTTGCACTCAACCCTGCACACGCTGCAAGGCTTGCTGATTATGCTGGGCATGACGCTGCTCAACTTTGGTCAGCGCGGCAAAACGCTTGGCCGCCTTTTGCAACATGGCAGCGAATTGCTCGGCGTGCTCGCGTGACTCGGCAATCTGCTCATCGAACTCGAGCAACGCCGCCGCATTGCGCTCCACTTCGGCGAGATGACGGAATTTCGGATACATCTCCGTGTACTCATAGGTCTCACCCTCCACCACCATGGTCAAGCACCACACCAGATCGAGTTGCGCCGCCGGGTACAACAGATCCCTATGACCGAAGGCATGTTGCACTTCCTGTGCGGCGGTCTCCTCGAACCGGCGCGGGCTGTCCTCATCGCCGTGGGCGCGGCACACACGGGCGAAGTAGAGATATTTGATTGGGCCATGGACTCGCCGGCGAAAGCGGCTTCCACATTCTTAACGGTCGCCGAAAAATCGTTGCTTTGTTTGCTCATCGTTGGCCTCCTCCGCGGCTGCCTCAGCGCCTGATCGGCGTCACTTGGGAGACCGCTTAGAGACTGATGGTATTTTAATCTAATTGATTGATATTATAATAATGGTAGTTAATTACTATCGTCTTGCGACAGGAATTCAACCCCCCTCAGACGACAAGCCCTTAGCGCCTCCTCCACAACGGCGATCGCCTCGCGACGCGGGTAACTGCTGCGCCACGCCATTGCCACCCGCCGCCTGCGCACCGGTGGCACGAAGCGTTTGACCACCACCAGGCGCTGCGCATACTTGTCCGCACCGGCGGCGGTACACGGCAACACAGTGATACCCATCCCGGAACCGACCATGTGACGGAGGGTTTCCAAGGAACTGTTCACCACACCATGCCGGCCGGCCGCTTCCTCGACGCGATGACACGCGGGGCACAATTGCAATATTTGCTCTCGGAAGCAGTGGCCGGGGCCGAGCAACAATAGCGGCTCCTTGGCCAAGTCGCGCAACTTGAGCGCCTCGCGCTCGCGCCAAGGATGAGCGCAGGGTAATAGGGCCACGAAAGGTTCCTCGTAAAGCGCGCGCACGCTTAGGCCCGGCTCCCTAAATGGTAAGGCGATGAGTATGGCGTCGAGCTCGCCTTGTTTGAGTGTGTCCCGCAATCGCTCTGTGTAATTCTCCTCGATCGCCAACGGCGTTTCGGGCGCTTGTTTATGCAACATCGGAATCAGTTGCGGCAGCAAGTAAGGCGCCACCGTGTATATCGCCCAAGACGCAGCGGCCCGATCAGCGGATCCCGCCCTTGCTGCGCGATAGACTTAACGCCCTCGGCTTCCTCCAACACGCGCATGGCCTGCGCCACCACTTGCTCGCCGATGGCAGTGATCGCCAGTTCATTCTTGTCTCGCTAGAACAACGCGCCGGCGAGTTCGTCATCGAGCTTCTTGCCCGCTACGCTGAGCGTCGGCTGGCTGACGAAACACGCCGCGGCAGCACGCCCGCAGTGACGTTTGCGCGCCACGGCAACTCTGTAACGCAATTCGGTGAGTGTCATGGTGTTATGCTAGCAAGCCTGGTGATGCAAGCGGTATGCTTAATATCATGCCTAAAGCTCAATAATGCACAACTCCACGACACCCTCGCGCCGCTCGGCGTCTAAGACTTGGTTGCTCGGCCGCACTGACCAGCACGCATGGACACACGGCATGCCGCCCCCCCTTTTCGAGCTCACCGATCAACATCAACATGGGCAATTACATCGCTTGGGCGAATCTGCGCGGCGTTGGCTATTACTCTATCTTAATCCTAAGGACGACACCCCCGTCACTACTGTAGAAGCGTGTCGATTGTGTGATGATGAAAGCCATCTGCGCGGACGCCGTGCGACCCTACTGAGGGTCATTCTGGGCAACCCTCGGGGTCACGCCCGCTTCACGGCCAGGCAAAACTTGCCCCATGCGCTATTGGCCGACGTCGATGGCGCCACGGCATGCGCCTATGGCAGCCATTTCGCCCTTGATCCACCGCACTACGCGCACCGGCATAGTTTGCTCATTTATCCGCAAGGGCGAATTGCACGCATTGACCGCAAGGTTACGCCGCTTCACCGCTGCGCCCAAGTCATAGACGATAGCAAGTCCCTCAGCACTGGCAACCGAGTCTAAGACATCATGCATACCGCCATCGTTTGGTTACGTCTGGATCTGCGCTTGGCCGACAATCCGGCGCTGCACCATGCGCTGCAGCACGCCGAGCGCATCATTCCTGTTTACATTCACGCTCCCGAAGAAGCGGCGCCGTGGAGCGATGGCGGCGCCAGCCGCTGGTGGTTGCACCATTCATTGCGAGCGCTGGCTGGTGATCTGCGTCATCTCGGGAGTCGCCTGGTTCTGCGATGCGAACCCAGCCTTTCGGCTCTGCTCGACCTCGTTCGCAACAGCGGCGCAACGAGTGTGTATTGGAATCGCCTGCACGAACCGGCATTCACGCGACGTGATAACGAAGTGCAAGCAGCGTTGCGCGCGGCCGGAGTCGATGTCCATCGTTACAACGGTTCGCTCCTCCATCAACCGGGCGCCATTCTCACCAAAACCGGCCGCCCCTATCGGGTGTTCACCCCGTTCTGGCGCGCCTGCCAACAATCACCCACGGGCCCGCAACCTCTGCCCAGTCCCAACGCGTTACCCCCCGTACCCGCCCATCTCAAGAGTCTGGAGCTGGACGAACTATCGCTATTGCCGCGCCTACCTTGGGATCAAGGTTTGCGCGCAACGTGTGAGCCGGGCGAACAGCAGGCAAATATGCGCTTGCATGCTTACTGTCAAACCAGTTTGCCTACTTATCCCGCGTCGCGTGACTATCCCGATCGCCCCGGCACCTCGCATTTATCACCGCATTTGCATTTCGGTGAGATCAGCCCGCAACAAGTGTTGTGGGTATTACGCGATTACGCTGAGCATGCCGCTGGCGGCCTTACCGCCGCCAGTGAGTCACTGATACGCCAAGTGGGCTGGCGCGAATTCGCCGCTCACGTCCTGCATCACTATCCCCACACACCCGAACAGCCTCTTGATGAACGTTACCGGAATTTTCCCTGGGACAACGATAAATCGCTGCTCACCGCCTGGACACGTGGCGAGACCGGTATACCCATTATCGACGCCGGCATGCGTCAATTGTGGTATAGCGGCTGGATGCACAATCGCGTGCGTATGTTGGTCGCCTCGTTCTTAGTGAAGAACGGCGGCATACATTGGCTGGAGGGTGCGCGGTGGTTCTGGGACACACTAGTCGACGCCGACTTGGCGAATAACACCCTCAATTGGCAATGGGTCGCCGGCTGTGGCGCCGACGCGGCGCCGTACTTTCGCATTTTCAATCCGGTGCTGCAAAGCAAAAAATTCGATCCTGACGGAGTTTATATCCGCCGCTGGGTGCCTGAACTGGCCCACCTCAGCGCACGCCACTTGCATCAACCGTGGGGCGCACCGCAACGTTTGTTGCATGACAGCGGCCTACAACTGGGGCGCGACTATCCCTATCCCATCATTGATCTCGGCAGCAGTCGCAATCAGACCCTGGTACGCTTCCGCGCCCATCTCTCGCCCGACCGCTGATGACATACCAATAGCGGCACTAACGAACCCACAAACCTAACCACTCGCGGATTTTACCCCCACTTTGCTGCGCTCGCCCCATCTACAGGGCGAGGGGGTGCAGCCCCCGGGGTGAAGGCGTAGATGAAGCTGACTAGCTTTCCATGACGGCTTGGCAATTCACTTCCTCTCCCGCCCACGAAAATGGGCGTATCAACGCGCTCATCTACCGCAGAGGCATCGCTTGAGTAGGGTGAGCGCACCCTGGAACTCCTATCTGGGCTGAAGTCAGCTCGCGGAGATTACCTATCCCGCTGAAACTTGCGCTCCGTCACAATATCGTGATGATGCCACACAAAAATCGGCACTGACCTCCAAATCGCGTCACAAGCTGACGCGCAACGTCAGTTACTGTGATCTGTGTCACGGCATTAGCCTAGCCCCGGCCTAAACTGATGATCACGTAGACTCACAAGGACAGATTGACCACCATGAAAGCCATGAATCACGCACTCAAACATCAACCGATACCCAAACTCTCGGACACGCTCTCCACGTACATGAAAAGTGTGTCTCCCTCATTGCGCGGTCTGCAAAAAATGACCACGCGACTCATGCTTGACCTTTACGGCGTAACACACGCCAAACGCCAGCAATCGCTGCTAGAACTCGCGCGGAATGGCAACACCAACTGGTGCGCTGAGGGCCTGGCGCGCATGTGGCTGCGCTGTCGCGGCGGATTGCCGTTTCACAATAATTACTCTTTATTACTGCATGACGACGCCGCGATCACCAGCATGACAGAACGTGCCGCCCGTTTGATTGCCGCCGCCCTGAGCGTGCACAAGGATATGCTCGCCGGTCGTCTGATGCCCGACATGGAAGCCAACCATCCGCTGGAAATGCGCCATTACCGCCGTTGTTTCGGCACGGCTCGACTGCCACAGCCACATTGCGATCAATTGCAGTCGGTAGAGAACACACATTACATCGCCATCATGGCGGCCGGCGAGGTGTATTGCCTGTCCTTGGATAACGTCGCCGCCGAGATCAGCTGGCCGCAAATACAAACCGCGCTGGATCGCATCGTCGCGGAAGTGCTACCCAATGCCCACATCCACCAACGCCCGCAACCCGGCCTACTCAGCGCACTGCCACGCGAGCAATGGGCGAGCACTTATGGCGATATGCTCAAAGTCCCCTTGAATCAGCAGGGGCTATCCACGCTCAGTAAAGCATTATTCGTGGTGTGCCTCGATGTGGACGCACAACCCGGCTCACTCAAAGGCGCGGCGGCCTTGCTGCGCGACGGCAATTGTCATAACCGTTATTTTGACAAGAGCATGCAAATCATCGTCACCGCCAACGCCAAGGCAGGCTTGTGTTTCGAGCGCGCCGCCGTGGACGGCAGTGTCGCGCTCGGTTTCACGCAGCGCTTACTGGAGAGAGCTGCCTCACTTAAAGCCAATGTATCTTCCTCACGGTCCAGCAATATCCGCGCGCGCAAGCTGCATTGGGATTTTAACAATGTGTTTCGCGATGCCATCACGGCTTCCAGAACACACATACAACAGCAACGCACCAAACGCAGCTTAGAAACCTGGACCCTCGCCGAGACGGGCCGCAATCACTTTCTCTTCAACGGTGTGAGTGCAGACGCCATGCTGCAAATCGCGCTGCAAGCAGCGACACAATTGGAGTTCGGCAAACCTCTCGGGCTATTCGAGCCGGTGCATACCCGGCACTTCTCGGGTGGACGCATGGACTTTATTTCACCCATCACAGAAGAATCCAGTGCAGTCACCGCACTACTGCGTGACGGCGATTCGAATACGGTGCTGCTCGCCAGCCGGCTACGGCTCGCCTCACACGCTCATCGCAACTTGATAGCACGCGCCAAGCGCGGCCGCGGGCTACTGTCGCATATACTGGCGTTGGAAGCCGTACAGGAACAATCCACCGAGAATCCCTCGCTACTCCGCCACCTGGAGCCGGGACAGCAATTGACTACGCAGTGCGACATGCTCGCCGCCAACGGCTCCGGCGTAGATGGAGTGGCGGCATTCGCCCCGGCCTGCGCGCGGCCGAACATGATAGGCGTCGGTTATGTCATCGAGGATCATCGCCTGAGCATCGACCTGCGCGCCGACGGGCGCTATCGTGATCACCTGCGCGGCCTCAAGGCGCACATCGATCGCGTCATGCGCCAAATAATCACCGCACTGGAACGAACGCCGGCACGCAATTGGCATTGATCAGTATTCTTCGACAATACACAACGAACAATTACTACTTAATTAGAGTCTCCTCAAAAAGTAAGAACGGCATTCCTTTGATCAGGAAGCCCGCTGGCGGATTGAGCACGGAAGGACGAAACAATCCATACCCACAGCCTGTTCATGTGGCGTTTTGTT
>CALZJG010000045.1 GCA_945787555.1 uncultured Chromatiaceae bacterium | reverse complement strand
CGGTTGTTGACCAAGGGCAAGGCGAGATTCAAGGTCCATTTCTCAGACAGGCCGTAATTGACATCCAGCTGTATCAATTCATTATTGGTGCGATGCTCGCGATGATGGGCCGGTTCGATGGCCTGGTTCTCGAAATCGATCGCGGGCGTGATCGCCTCGTCGATGTCATCGCTGCCGCGCTGGGCATCGTCCATGGGGATGAAACGATAGGACAGGTCCAGCATCATTTGCCCCGGCCGCATCACTCCTTCCTGGGTGCCGGTCACCAGAAAGCAATTGGCCGAGCCGCAACTGGCCCAGATTTGCGCAGGATACAAAGTCACCGATAACACCGCCGTCATCAGCGTGGCGCGTAGCGGAACATTCATGGGCTACCCCTGGTTATTCTTGGCATCAGACGAGTGGCCAATATGCCGCATCGACCACGGCTTGTCGTGCGACAAATTGTCGCAGGCCCAAAGCAGCATCACACCGACAGGCTGTGTAAGGAGCGAGATGTCGGCACGACTAAGTTGCAGAGCAAGTCCGCAGGCACGCTTACGGCGAGGGTATTTCCAAGTCGGCAAGCGTGCCATCTCGATGACACCCGGAGGTGCACCATGTCCCAACACTCAGCCACTGCTCCCTATGGCAGCATGTCTCATGGTACCGATCACGCAACGCCCAGCCAGCGCCTGGGCCATCATGCCCATTGGTTCTTGCGCTTGGCTTTGGTAGGGGTTTTTCTCTATCACGGCTTGGGCAAGTTCGCCGACATCAACCAGTTCGCGATGATGATGCAGTTGCCGTTATTCCTCGCAATCCTCGTCGCGCTCGCCGAAACCGCAGGCAGCGTGCTGGTGATCGTCGGCGCCTTCACGCGTGATTGGATCACGCGTATCGGTGCGGCGATGTTCATCCCGGTGATGATCGGCGCCATCGCGATGGTGCATTGGCCGCAATGGAACTTCATGGCCACGGAGTCCCACCCCATGGGCGGCATGGAGTTTCAGGTCACGTTATTATTCATCTCGCTCTATTTGGTGTTCAGAGGCAATCGCGCCTGATTCATCCCCACCCAACCTCTCTATGACACTCGGGCCGAGCCGATTAAGGTTCGGCCCGAGTGTTGCTCCGCCAGCCAGGCTGTCGCTCACGCGCTGTCCGGTTCATAATGACGGACTAGACTATGACGGACCACACTTGGCGCAAGGGAGATGAGCATGGCCAAAGAGCCCGCCAGCGCGGAGGAGGAGTTCCAGTATTACACGCAAAAAGCCGGTGACATCGGCCGCCAACTTGGCCTCGCCGGCTTGGCGGTGGTTTGGCTTTTTCATTTTGCGGTGGCCGACGAGACCGGCTCACCCGCCATCGGCCTCAACGAGTCGTTCAAGACGCCGGTCATTTTGTTCATCGCCAGTCTGGGTCTGGATGCGTTGCAGTATTTGCTGGGCGCGCTGTTGTGGGGTATCGCGTTCCATCAAGACTCGGGCGGGCGCGCCTATCAAGACAAGGGCCCCAATATCGCGGCCATCGTCGTGCCCGTCTATCTCATCGCCGTGAAACTCATCCTCATGGCGGTCGGCTATGGTTACCTGCTTAGCGCCTTGACCGATCATACCCACTGGCTGGCCCTGAATTAAGCCTGGTGAATTTGTCGACTAAGGGATCCACCGCAGGCTCGGCTACAGGGGCTATCAAGTGCGGCGCTGCTCACGCGATTCGACGAGCAGAGAACGAATTGTAGTAAAGATATGAATACTCGCTTGCACTTTTCGGCCCGGCTCATTTTGACCGTCGTGCTGGTGGTCGGCACGGGCATCGCGCTAACCCAGTTGGAACGCTTCGAACCCGAGACGTTGCGCGCCAGCTTAGCTGGCGTCGGCGGCGCCTTGTTCGGCCCGCTGTGGGGTACAGCCTACAATCTGGTAGGCGCGGTATTGGGAGCGATGCTGTCGTTTTTAATGCCACGTTATCTCAGCGCGGAGTGTGCGCTCGATCGCCACGACGGTCGTATCAAGAGCCTAATCGAGGGCGTTGAGCGCGAAGGCTGGCGCTTCGTGGCCGTAGTGCGCTTGAGCCGTGGCTGCCTTACAACGTGGTGACACGCCTTGGGTCTGACGCGCGTTTCATTTTGGACTCATACCCTCACCACTACGATCTGTCTGCTACCGATCATCGCCATCTATAGTTATGTCGGTCATGCCGGTTGGGAAGCGCTCGCGGGCAACGAGGATGCGTGGTACTTCGGTGCGAACGCACTCGCACTGCTGACAGCCAGTTTGTTTCTACCGCGTTTGCTGACTGTCTCGCGCAAGCCCTGAACCGCCGCTCAAGTCGGTGCGAGAAAATTACGCAAGTTGGCCAAATGCGCCTGGCCACGCTCCTGACGTTGTTGTGGATCGACCTGACGACCCACGCCCTCCCACACCAAATCATCCTGCGGTAGTTCGGCGAGAAAACGACTGGGTTCGCGCGCCAGCAATTCACCGCCGCGCTTGCGCTTCGCGGCCATGGTAAAGGTTAAGCTGCGTTGCGCGCGCGTGATGCCTACGTAACACAAGCGACGCTCCTCCTCGAGGCCGTCCTCATCCATACTGACACGGTGTGGCAGCAACTCTTCTTCCATACCGACCAAAAAAACATGGGGGAATTCCAGACCCTTGGCGGCATGCAAGGTGAGCAGATGCACGCAATCGGCGCGCTGTTCTTCCTCGCCGCGTTCCAGTATGTCCATCAAACTCATGTGCGCGACCAGATCGGCGAGGGTCTTATCTTCGCTGATTTGTTGGCTATCGCCGGCCTTCGGCTCGTAGACCCGCTGCATCCACGCCAACAGCTCCCACACGTTCTGCATACGCCGCTCAGCGGTCTTCTCATCTTTGGCGTTGTCACGCAACCAAGACTCGTAATTAGTACCGCGGATCATGTCGGTGACGGCGGCGATGGGGTCACCGCGTTGGCCACGATCGCCCAAGTCCACCAGCCATTCGGTGAATTCACGCAAGCGCGTCGCCGCTCGCTCGGGCAGGTGCTGCGTCAGCCCGAGTTCGAAACAAGCAGTGAACAGACTCACACCTCGGCCGCCGGCGTACTCGGCGAGCTTCTCCACCGTCGCCGGCCCGATCTCGCGTCGCGGCGTATTCACCACGCGCAGAAAGGCCGCGTCATCGTCGGGATTCACTAGCAAGCGCAGATACGCCATCATGTCTTTCACTTCGCTATAAGCGAAGAACGAGGTGCCGCCGCTCAAAAAGTAGGGGATGCGTTGCTCACGCAAGGCCTTCTCGAACAAGCGCGCCTGATGATTGCCGCGATACAGGATGGCGTAGTCGCGATAGTCGCTGCGGTGCTTGAATTTGTGGCTGAGAATTTCCGATACGACGGCCTCCGCCTCGTGCTCGTCGTTGCGCAGCTGTATCGCGCGCAGCGGATCGCCGTAGCCCATTTCGCTCCACAACTTCTTCTCGAACACATGCGGATTGTGACTGATCAGCTGATTGGCGGCCTTGAGGATGCGCCCCATGGAGCGGTAATTCTGCTCCAGCTTGATGACTTTCAAGGTGGGGAAATCCTGCTGCAACAACGCCAGATTCTCCGGCTCGGCGCCGCGCCAGGCGTAGATGGATTGGTCGTCGTCACCCACCACGGTCAGCGCGCCGCGCACTCCCACCAAGGCGCGCACCATTTGGTATTGGCTGGCGTTGGTATCTTGATACTCATCCACCAACAGATAGCGGATGCGATTCTGCCAGGCTTCGAGTATCTCCGGGTGGTGGCGGAATAGCTGCACCGGCTGATAAATCAAGTCGTCGAAATCCAGGGCGTTGTAGGCCTTGAGGTAGCGCTGGTACTCACCATAGAGGGCGGCGGCAATCACGTGTGCGGCATCGGCGTCCGCTTCCTGCACGGCCTGCTTGGGATCGATCAACTTGCTCTTCCAGCGCGAGATCTGCCACAGGATGTTCTGCGCCTGACTGTCGTCACCGCCGAATTGCTTGCGCATCAATTCACGCAGTAAGCCGCCACTGTCCTCCGCATCGAAGATGGAAAAGCCCGGGCGATAGCCCAGCGCGGTATGCTCGCGCCGCACGATATTCAAGCCCAGGGTGTGAAAGGTGGAGATCTTCAAGCCGCGGGCGTCCTTGCCACCCAGCAAGGCACCGACACGCGCTTTCATTTCACGCGCCGCCTTGTTGGTGAAGGTCACGGCGGCGATGCGCCGCGGCTCCAGCCCGCACTCCTTGATCAAATAAGCAATTTTCTGGGTGATGACGCGGGTCTTGCCGCTGCCCGCTCCGGCCAGCACCAATAGCGGGCCGTCGAGATGACGTACCGCGGTATGTTGGCGAGGGTTGAGTTTGGCTGGCTCGGGCATGGCGATGGCGACGACTACGGCAAGGGGCGGTGGATTGTAGCCCGAGCCATCGACCAGGAGAACAGGCTTGGCGCCCAATTTTCGCAAGCCTTTGATTGGGCGAGAAGTTAATCTTTCTTGATTAAATCTGGCTGATGATTATTGAACAGCTCAGTCAGAAACGGCTTGCTGGCTTCGCCGAAATAGAGCGAGCGGTGCGGGAAGGGGATTTCTATCTCAGCCGCATCGAACGCTTTCTTGAGCCGGCGCAGATATTCACGCCCCACTTCCCATTGTTTGATGGGACGAGTCTTGATGCGGCCCTTGATCATCACCGCCGAGTCGGCGAATTTATCGACGCCGAAGATTTCCACATCCTCTTGCATGAGGCGCCCGAAATGCGGATCTTTCTTGAGTCCAGCACCGACTTGCTTCATTACGTCTATGACGTGATCAGTGTCTTCCTTGTAAGCCACACCGATATCTAGCACGAATGCGGACCACTCGGTGGTGAGATTGGCGAGCGTGGTGATGGTGCCGTTGGGGAATACATGCACCACGCCGCCAAGATCTCGCAATACGATAGTACGAAAATTGATCCGTTCGACCAAACCGCCGGTGCCGTTGATGATGGCCACATCTCCGACCCGCACTTGATTCTCCAAAATCATGAAGAACCCGGAAATCACATCACGAACGAGATTCTGGGCGCCAAAACCCACCGCCAAACCGACGATACCGGCGGAAGCGAGTATCGGCGCGATGTCCACGCCCAATTCGCGCAACACCACCAAAAAACCCATGACCCAAATGACGATGACGACCCCTTGGCGCAGCAAGCGTACCAAGGTCTCGGCGCGCTTGGCCGCCTCACTGGGCACTTCGCCTTGCT
>CALZJG010000044.1 GCA_945787555.1 uncultured Chromatiaceae bacterium | reverse complement strand
TGGCGCGCTCAACGGCCATTTGGTTTTCGGAAAGACTTAGCGTGGCCTGCATTTCTTCTTTGCTGGTTTCTGCAGTGGCTTGCGCTCGTTCGCTGGCGGCTATTTTTCTTTCCATTAAGGCGATAGCCTGCTGAGATTGCGCTTGTGCTTTTTCAACGGTGGCGTCGGCATCGAGTGATCGTTTGATAGCGGCATCGAGTGCTATTTTTAGCTCTACGGTGCTGCATTCTGGACTCAACTTCAAAGCATCGGTCGCTGTTCTCATTAAAATCTGATTGCTAATTGCAAGATCTTTCCATACCTTCAATTGAAGCTCTAATTCCGATTGATCCACTTACGTTTGTCTCCTGTTTCAGGGGGGATGATATTTCAGGGGGGAGTCCGGGGGCGATTGTATATCAAATGGAGGTTTTTTCGAATTATAAAGTACTTAAAACGGGCGATCTTGGTGTAAATAATCGGGTTAAGCGGCCGGTTTCTCATACCCTTCAGGCATTCTGGGGCTGATGACGCCTACCTGTCGAACGCGCTTGTGCGAGGTCTCGAGTATATAGCCTGGGTTGAGTGGGTCATGAATCATGATCGTTCCCTCATTCCTCGTCCCCCTCTCCCGAAAGGGGGGGAGTGCGAGATGCTGAGCGCTGCTTGATCTGCCTTTCCATGCGGTGTCGCGGCCCAATCCGCCTTCAACGCTTGAGCAATGGCGCCAGCCAATGACCGTAGAGTTGATCCGCCACCGCTTGCAGGGCAGTGATGCGGGCATCGAGGTCGGCGCACATTTGCGTGTCACTCTGTACGCTGGCGCTGGGCAAACTGATAGCCTGGGGGTTTTTTTCGGCCCACTCGCGCACCATGGGCGCGGTCATCTCCACGTGGCATTGCAAAGCGAGGGTACGGCCCATGGTGAAGGCTTGATTTTCGCACCAGGCGCTGCGCAAGAGCGGTGTGGCGCCGTTGGGTAGGGTGTAGGTTTCGCCGTGCCAGTGAAACACCTCGAAGTGCACCGGCAGGTTTCCCAACCACGGTGATGTGCCGACGCTTGCCACGGCATGCCAACCGATTTCCTGCGCACCATTGGATGCAATGCGGCCGCCGAGCGCTTTGGCGATGAGTTGACCGCCCAGGCAGTGCCCCAATAGGGGCAGATTTCTAGTCTGCGCTTCGCGGATCAAACGCAATTCGTCTTCGATCCACGGCAAGGGATCGTTGACACTCATAGAGCCGCCCATAAAGACCAGGCCGCCGGCGTCGCGGCTGTGGGCGGGGACGAGCTCGCCTTGATCGATGGCAATGAGGCGATAGGGGATGTCGTAGTGCGTCAGCACCTGCGCCAGATAGCCGGGGCCTTCGTATTCGATATGGCGGAAGATATAGAGAGGCTTCATCGCAACACTCCAGCAGGTAGACCGTCAAGTCAGCTGGGTCGTGACAGTGCCACAGCAGCGCGGGCGAGGTCTAGTCTGCTGTCCGTCACTTTGCGCAAAGGCATGAGGTTTGTGTGCGCGCTGTCCGTATTATGGGCTCGCGCGCCCAGGGGTGGGAGGGCTCTTTCTCCCGTAGGCGCGGAGAGCCTGGCGAGGGGGCGGCGCCGTGGCCCGCCGGGTCGGGCCAGGGGGAGTATGAAGCGAACTCCTTCGAGTATGGGTGGTCGCTACAAGGTCCTCCCTGGCCCTATTCAGCGCTAGGCAACGAACCAGGGTGCACTTGGGCGCACGGTGGTTTGTCATTGAAAATCGGAATGTGAGCGACGCTGACTGGCGTGCACAATAATGTGGAGCCACGCGCTATTTCGGTGCAGCATTTTGGTGCAAGGGGTGCCGGCACGCTACGTTTGCACCCCCCGAGAATGGTTGAGATTTCCATATAAGACAATCTGTTATCGGGCCGGCGCTGAGGCGGCACGTATTTTGCTAAATCGTAAGGTCATTCGCAGTAGAGAGCTACGGGAGTTAGCGAGATGTCTGACAAAGAGAAACTGGTACTGATCGGCAATGGCATGGCCGGCGTCCGCACGCTGGAGGAATTATTGGCCGTTACCTCAGATAAGTACGAGATCACCGTATTCGGCGCCGAGCCTTACGGTAACTACAACCGTATCTTGTTGTCGCCGGTGCTGGCCGGTGAGAAGACCGTCGATGACATCATGCTCAACAGTGTGCAGTGGTACGCCGACAATAACATCACTTTGCACACCGGCAAGAAGGTCGTCGAGGTGAATCGTGCCCGCCGCGAGGTGATCGCCGAGGACGGCACCACGGAACGCTACGATCGTTTGCTGCTGGCCACGGGTTCCAATCCCTTCATCATTCCCGTGCCCGGTTCCAAGCTGCCCGGTGTGGTAAGTTTTCGCGATATTTATGACGTGAACGCCATGCTGGAGGCCAGCCGTACCAGGAAGAAAGCTGTCGTGATCGGTGGCGGCCTACTCGGATTGGAAGCCGCCAACGGCTTGCTCAAGCAAGGCATGGAAGTGACCGTGGTGCATTTGCTTGACACGCTGATGGAGCGGCAATTGGATAAGCCCGCCGCGGCCTTGCTTAAGATCTCGTTGGAACAACGCGGTTTGAAATTTTCGATGGAAGCGCAGACCGATTCCATCCTGGGCGAGGAGCGGGTGCGCGGCGTGCGCTTCAAAGACGGCTCCGAAGTGGAGGCCGATTTGGTGGTGATGGCGGTCGGCATCCGCCCCAATATCGAGCTGGCGAAGAAGATCGGGCTGCATTGCGAGCGCGGCATCATGGTCAACGACACCATGCAGACCTTCGACCCACGCGTTTATGCCGTGGGCGAATGCGTGCAGCATCGCGGCGATACCTATGGTCTGGTGGCGCCGCTGTTTGAACAAGCCAAGGTGTGCGCCAATCACCTGGCCGGGTACGGTTTCGCGCTCTACAAAGGCTCGGTGACGTCCACCAAGCTCAAAGTCACGGGTATCGATCTGTTCTCCGCCGGCGAGTTTCTGGGTGGCGAAGGATATGAGGACATCGTCTACAAAGATCCGGGCCATGGCGTCTACAAAAAGTTGGTGCTGAAGGACAATCAAATACGCGGCGCGGTAATGTACGGCGAAACCGTGGACAGCTCCTGGTATTTCCAATTGCTGCGTGATGGCACCGATGTCTCGGAACTCCGCGACAGTTTGTTGTTCGGCCAACATCACTTGGGCGATTCCGGTCACGGCGGTCAAAACGTCGCGGCGAAAATGGCCGATGACGCCGAGGTGTGTGGTTGTAACGGCGTAGTCAAGGGCAATATCGTTCAGGCGATCACCAGCAAGGGACTGTTCACGCTGGAAGAAGTGCGCGCCCACACTAAAGCTTCCGCTTCCTGCGGTTCGTGCACGGGCCTGGTGGAGCAAATCATCGCCGCGACATTGGGCGGCGATTATTCGGCCGCGCCCAAGGAAAAGCCGCTGTGCGCCTGCACCGAACACACCCATGATGATGTGCGCAAGACCATCCGCGGGCAGCATCTAACGTCTATCCGCGCGGTGATGGACTTCATGGAGTGGCGCTCCACCGACGGTTGCCACAAATGCCGTCCGGCGCTCAATTACTATTTGATCTCCACCTGGCCCGACGAGGTGCAGGACGATTATCAATCGCGCTTCATCAACGAACGCGTGCACGCCAATATTCAAAAGGACGGCACCTATTCCGTGATACCGCGCATGTGGGGAGGGCTGACCACCCCCGATGAGCTGCGTGCCATCGCCAATGTGGCGGATAAGTTCAAGATCCCCACCGTGAAGGTGACGGGCGGACAGCGTATTGACTTGCTCGGTGTGAAGAAAGACGATTTGCCCAAAGTGTGGGCCGACCTTAATGCCGCCGGCATGGTCTCGGGTCATGCCTATGGCAAGTCGCTGCGCACGGTGAAGACTTGCGTGGGTTCGGAATGGTGTCGCTTCGGCACCCAGGACTCGACCGGTCTAGGCGTGAAGATAGAGAAAATGACCTGGGGTTCTTGGACACCACACAAGTTCAAAGTGGCGGTATCGGGTTGTCCGCGCAATTGCGCCGAGGCGACCATCAAGGACTTTGGCGTGGTGTGTGTGGACTCGGGTTATGAATTGCACGTGGGCGGCAACGGCGGTGTGAAAGTGCGTGCCACCGATCTGCTGTGCAAAGTAGAGACAGAGGAGGAGGCGATGGAATACTGCGCCGCCTTCATGCAAATCTATCGCGAGGAAGCCCATTATCTGGAGCGTACCGCGCCGTGGATAGAACGCGTCGGTCTGTCTTATGTAAAGAGTCGCGTGGTGGACGATGAGCTGGGACGCAAAGCCTTGCAGCAACGCTTCCTTGATTCGCAACAACACGCGCAAGTCGATCCTTGGGCCGAGCGTGCCGAGAAGCATGTGGACGCCCATGAATTCGTGCCCATCAAACAGGTGGGTTGAGATGACAGCCAATACAGCGGTGAATGAAATGGATAACGAGTGGTTGGAAGTCGGGCGCTTGGAAGACATCCCGCGTCTGGGTTCGCGCTTGGTGCGCACGAGTAAAGGTGATGTGGCGGTGTTTCGCACCGCCGGCGATGAAGTGTTCGCGCTCAACGATCGTTGTCCGCATAAGGGCGGACCGTTGTCGCAGGGCATCGTGTTCGATCACAAGGTCGCCTGCCCGTTGCACAACTGGTGCATCGAACTGCAAACTGGTTGCGCCATCGCGCCGGATGAGGGTTATACAGGCACCTATCCGGTCAACGTCGAGAACGGTGTTGTCTTCCTGAAACTTGAAGATTAAGTGCGTTGGTCTTTAGCAATCTTCAATTCGATGGGCGTCATGCGTTGCCGCCATGGTCTTGTCATGCACCATCGATTGCCGCATGGATTGCACGATCGGCCCCTTCCCCCTCTGAGGGGGAAGGTTGGGAGGGGGGTGAAATGGACGAATATGCGCAATATTCCACCCGCCCCCTAACCCGCCCTCTGCTAGGGGGCGGGGAATAGTCAGTTCGCAATTTCAATTGCCGGGTTAAAAACGTGGATGTCATGTCGGAAGTACGAACCACTTGTCCCTATTGCGGCGTCGGTTGCGGTGTCTTGGCTGAGCCTGGCAAAAATTATAGTGCCATTGTGCGCGGGGACGGCGATCATCCCGCCAATCTCGGTCGCTTGTGTTCCAAGGGCGCGGCGCTGGGTGAGACGGTCGATCTCGATGGTCGGTTATTATTTCCCCACATCGACAATCAACGCGTGAACTGGGATGTCGCGTTGAACCATGTGGCGCAAGGATTTCAACGTATCATCGCCGAGCATGGCACTGATGCGGTCGCTTTCTATGTTTCCGGCCAATTGCTGACCGAAGATTACTACGTCGCCAACAAGCTGATGAAAGGGTTCATCGGTGCCGCCAACATCGACACCAATTCGCGGCTGTGCATGTCCTCCAGTGTCGCCGGCCATAAACGCGCTTTCGGCGCCGATGCGGTGCCGCCTTGTTACGAGGATTTAGAGCGCGCTGAATTGACCGTGCTGGTGGGTTCCAATACGGCGTGGTGTCATCCGGTGTTGTTCCAACGAATTCGTGCGGCCAAGGAAAAGCATCCCGGGCGGCTTGTCGTGGTGATCGATCCGCGCCGCACCGCTACTTGCGACATCGCCGATTTACACTTGGCGCTCGCGCCCGGGAGCGACGCGACGCTGTTCAATGGCCTGTTGGCGCATTTGTTTCAACATGGCCGGGTGAATTTTGAATTTCTCGAGGCCCACACCGAGGGTTACGGGCAAGCCTTGGAGGCGGCGCGCGCGAGTGCACCCAGCATCCCCGAGGTGGCGCAGGCCTGTGGTCTGGAGGAAGAGGCGGTGGCGCAATTCTTCCATTGGTTCGCGCACACCGAGCAAACCATCAGCGTTTACTCACAGGGCATCAATCAATCGAGCAGCGGTACCGACAAGGTCAATGCCATCATCAACTGCCATCTCGCCACAGGCCGTATCGGCAAACCCGGCCGGGGCCCGTTTTCCTTCACCGGTCAGCCCAATGCCATGGGGGGGCGCGAAGTGGGTGGCTTGGCCAATCAACTGGCCGCGCACATGGATTTCGACAAACCTGAAGATGTCGATCGCGTGCAGCGTTTTTGGCAGGCGCCGCGCATGGCGAAGCAAGCGGGACTAAAAGCCGTGGATTTGTTTCGCGCCGTGGAGGAAGGGCGGGTCAAGGCAGTGTGGATCATGGCCACCAATCCGGTAGTGAGCATGCCGGATGCCGATCGTGTGCGTGCGGCATTGCAAGAGTGCGAGTTGGTGGTGGTGTCCGATTGCATGGCGCACACCGATACGACCGCGCAGGCACAGGTTTTATTACCGGCGCTGGCCTGGGGAGAGAAGGACGGCACGGTCACCAATTCCGAGCGCTGTATTTCACGGCAGCGGACTTTCTTACCGCCGCCAGGGGAGGCCAAGGCCGATTGGTGGATGGTGAGCGAAGTGGCCGCGCGCATGGGTTTCTCCGCAGCGTTCGCCTACCGCTCGCCCGCTGAGATTTTTCGCGAACACGCCGCGCTCAGTGGTTTTGAAAATAGTGGTGGGCGCGATTTCGATATTTCCGGCTTGGCCGAGCTCAGCGATAAGGATTATGAGTCATTACAACCCGTGCAATGGCCGGTGCCCGTCGA
>CALZJG010000043.1 GCA_945787555.1 uncultured Chromatiaceae bacterium | reverse complement strand
GAGTAGGCCAGGCGGTCGACCTCCAGATTCATCCAGCGCGCGTAATTGGCCACGCGTCGCGCTTTGCTTTCCACCACCAACCCTTTTTGCAGGCGCGCGTTATGGGTGGTGATCCCGGTAGGACAGGTATCGAGATGACATTGCAACGATTGTATGCAGCCCAAGGCGAACATGAAACCGCGAGCCGTGGCGGCGAAATCTGCACCTACACACAATGCCCAAGCCACGTCTACGGAAGTGACCAACTTGCCCGATGCGACCACGCGCACGCGGTCACGCAAATCGCTTTCCAATAGAATGTCTACCAACATGGGCAAGGATTCCGACAGCGGCAAGCCGACATAATCGGCCAACACCTGCGGCGCCGCACCGGTTCCCCCGTCGCCACCATCCAGCGTGATGAAATCCGGCGCGCACTCCACACCGCGCCGCAATATCGCATCACACAAACGCCGCATGCCGCTGTCATCACCCATCACCAGTTTAATGCCAACCGGCCGACCGCTCACCTCACGCACCCGTACGATCAGGTCCAACAAGTCATCATCATCATGTATCTCAGGATGGCGATTGGGGCTGGACGAGGCTTGTCGTACGGGGATGCCACGAATACGCGCCACTTCCTCAGTGACCTTGGTGGCCGGCAATACGCCGCCGCGTCCAGGCTTGGCCCCTTGCGAGAGTTTGATTTCGAAGGCACCCACCTGGGCCGCCAGTTCACGTAAGCGCGAGTCGCTCAACTTGCCATGCGCATCACGCACGCCGTACTTAGCGGTTCCTATTTGAAAAACGACGTCAGCGCCGCCGTCCAAATGATAAGGTGACAACCCGCCTTCGCCGGTATTCATCCAAATGCCGGCGGCGTGCGCACCGTGCGAAAGAGCGCGCACCGCCGGTGCGGAGATGGCGCCGAAGCTCATTCCAGAAATATTGACGATGGAGCGTGCGGTATAGGGGTGCTCACAGTGCGGGCCGATCACCAACGGCGGCGCGGGCTGGCGCTCCTCCTCCAAGGTGGGATACGGCGCGTTGACGAAAATCAAGGTGCCGGGTTGGCGTAAATCACTGGTGGAACCGAAACCGACCATGCCGCCAAGGTTCTTCGAGGTGCGATACACCCAGGCGCGGGTGGCGCGATTGAACGGCAGCTCCTCACGATCATGGGCGAAAAAGTACTGACGGAAATACTCACCCTGCTTTTCCAGGAAATAGCGCAAGCGCCCGATAACGGGAAAGTTGCGCCGCACCGCGTGATCCTTTTGCAGCACGTCCTGAATGAACATCACCAGCAAAACGAGCATGGCCACGCCCGCCATCCAGCCCATAAAGACGATGATTCCAGCAATGAGATCGGTCATGGCGACTCCCCGGCCTGCGCGCGCGGATTGCGGCGCCTGCCTAGCTGATCGGCACTGGGGAGCGGAGTATTACCGTTAATACCTATGGCAACAGGTTGATAGAAATTACTCTTCGAACATGCCGTGCAAGACCATGTCGGTGAAACTGACGATGCCGATCACGTCGCGGTGCTCGACTACCGGCGCGCGCGACAGGTCGAAGTGTTCGAACAGCCGGGCACAGTAACGAATGTCCATATCCGGCGGCACACTGATGACCGGCTTGGTCATGATTTCATAGATATTGACGCGCTCCGGCGCGCGATCCTTGGCCAACACCTGACGGGCGATATCGGAAAGCAGCACGATGCCGTACTCATCGTCATCGTGGCGCCGTTCCACGATCAGCGCCTTGGTTTCCACATGTTTCATCTTGCGTAACGCATCCTGCACCGTCAGCATGCCATCCACGACGTCGAATTCATGCTTCATCACGTCGCGCACGCGCACCACCCTATGTTTTTCGTTCATAGCTCTTCCTCCACCTTGGGGGTAAGTTTTTTCACCTGCTGCATCACGCCCACGGCATCTTCTACATCAACTTGAAAGGCGATGCCCGTACCGGGCTTGGCATCAAACTCGCCCTCATGCGAAATGGTTTCGAGTATGCTCCGCGCCAGATGTTCCTCCACCAAGAGCAGTATCACGTCGCGCGGCTCCTCAAGATTCAAGCCTAGAAACGTCTTACTCTTTTCCAAACCATGACCGCGCGCATGGCTGATCACCGTGGCGCCGGTGGCACCCGCCTCGCGCGCCGCCTGACACACGGAATTGGTCTTGTGGTCTTCCACTAGGGCGATAATCAATTTGAAATGCATCGCACACCTCCTTGCTAAGGTCCCGTCATTTGGGAGTCTCGTCCGACGACGGCCTATGCTTTCGCCGTTGCCCCCACCACTCCGCCAATTGCGCATATCCCATCACCGTCATCACTGGAAACAGACAAGCGAAGGCCACTAAACCAAAACCATCTATCAAGGGACTGCGGCCGGGCAAGGATGCGGCCAAACCCAAACCCAACGCCGTCACTAAGGGTACTGTGACAATGGACGTCGTCACCCCGCCCGAATCATACGCAATCGGCACCATCAACTTGGGTGCGTAATAGGTTTGCAGCAGCAATAATAGATAGGCTGGAATCATCAAATAGGCCAATGGGATCCCGGTCACCAAACGCAAGGAACCCACGACCATACCCAACGCCGCACCTAAAGCAATGATCAAACGCAAACCCCAGACTTTGATGGTGCCGCCCGAAACATGGCGTATCTTCATCGCCACCGCGATCACCGCCGGCTCGGCGATACTGCTGGCAAACCCGATCGCGGCGGCGAAGACATACACCCAGCCATAATCGCGCCAATCGATGTCCGAACTCTCGGCGATTGCCTCACCGAAGATGAATGTCGCATCGGTGAGCTGCTGCGCCATCAAGGTACCGAGCGGGAACACCGCTAGCTCCAATCCCTCCAGGAACACTGCCAACCCCAGCACCACATACAAAAAACCGATGGAGGCATCGCGCCAATTGGGAAAGGGACGGCGGATCACCAACAATTGGAAGACGACCACAACCAGGATGATGGGCAACACATCCAGCAAAGTGAACGTCAGCGTACGGGTGAGATGTGTCAGGTCCTCGAGCATGGCCGCACCCCACAAGTCATCGCAAAAAACATCTGCGGAACGGCAGCGGGAACCGTCAAACCGGAATCATCTAGCAAGGGTTTGCGGCCTTGTATCGACAAGACCAATACTGAACCCTCCGGCATGCCTATATCAGGGCGCGGGCCCCTATGGTCAGCGCGTAGCGCACCTAATGAGTAATGATTCATCACTCGGATATCTCTTCCGACGCACCCTGGCGCACACGCCGTTGCCCCCACCACTCCGCCAATTGCGCATAGGCCATTACCGTCATCACTGGAAACAATGAGGCAAAAGCCACCAAGCCGAAACCATCGATTAGCGAACTGCGCCCGGGCAAGGATTCTGCCAAACCCAGCCCTAACGCGGTGATCAAAGGCACAGTGACGATGGAGGTCGTCACGCCACCCGAATCATAAGCGATGGGCACCATCAACTTTGGGGCGTAATAAGTCTGCACCAACAGTAATAAATAACCGGGAATCATCAAATAGACTAGCGGAATGCCGGCAACCAACCGCAACGAACCCACCACCATACCCAGCCCTACGCCCAAGGAGATTATCATTCGGAGACTCCACACCTTAATTACGCCACCCGAGACATGGCGTATTTTCATGGCCACGGCGATGACGGCCGGTTCGGCGATGCTGCTGGTGAAGCCGATCGCAGCGGCGAAGGCGTACACCCAAGCATAGTCGCGCCAATCGATGGTCGCACTCTCGGGCATCGCGGCGCCGAAAATGAAGGTCGCGTCAGTCAGTTGCTGCGCCATCAACGTACCGAGGGGAAACACCGCCAGCTCCAATCCCTGCATAAACACCGCCAGCCCCAGCACCACATAAAAAAAACCGATGGCGGCATTGCGCCAATTGGGGAATGGACGACGGATCACCAGCAACTGAAAAATCACCACCACAAAAATGATGGGCAACACATCCAGCAAAGTGAAAATGAGCGTGCTGGTGAGATGAGTCAGCTCCTCGATCATGATAGCAACCCGTAGATCATCACGAAGATCATTGGCGTGACGGATGCGAAGGCGACCAGCCCGAAACCATCTAATAAGGGATTGCGACCTTGGATCACCGAAGACAACCCCACCCCCAGGGCGGCCACCAACGGGACGGTGACTTCGGAAGTGGTTACGGCGCCCGAATCATAGGCAATGGCGACGATCTCGGGCGGCGCGAAGGTGGTTAGCACCAACATCAGCAAATAAATGCCGATCAGGAGCGTATGAATGGGCCAGCCCTTCAATATCCGCAACACACCCAGCATTAGCGCCGACCCCACCGCCAAACCGATGCTGACGCGCAGACCCCATTGGTAAGCGCTGAGCGCACTTTCCTCAGCCGCGATTACCGCCGCTTGCTGCGCTGCGAGGGCGGCTTTGTGGGTCACGGCGATCACCGCTGGTTCCGCTATCGTAGTGCCGAAGCCCAAGGCGAAAGCGAACATCAATAGCCAAAACAGACTGCCTTTGCGCGCGAAGGCATGAGCCATGGTTTCGCCGACCGGAAATAACCCGAGCTCCAAGCCACGTACAAATAATGTCAGCCCCAACACGACCAGCAGCAAACCTACCAGCATGTTGAAGAGATCCGGGATGGGTTGTTGCAAGACGACGAGCTGAAAAAAGGCAATGACCAGGACAATGGGCAACAAGTCGCGTACGCTGTCGCGCAGGGCCTTGAAGAAAAGTACCAGTTGTCGCATCCGTGACTCCCGGCGACGTGTCTGCCTACCTTACACAAACCCCGGAAAAAATTCGCCTTGGCTTACTGGCAAGCGCGCTGATAGGCTTTCGTATGAGCATCATACGATTCGGACTCACTATGAACGAACTCAGCAATAAGAGGCTAAAGACCTCCTACCAAGCCATCGAACCCTTCACCACTAAGGACGGCTCCATCATCCGTGAGCTGATGCATCCCTCCGTACACGGCAATCAATCGCAAAGCCTGGCGGAAGCGACACTGCCGGTGGGCGGCAGCACGCTGCTGCATCGTCACAGCAAGATCGAAGAGATTTATCACATCACCGCCGGCCACGGTCGCATGACGTTGGGGAACGAGCAATTCGATGTCAGCCCCGGGGATACGATCTGCATCCCGCCCGGCACTGCACATGCGCTCACCAACACCGACAACGAACCTTTGCGCTTGCTGTGCTGCTCCACACCACCGTATACGCATGAAGACACCGATATCCTGGCTGCGACCCCGCCTAGCCACGCGGCACCTTAGGGCCAGCGCCTCGCGGCGTAAATTGCGTTGAGTCACTAAGCACCCTCATCCTAACGTCAACGGCGGTTCGCCGCTGTGGGTGACGATGTAAGCGCGCGCCGCATCGCGCAGGGCCACGGCCGCCGCCCAATCCGTGCCCGCCGGCCGCAGGGGCGCGCCGATGGTCACCGTCACCGCCGTATGGCGCGGCCGCCAACTCCCCGAAGGCATCAGCGCCCGCGTACCGCGCAAGGCGATGGGTACCACCGGCAAACCGGTTTTTACCGCGGCGATGAACGCGCCCATGCGAAACGGTCGCACCCCGGGGGCCGGACCGAAAGTGCCTTCGGCGAAATACAGCAAAGAGCCTCCCGTTTGTACCGTCGCTTCCATGCGCCGCTGATCCTCCACGCTGCGCCGCACTTCGAACCGTTCGACGAATTCACAGCCGTAGCGGCGCAAATAAAAGCCCAATACGGAATAAGCCGCCAATTCCTGCTTAGCCACATAACGCACCACACCGGGCAGCAAGGCCACCAAGATCACTGCATCCAGATAGCTGGCGTGATTGACGGCAAAGATGCACTCGCCGTTGGGCGGCAGATTGTCCATCCCCTCCACGTGCAAGCGCACACCGATCAAACGAGCCAACAAGCGCGTGCAATAACGCGCCACCGCCTGACGCCACGCCAGCGGCGGTAAAACCGCCACTGCCGTCCAAGTGACGATGGCCAGCAACGTGAACCACGACCACACCCAGGCGGCGTACAACCAGCTTGTCGAACTGCGCCAACCGCGCTGCAGCCACGGCCAGAGCGCCGTACGACTCAAATGCCAGATCTGCCGCCACGGTGCACCGTGGCCCCGGGTGAGCGTACCCCGCTCGTAGCGTTGACGGGTGGCGTCACGGCGGATCTTGCCGCTGGAGGTTTTGAGTATGCAGCGCGGCGGTGCCAACACAATGTCATCGGGCGGTGCGCCAGTAACGGCGCTTACCGTGCGCTCGACGGCGGCGCGCAATTCCTGCAACGCTTCTGCACGTCGTTGCCGCGTCTCGGCCACCACCACCAAGCGGTCGGCGCCGCTGGTGGGATCGCGGCTACCAAAGGCCGCTACGCAACCGGCGCGCACACCGGGAATCTCGCCCACCACCTCTTCCACTTCGGTAGGATAGATGTTGTGGCCGCCGCGGATGATGACATCCTTCACCCGCCCGGTGATGAACAATTCGCCTGAAACAAGATAGGCGCGATCACCCGAGTCCAACCACTCCCCTTGCTGCAAGGCTGCGGTGGCTTGCGGGTTGCGGTAATAACCGCCACAGGCGGACGGCCCGCTGAATTGCAATTGCCCCTCGCGGCGGTCCTCCTCGATGACCCGCCCGCCCTTGTCCACCACGCGCAGGGCGTGCTGAGGCAAGGCCCGTCCGCAGCCCACGAAGGCGAGCGCGGCGCCATCCTCGGCGGGGGCCGGCAGGGCCACGCCGTCGCGCACCAGTGCCTCACGCTGCACCCGATCTATGTAGGGCACCCGGCCCAGGGAGGGAAAGGCCAGCCCGACCGAACACTCCGCCAAGCCGTACACCGGCATCAGACTGGCGGGCCGAAAGCCATAGGGCGCAAAACGCGCCGTGAAGCTCTCGATGGCATGGGCGCTGACCTGCTCGGCGCCATTGAAGGCACAACGCCAGCTACTCAAGTCCAGCCCGGACAATTCTTCCTCGGCGATCTTGGCGGCGCACAATTCATAAGCGAAATTGGGGCCGGCCGACAGCGTCCCTTTATGACGATGGATGGCCCATAACCAGCGCGCGGGCCGGGCCAGAAACGTCAGTGGCGACATCAGCACCAACGGAATACCGTAATAGAGACTACCCAGCCAGGCCCCGATCAAGCCCATGTCGTGGTACAGCGGCAACCAGCTCACGAACACATCGTCAGGCGAGGCCTGCACCGCCGCGCCCATGGCGCGGATATTGGCCAGCAAATTGGCGTGAGTGAGCACCACCCCCTTGGGATTGCCGGTGCTGCCCGAGGTATATTGCAGCAAAGCAATGTCAGTGCTTTTCAGCAGCGGACGTTCGCCGGGCAGCGGCTCCGCCATCAGCTCGGCGACGGTCACCAAGGCCCGCAGGCTCGGCGCCAAGCCCTTGAGCAGCGGCGCCAAAGGGCGCGCTTCGGCTACCGTCAGTAAAATCACCGCCTGACAATTATTGAGGATGGCCGCCTGACGGCGCAGATGATCCTCCAACTGGGTGGCGCGGACTGGCGGATACATCGGCACCGGGATCCCGCCCGCCAGCAAAGCGCCTAGAAATCCAGCGAAAAACTCCTGTCCCGTCGGCAACATCAAGGCCACCGCCTGACCGTCCCCTACCCCGCGCAGACGCAAGCCGGCGGCTACGGCGCCGGCCGCCACCCACAACTCATAGTAGGTGATGGGCGTCGGGGCCTCGTCCTTGTCGTAGAGATAAATATGCGGTCGCTCGGGCTGTACCTGTAAATGCCAGTCCAGCGCGTCTAACAGCGTCGCAACGGTCTCTGGAATACCCTGTTTCGAGGCCTCCACGGTGGGCGCGGCAGTCAAAGAGGCGCTCACAGGCTCCTGTTCCCGCTGCTGTTGCTGTTCAGCGGTTTGAATATGCCGCAACAGATCGCGCAGCGTTTCCGCCTCGCTCAACGCCTGTTCTGGGAAATGGACGGCGAAACGGCGCTCCAGGCGCAACACCAATTCGACCCGCGCCAGGCTATCCAGGCCCAAATCGCGCTCTAAGTGACTGTCCAGCCTCACAACCATCGAACCCACACCGCCGTGCAACTCGTCTAACAAGCCCTGCACCGTGGCGATGAGCCCCTCTCCCCCATCCTCCGTGGCCGCCCTGGCTGCCATGACCTCCTCCCTCCCTAAGCTGGCAAGTCGCTGAATCCCTATGCTAATATAACTGGAATTTCGTGCATGCCTAAGGATAGCGCCAGGCGGGAACGGAAGAGCGCGCAGGAAAATGCGTAAGTATCCCGCCAGCTTGTGGCAGAAATGCTTGTCATTCAGAAGATTTGTCTGCCACTTTTCACGACGGCCGGCGGTAAAGAATTATCGCCGCGGTGCCGTTATTAGCAACTAGAGAGCGCAGGCATAGATGATGACCATGAACACCGCCAAATCCTCCTATTCACGACCCCTACCGGTCACCCCTCGCCTGCTATGGATGGCTTTGCTGTTGAGCCTCGCAGCGCCGACAGCCTACGGCGCCATCTTCACCGTGAACAGCTTTCAAGATGGTGCGGACGCCAATCCGGGTAACGGAACCTGCCTCACGGCCGCCGGCACCTGCACCTTACGCGCCGCCATCCAAGAAGCGAATAACACCGGCGGGCCCGACAACATCACCTTGGCCGCCGGCACCTATACTCTATCCATCGTGGGCAGCGGCGAAGACCTCGGCGCGAGCGGCGACCTGGACATTACCGAAAGCGTGACGATCACCGGCGCGGATCAAGCCAGCACCATCATCGACGGCGGCGGCGCGGCGGTCGGAGACCGTGTTTTTCACATCAGCGGCGCCAGCAATGTGACGATCAGCGGCGTCACCATCCGTAACGGCCAGGCGACCAACGAGCCCGGCGGCGGCCTCTACAATGAGAGCACCGGCACGGTCTCTATCAGCAACAGCACCATCACCGCCAACAAAGCCGTCAATCCCGGCGGAGCGATCAACGGCGGTAACGGCGGCGGCATTAATCACGCCGGCTTCAACGGCAATCTGACTTACACCATGGAACTGGATACCGTCGTCATCAGCAACAACGTCTCCGACACCAATCAAAAAGGCATCGGCGGGGGCGGCATCTACACCGAATCCAAAATGCGTATCCGTGGCAGCACCCTCGAAGGCAATGCCGCCATCAACGGCGCCAACGCCAGCGGCGGCGGCATCCAAATCACCGGCGGCGCCGGCTTGGGCTTCAATCCCGCCAGGGTCGTGCTGGTGAACTCCACGGTACGCAACAACAGTGCCATCGAAGGGGCCGGCATCCGCAACCTCTACGGCAACGTCGCCATCGACCTCACCACGGTGGAGAACAACACGGCCTCCACGTCCGGCGGCGGTATCGCCAATGCAGGCGGCGGCATGATCATCAACCGCACCACCGTACGCAGCAACAGCGCCGGTAACACCGGCGGCGGCATCACCAATCTCGATGCCATGGACATCAGCAGCAGCGCCATCTACAGCAACATCGCCCAAGGCACGATAGGCCCCGGCGCCGCCCCCGCCCCCACCGG